>JANXMS010000036.1 GCA_025354525.1 Acidobacteriota bacterium
TCTTTCACCCCTTCTACTTTGTGGGCAGAGAGATTATCTATGGCACTTCTGTGAGGTAGGTCAGGAAGACATCTCCGTCCGTAGCCGATTCGACGGTCATACCCGCGTGTCATCCCTGGCAGGTAACCGCGCCGAGCACGGTAACGGTGTGCCATCGTCCGTCCGGGGTTCCTTCCTGAATCCGCTGTCCGCGCGGCGCTCGTCCATAGAACCTCGTCATGTCCGTGGTCACGCCGCTCTCGTCGATAAACACCAATCGTTTCGGGTCGTCCGCCATTGCTCTCGCCGCCGAACTCCTTCCGCGCTATCCTGCTCGCTGGCGTGCAGGCTTTTTCGTAACCCGAAGTCCCGTCTCAAAGATCACGGCAGAGAGCCGTTGTTGACTGATGGCCACGCTTTCCTGATTTTGCAGCCATTCCCGCAATTCGTTAACCGTGGCGTCAGGCTGTTTGCCGATCTGCACGCCAAGGCGTTGGCGGATGCCTGGGGTCAGACGACTGGCGAAGCCGCGGGGTCTACCGGCAGGTCCGTGAGGAACTGCCCGTCTCCCGCTTGGTTTTCACAATTCGCTCGGGACAAGCTCGGCTTACTTGAAAAGTCGCCGCCAACTTCTTCAGGTCAGTGTTTCCGGTCTCATAGGCGATCACAAACTTTGAACGCAGATCGTCTGAGTAGGCTCGGGCCATATTCGTGCGACGCCATAATTTTCAGAGCGCCTCCACTATGTCAGGTTTCGCTCTAGCCGAGCGGCGGCGTATCCTGGGACATCTCTTCGATGTTGATCAGCGTCGGGTAATTGCCGGTGTAACAGGCGTAGCAGTAGTCGCGGTTGTGATCGCCGACGGCTTCGTTGAGTTTGCCGATGGAGAGGTAACCAAGCGAATCGGCTTCGACGAATTTGCGGATTTCTTCATTGGACGAATTGGCGGCGATGAGCTGCTGTTTGTTTGGCGTATCCACACCATAAAAGCAGGGGCTGATGGTGGGCGGGCAGGAGATACGGAGATGCACTTCGCGAGCTCCGGCTTGCCGGACCATGCGGACGATTTTCCGGGAGGTGGTGCCGCGAACGATGGAATCGTCGACAAGGATGACCCGCTTGCCTTCAAGGAGATGCCGGACAGGGTTGAGCTTAAGCTTAACGCCGAAATCGCGGATGGCTTGGGAGGGTTCGATAAACGTCCGGCCGACGTAGTGATTACGGATCAAACCCAAACGGTAGGGAATGCCGAGCTCCTCGGCATATCCAAGGGCGGCGGCGACGCCGGAGTCCGGCACGGGGACGACAATATCGCCGACGGCGGGATGTTCCTGCGCGAGCAGCCGACCCATGCGTTCGCGGGATAACTGGACGGGCCGACCGAAGACGACCGAATCCGGGCGAGAGAAATAGACGTGCTCGAAGACACAATGAGCCTTGTTGCGACGGGGGGCCCACTGTTCGCGGGAGACGCCTTCAGGGCCGACAATGACCATTTCGCCCGGCTCGACTTCGCTCTGATACACGGCGTCGACGAGGTCGAAAGCGCAGGTCTCAGAAGCGAAGACATAGCCGATTTTGTGCTTGGAGATCTCCATCTTGCCCATGGCCAGGGGCCGGAAGCCGTGGGGGTCACGGGCGACGATGATGCGATCCTTAGCGAGAAAGACAAGGGAAAACGCGCCTTCCAACTGGAGGAGGGCTTCGCGCAAAGCGCCGGCCAAGGTCCGCTCGCGGGACTTGGCGACGAGATGGAGAATTACTTCGGTATCACTCGAAGCTTGGAAGATAGAGCCTTCGGCTTCGAGTTCGCGGCGGAGTTCGGCGGCGTTCGTGATATTGCCGTTGTGGGCAACGGCGATGAGGCCCTTATTGCAGGCGACGCTGAAGGGTTGGGCATTAAGCGCTTTCGAATCGCCGGTGGTGGAGTAGCGAGTGTGGCCAATCGCCATATGACCCGGAAGGCCGGCGAGCACTTCGGGGGTGAAGATATCGGCGACGTGGCCCATGCTTTTATGGCAGAGCAGTTGGCGGCCGTCGCTGGAGGCGATGCCGGCGGATTCCTGGCCTCGATGCTGGAGAGCGTAGAGGCCTAAATAGGCTAAATTAGCGGCTTCTTCGTGGCCATATATGGCAAAAACACCACATTCTTCATGGAGTTTGTCATCATCGATATCTGTCTCATGCATGGAGCGCGTTCTCCAGGGCCGAAGCCCAAGGCTGCTGAAGTTCTTCGATGGCCGCGCTGAGGTGTCCCTCAATGACGACCTGACCTTTGACGGTTTTGCCAATAACCTGCGTGGGCACTCCCAACTTATCGGCAATTTTCGACACTTCTTCGGGCGAATTCGTAGACAACAGAATGCGCGACGGCGCTTCGTGGAACAGCAAGAGTTCGGGACGGAGGGAGGACGGGGGCAGAATGACCGCGGCACCGATGCCGTCAAAGCTGGCTTCGGCGAGGGCGACCGCGAAGCCGCCGTCGGAGAGGTCGTGAGCGGAGGCGGCGAGGCCAGCGGCGTCGATTTCCCGGATGGCGAGGTGGACGTTCTTTTCGACGGCCATATCGAGAGCGGGGGGAAGGCCCCACATTTGTTTCAAGAGGACGTAGGCATACTGGGTGCCGCCGAAGTGCACTTCGTCGGAGGAGCCAATGCCGCCGAGCAGCATGACGGTAAGGCCTTCAGCCTGGAACCGGCTGGGCACAGGAGCTTGGGTCGGCAGAAGGCCGACGATGCCGATGACCGGGGTGGGCAGAATGCCTTCGCCGAGGGTCTCGTTATAGAGGCTGACGTTGCCGCCGGTGATGGGCGTTTCAAAGAACGCGCAGGCGTCGGCCATGCCCTCAATGGCTTCGACAAGCTGGGCCATAATTTCAGGACGCTGGGGATTGCCAAAGTTGAGATTGTTAGTGGCGGCGACGGGGAGGGCCCCGACGGTGGAGACGTTGCGGCAGGCTTCGGCGACGACGAGTTTGGCGCCTTCGCGGGGGTCGAGGTAGCAGTAGCGGCCGTTGCCATCGAGGGAGACGGCGACGGAGGTGCCGGTTTCTTTGATGCGAATGATGGCCGCGTCGCCGCCGGGGCCGGCGAGGGTGTTGGTGCGGACCATGTAGTCGAACTGCTCGTAGATCCAGCGTTTACTGCAGAGGTCGCCACTCGACAGAAGCTTGATGAGGTCGGCTTTGAGATCGGTGGAGGCGAAGTCGGGCGCTTCCATGGGCACGTTGCGGTGCGGCTTGGTATGGGGGCGGTCGTAGAGCGGGGCTTCGTCGGCGAGGTCGCGATTGTTGATTTCCGCGATGAGTTCGCCGTGGTTGCGGACGCGAAGCATGCCGTCGTCGGTAACGACGCCGACGGTGGCGGCGTCGAGGCCCCACTTGTCAAAAATGTCGAAGATCTCTTGCTCGCGGCCTTTTTCGGCGACGAGGAGCATGCGTTCCTGCGATTCGCTGAGCATGATCTCGTAAGGGGTCATGCCGGTTTCGCGTTGGGGGACGTGCATCAGGTCGATTTCGACGCCAGTGCCGGCGCGGCTACCCATTTCGCAGGTGGAGCAGGTGAGGCCGGCGGCACCCATGTCTTGAATGCCGACGACGGCACCGGAGTGCATGGCTTCGATGCAGGCTTCGAGCAGCAGCTTTTCGAGGAAGGGGTCGCCCATCTGCACGTTGGGGCGTTTTTGCTTCGATTCCTCAGTAAATTCGTCGGAAGCCATGGTGGCCCCGTGGATGCCATCGCGGCCGGTTTTGGCACCGACGTAGATGACCGGGTTGCCGATGCCTTCGGCGCGACCGAAGAAAATTTTATCCTTGGGGATGACGCCGAGAGCGAAGACGTTGACGAGGGGGTTGCCGTCGTAGGACTTATGAAAAACGCACTCGCCGCCGACGGTGGGGACGCCGAAGCAGTTGCCATAGTGGGCGATACCGGCGACGACGCCTTCGAGAATGCGGCGGTTGCGAGGTCCGGTCTGGGGGTCGTCGAGGGGACCGAAGCGGATAGAATCGAGGACGGCGATGGGGCGGGCGCCCATCGTGAAGATATCGCGGAGGATGCCACCGACGCCGGTGGCGGCGCCTTGGAAGGGTTCGATGAAGCTGGGATGGTTGTGCGACTCGATTTTGAAGGCGATGCCGTAGCCTTGGCCGATGTCGATGATGCCGGCGTTTTCGCCGGGGCCGAGGATGACGAGTTGGCTGCGGGTGGGCAGCTTTTTGAGATGGATCTTCGAGGACTTATAGGAGCAGTGTTCGCTCCACATCACGCTGAAGATGCCGAGCTCAGTGAGCGAGGGTTCGCGGCCGAGGAGAGAAAGAACCTTCTGGTATTCGTCCGGCGTGAGCGAGTGCGCGGCGACGACTTCCGGAGTGATGGTGCTCATTGATTATTTAGCGGCTAGGGAGGCGATGAGGGAGTGGAACAGGACTAGGCCATCGGTCGAACCCATGAGGGGGTCGGCCGCGCGTTCCGGGTGGGGCATCATGCCGAGAACATTGCGCTGGGCGTTACAAATTCCAGCGATGTCGCGGAGGGAGCCATTGGGATTTTTGACATAACGGAAGACCACGCGGTCTTCCGCTTCGAGTTGGTCGAGGACGTGGGGTTCGGCGGTGTAGCAGCCTTCGCCGTGAGCGATGGGGAGCGAGAGAATTTGGCCGGGGGTGGCTGTGTTCGTGAAGGGGCTATTAGTGGTTTCGACGCGGAGGTCGATGGGGCGGCAGATGAATTTCAGGGCGCTGTTGCGGATGAGCGCTCCCGGAAGAAGGCCGGATTCGGTAAGAATCTGGAAGCCATTACAGAAACCCATGACCAAGCCGCCGGCGTGGGCGAATTTCGTAACGGCGCTGATGATGGGGGAGAACTTTGCGATGGCACCGCAGCGGAGGTAATCGCCATAGCTGAAGCCGCCGGGGATGATAATCGCATCAACATCCGAGGGAACGCTGGATTCCTGATGCCAAAGTAACGATGCCTGCGCACCAACATTTTGCGTCACGGCGTAGTGTGCATCGTGATCGCAATTACTCCCAGGGAAGACGACAACGCCAAATTTCATCCGATTTTCATTGTAGCAAGTTGCGACGCTCCTTGACGGTGAAGTCGATCTGGCGGACGGCAAATTGTCGTTGTTTTGGGGCGGCGGGGTCTTGGACGGCGAGTTCGACGAGGTAGTCGCCGTGGGCGGCTTTGACGGAGAGCGGGAGGGAGTATTCGATGGGGCGGGCCCCGGAGGCGGGGTCGGTTTTGAGAACGACGGGTTCCTTTTTCGAGCGGTGGACGAGCTTGCCGTCGCGATAGAGACTGATTTGCATCAACAGATCGGGGCCGGCGTTGTAGACGAAAGCACCGATGAAGAACCGTTCGCCGGGGCGCATCTGGCGGAGAGCGGGGGAGCTGAAGGCGGTGCGATCTTTGTTGTGGTCTTCGCCGTTGAGGGTGAGCCCGGAGAGGACGAGGCGCTTTTTTGAAACGTCAGGAATTTCGACGAACTGGCTGGCGGTGCCGGTTTTTTTGTCGGCGGCGTCGAGAACCGCGACGCGGACTTGATACGGCCCGGGCTTCTTGGCGAGGAGGATGATCTGCTGTTCGATGCCGCGGGCGAGGAGGCGGGTGAAGACGTCGCCTCGAGCGCGGAGGGTTTGGCCTTGGCTAGCGCGTTCGACGATGACGCCGTTAGCATCGAAAAGGAAAGCAGCGATGACGAGGCTCGCTTCCTTCCAAGGGGTCGGGTCGGGGTCGGAAAGGGCGGCGGGGACATCGCGATAGATGAAGGGGCGGACGTCGATATGGGCGAAATTCCGCAGAAAAGAGCCGGTTCCGTTGACGTGGAGGAACATCGGAGTGAGCTTGACGGGAACGTCGACGGCGCGGAAAGGAGAGACGAGGGCGGCGAGGACGGGATTCGTTTGGACGGGGAGGCGTTCGGCGTCGGAGGTGCCGACGAAACCGTGGCGGTAGCGGACTTGCGCGCCGGGGCGGGTCACCCTGACCTTGAGCTGGTGATAGCGGGGTCCGGCTTTGGACTTCTGAAAGGTGTCGTCGTCGGGGGTGAAGGCGAGGAGATAATAGCCGTCTTGGTCGAGGATGGCTTCTTTGAGGGCGACGCCGATATCGTTGCGGTTATGGTAAAAAATGCCGCCGGTTTCTTCGGCGAGGAGCGAGAGGCCGTCCTTGGAAAGGTTGACGTTGGTTTGGCGTTCCTGGCTTTGCTCGTTGGCTCGGATGGTATTGGAGGAGGGCGTATCGGCGGCGGTGAAGCCGAAGGAGACGAGGCCGCGCGGGTCGATGGTATAGAACACGACGGCAGCGCGATTGGCGAGGTCGGCGAGGTCTCGGAGCGCGGTGATGGTACGTTCGCGGGGACCGACTTCGTGGTCGTAGAGTTGGAGACTTTCGGAAAAATAGACGATGGATTTGCGACCGGGGAGTTCGGCGAGGCCTTGGGCGATGAAGCGGGCGGTGGAAAGGCTCCCGGCGGTGGCGATGTCTTGCCGACTGCGGTTTGCCTGCTCTTCCTGAAGGCGCATGCGGAGAGCGAGGTCGGCGAGGCCGGGGTCGCCGGAGTCTTCCATGGCGTTGGGCTGGAAGGCGGCGAGGGGGTCGGTGGGGTTGTTGGTCCGTAGGGTGATGCGGTCGATGTTGGCCAGAAGGAGGCGTTTGTCGGTGGTGAATTGCTGGAGGATACCGAGGCCGGCGGAGGTTTTGTAGACAGCGACGAGGTCCCCGGGTTCGAGGCTGGAGGCGACGAAATCGCGGAGCGCTTGCCGGGTGTAATGGAGGCTGGATGGCGATAGGCTGAGATCGTCGATGAGGATGGCGATGGCGCGGCGGACGTCTTGCGGACGGAGGGGAGGCGGGGAAGTGCCGGGCGGTGGAGACGGGACGAGGGGACGGCCGACCACCCAGAGAGCGCTGGAGATTTTCTGGCGTTTACCGTTTTGAAAGACTTCGAAGTCGGCGGCGGTGAGGCCGGGGAGGTGGCGGCCTTTTTTGTCGGTGACGGTGGCGTCGAACTGGATGAGATTGACGTTGACGCGGATGGCCGACGGATCCTGGGCGAAGAGGACGGGAATCAGCAGCAACACGAGGCGGCGCATCTCGCAATTGTAGCTAGCGAATGGAGGGGTCAATGGCGCGGACGGCGAACTGGCGCGAATGGGGAGCGGCGGGGTCCTGGACGGCGTATTCGCCAGGGGTGGATTTGGGTCTATCAATTGTTGTGATCTTCGCCGTCGGGGGTGACGCCGGACCGGGAATTTCGACGAGCTGGCTGGCGAAGCCGGTCTTTTGGCGAGGAGGCGGGTGAAGACATCGCCGCGAGCGCGGAAGGTTTGGCCTTGGCTAGCGCGGCGTCCGAGGTGCCGACGAAGCTGCGGCAACAGCGGACCTGCGCACCGGGGCGGTGCAACTTGACCTTGAGCAGTTGATAGCAAGGGCCGGCGGCGGTGGGCGAGGGAGACGGACAATTGGTTGAGGAGTTTTTTTCGATGACCATTTTTGACTCGTTGCTGCCGACGTTCGGCGCTGATTTTTGGAATTTGAATATGCCGGTGGGCGAAAAATTGGTCCGATCTGTGGCCATCTATCTTTTCCTGGTGGCAGCGCTGCGGGTCTTCGGGAAACGGGAGTTGGCGCAGTTGAACCCGTTTGATCTCGTCGTGCTGTTGACGCTTTCGAACACGGTGCAGAATGCGCTGATTGGCAACGAGACTTCGCTACTCGGGGGCGTCCTGGGGGCAACGGCTTTGTTGGGGGCGAACTACGTGATGGTCCGGGTTTTGTATCGGCATCGAAAGGCGGCGCGGTGGTTGGCGGGCAAGCCGGTGGAGTTGATGCGCGGGGGGCGAGTTGACGCAAAGGCGATGGCGGCGGAGTTGTTGTCGCGCGATGACTTGACGGCGGCGGCGCATCGCCAGGGGTTCCGGAATCTGCACGAGATATCGGAGTGCACGATCGAGACGAGCGGGCTGTTTACGTTTCAGAAGAAACGCACGGACGGAGACGAGGCGGTGCTGGCGGCGCTGGCGCGGATTGAGACGCTGCTCGCTCAGCAGCGAAGTTAGCGCTTAACCAGTTCGACACGACGGTTTTTCAAACGGCCTTCGTCGATGGAGTTGTCTTGAAGGGGCCTTGTGTCTCCGAAGCCAGCGGCAACGAGGCGGGGGCGGGCGACTCCGTGGGTAGCCAGCCAGGCGGCGACGGCCTCGGCGCGCTTTTGCGATAGGGCCTGGTTGGCGGGCTTAGCGCCGACGTTATCCGTATGACCTTCGACGGTGATGTTCCAGGTGGGCTGGTTCTTCAGGAGCGACGCGATTTCGCTTAAGACCTTGTCGGACTCCGGGTTGATCCCGGCGGAGTTCGTGGCGAAGTTAATGCCATAAAGGGCCATCCGCCCAGAGGTTTGGAGTTCGCTCGTCATGGCTTCAGCAGTGGCTTCCATTTCTTGTTTCATGGCGCTGACGGCGACGGATCTGAAGGTGTAGAAAGTGGTGCTGTCGTTATCTCCGCCCGAACTCGACGAGAGTTGAATCCACTGGTCAGCTTTGCGCATGGTCAAAGCGAGGGCTTCGTTTTCGTCTTTGCCATTGAAAACCGATTGATAGCCAGCTCTCTGCAGGGCCGTCGCTGCATTCTGAACAACCTGCAACGGCGACAGTCTGCCGGGGCATTCGTACTCGATGTTCTCGACGACGCCTTCGAGCGATTTGACGGCGTCGTTTTCTTTTTTGCGCGGACCGGTACGGACTGCTTGTTGGTCGAACTCTTTGTTGTCACAGACCTTAATGAAACAGCCGGGGAGACGGGAGAGCAGCTTGGAGTCTTTGCAGTTCTGGGCGTCTTCGGTCGAGTTTTGGGCCAAAATATTGGTGCATACGACGAGCAACGCTTCCGCCGCGTCGAGTTTGATCCGTAACCGCATGGCCGAGGGGATATCAAATTTCTGAGCGGGATACTATGAAAGTCTTTGGCAGACGCATTCGTGAAAAAACAGCAAACCATCATCGCTTTCGACGTTCTCGATATTCGGTACCCAACGGTGCGTCTGGGCATGGCGGGTTCAGACCCGCGGCATCTGGCCCCCAATTACTCGTGCGCCGTCACGGTGCTTCGAACCGATAGCGGGCTGGAAGGCCGGTCGCTCGTCTTTACGATCGGCGATGGGACCCAGATTCAGAAAGCCGCGATCGAGGCGCTGCGGCGGTTCGTCGTGGGCCGAACTCTCGAAGAGTTTATTGCCGAACCGGGGCTGTATGCGCAAGCGCTCTCGGAGCACCATCAACTGCGGTGGCTCGCGCTGGGAACTTACCGCATGGCCGTCGGCGGAGTGGTGAACGCCCTCTGGGATTTATGGGCGAAAAGCGAGGGAGTACCGATGTGGCGGCTGCTGACCAGCTTGTCGCCGGAGCGGATCGTGCAGTGCATCGACTTCCACCATTTGCGGGATGTTTTGACGGAAGACGAACTGCTCGAAATATTGCGGGCGCGAGTGGGCGGCCGGGATACGAACTTGGCTCGGCTACAGCGCGAGGGCGTGCGGGTTTACAGCACGGCAGGTTGGTCTGGACGGCCGCTCGACGAGGTGCGGCAGTTGTGCGGCGGGCTTTACGCCCAAGGCACGCGGGCATTCAAAGCCAAGGTGGGGCGAGGCCAGCAGTATGATCGAGCTCGCGCGCTCGACGAAGATCGGCGCATGCTGGACGCGATTCGGGAGTCGACCGGGCCGGACGCGCTGCTGCTAACCGACGCCAACCAGAACCTGGGTGATTGGCGGAACGCAGCCAGTTACATCACCGAGCTGGCCGAATACAAGCTGCTGTTTATTGAAGAGGCGATCGGCTACAACGACGTCGTCGGCTACATCAAGTTGCGGGAAGCGTTGGCACCGGTGGGGATAGGCGTCGCGGGCGGTGAACAGGCACCGGACGCGGTCACATTTAAGCAGATGCTGGCGGGGGGAGGGCTGACCCATTGCCAGATTGACGGTGCGCGGGTGGGCGGCGTGAACGAGTTGTTTGCAATTGTGGCGATGGCGGGAAAGTTTGGCGTGCCGGTGTGCCCGCACAGCGGAGGCATCGGGCTAGGGCAGTTGGTGGGGGCGATGTCGATTTTCGATCAGGCCTGGTTCGGGAGCGAAGGCCGGTGGCTGGAGTACCTAGAGTTCCTGCAGGTGGGGGTGTTTAAGAACCCGCTCGTGGTGCGCAATGGGCACTACGTTTTGCCGTCGGCGCTGGGTTGGGGCTTGGAAATGGAGGAAGAGTTCGTCGCTCGGTACGCCTATCCCGACGGCCCGGATTGCGCCAATTCTGAAGAGGCTGATCGGATTGCGGCGGGGCAACCAGGTGCGCCGCCGTATGCGCGTTACTGGCAGTGAGCGACTGCTGTCGGCTAGCGTTGCTGGGCTAACTCCAGCGCCCCCCAGAGCACACTATCATCCCCCAACTCAGCCGCCACCACGTCAATCCGGGCCCGGCTCCAGCTCGTCACCTGCCGCCCCAACTCGGCCCGTAACGGCCCGAATAGCCGCTCCCCTGCCTTCGCCATCCCTCCGCCGATCACAATCCGTGCCGGGTTCAACAGCATGATCCCGGCCTTCAGCCCCCGAGCCAAATCCACCACATACCGGTCTACAAACGCCGGATCCCGCAACAACTCCTCGGCCGTTTTCCCATAATCCCGCTCCAGCCACAGCCCACAACACATCCGCTCAAAACACCCATTCGACCCGCACAAACACGCCGGCCCATCCGGCCGCACATTCAGGTGTCCAATCTCTCCCGCATACGAATCCGCTCCCCGATACAGCCCCTGCTCTGTCAAAATCCCCCCGCCGATACCGGTCGACAGCGTCATGTAGAACAACGGCCGCTTCCCCTTCCCCGCCCCGTGCATCCCCTCCCCCAACGCCCCCACATTCGCGTCATTGTCCATCACCGCCGCCACCCCAAACTCCCCCCGTATGAACTCGGGCAAGTCAAAATCGCTCCACCCGCCCACGTGCGTCGACATCGTCACCATCTGCGTCGGCCAATCGACAGGCCCCCCAAACCCGATGCCACATCGCCCCACCGGCAACTCCGCGCACCACCCCCTCCCAATCGCCGCAATCTGCCCCAACATCCAAGCCTTGCCTCCCTCCCGATCCGTCGCCCGGCTCTCCCGCCGAACCATCCGGTCGCCCTCAAAAACCGCCATCGAAAACTTCGTCCCGCCAATATCAATCGCGATCGTATGCATCTCGCAACAACTCCTCCGGCGACGCCGTCCCCGTGCCCTTCTTCATGATCGTGATGGCCGCAACCTGGTTCCCAAACTCCGCCGCCCGCACGGCGTCCCCCGTCACTGCCAACGCGCACACCGCCCCCGCCGTGAAGCTATCGCCCGCCCCGCAAATGTCCACGGGCTTTTCCACCGGCCGAGTCGGCACCCACATGACGCCCGTTTCCGTGTATAACCGAGCGCCCCGCGACCCATGTGTCACCACTAACAACGGAGCCGCCGTCAACGCCCGCAGCCGTGCAAAGTCCACTTCGCCAAACGCCCGCCGACAAGCCTCCTCCGCCTCCTTCTGATTCGGCTTCAGAATCACCCCCCGAAACTCCTCCGCCCGCGCCCGCGAATCCACCCACACGATCTTCCCCTGAATCGCCTGCCGCACCGCCGCCGTCACGACGCCCCCCGCTCCCGTCTCCGCCTGGTCCGAAACGATTACCGCGTCCCACTCTCCGCCCAACTGGCCAATCACCGCCCGCTCCACCGCCTCGCTCATGGGCCGATTCACGATGAAGTCCAGCCGCGGCCGGTCCTCCTCTCCCGTCTCCCCGTTGATCACCTTCGTGTAGGTGAACGTCTGCACCCCTGCCGCCTCCACAAGCCGCGATCCATCAATCCCCCGCGCCGCCAGCGCCTCCTGCAACTCCCAACCAAACCCATCGCGCCCCACCACGCCCACCACCGTCACCTGCCCCACGCCCAGCGCCGCCAAGTTATTCGCAATTGTCCCCCCCGCCCCAGGGGTCACCTCCACCCGAGTCACGGCCACCCGAGGAATTCCCGTCTCAGCCGATTCGAGCGCCTCCGCCGGGTCATAAGTGCACCACCGGTCCAGGCAGATATCCCCCACCACCAGCACTTTCAACTCACGCAGGCGCTCCAGAATCTCGACCGTCTTCATTCCGGGAACAAGGTCCTCATCAGCAACGCCGTATCCCGGTAGTGCGGCACAATCCAGTCAGCCCCCACGCTCACCAACCGGTTCCGTTTCCAGTCATCCACCCGTTCACACGCCGGCTCGTCAGACGCCACGCCCACCGCCACTCCGCCCACTTCCTTCACCACCTGAACCTCGACGTACCCATCCCCGAACGCTAAAAACTCCTCGCCTTTGTGCTCAGCCGAATCCACAATCTGCTTCACCAAAATCGCCTTCGAGAACGCTTTCAGGTCATCCAGTGCCCCAAACACCCCGCCGTCAAAATAGTCGTAAACCTGCAACAACTTGGCCTCTTCCACCACATTGGCGTGGTCCGTCCCACTCGCCAGATAGAGCTTTAGGCCCCGCGCCTTCAGGCCTTCGAGCAACGCCCGACTCCCCGGCACCAGCCACTCCTCCGGCGAAGTCCGCCCGCTCTCCAAACCCTCCAGCCGATCCTTAATCCTCTCCATCAAAGCATCCAGGTACATTTTCTTGTACACCTTCGGCTCCTCCGGAGTCCCCCCGCGTTTGGTGATCTCATCGGCCAGCGCCATCATCTGGTAGATCGTCTCTTTCCCCGTCAACCGACCGACAAACTCCAGCACAATCTCCCGCAAATCGGCTTCGCTTTCCCCCGTCTTAAGATCCGCCAGAATCTCCACCATCATCGGGACCATGATCTCCACCCAACCCGACCGGATCGTCGACAAAGTCCCATCAAAATCAAAAAGCACCACCCGGGCGCCAGAAGCCGTCACGCCGGGGCGTAAATGTTCAATCATGCTGCTGTTATTTTACCTAAACCCCGCATACGACATTTGTGCTACGCTGGCGGGAAATCCGTATCGGGGGAAACTTGTCGCACACACCGCTTGCCCTAAGTGTGTTTTTTCCGGCCTATAACGACGCCCCGTCGTTGCCCGGCCTGATTGCGCACACCTTCGCCACGCTCTCCGCGCTGACTGCTGACTTCGAAGTCATCGTCGTCAACGACGGTAGCGCGGACTCCACCGCCGCCGTCCTCGCCGATCTCCAATCGCAGTATGGCCCCCAACTTCGCGTCATCACGCACGAGGTCAACCGCGGCTACGGCGGAGCCCTCCGCACCGGTTTCGCCGCCGCCACCAAGGACCTCTTCTTCTACACCGACGGCGACGGCCAGTACGACGTCCGCGAACTCCCCCTGCTCCTTGCGGCTCTAAGGCCAGATGTCGGTCTCGTCAACGGCTACAAACTTGAACGCAACGACCCCTGGCACCGGATCCTTATCGGAAAGGTCTACAACCAATTCGCCCGCCTCCTGTTCCGCATCCGCCTCCGCGACATCGACTGCGACTTCCGCCTCATCCGCCGAGACCTCCTGCAGAGCCTGCGGCTAACTTCGACCAGCGGAACGATCTGCGTCGAACTGGTCCGCAAGATCGAACTCAGCGGCTGCGTCGTTGCCGAAGTCGGGGTCCACCACTACCCCCGCCTCCACGGCCGCTCCCAGTTCTTCCGACTCCGGTCCCTGGCAAACACTCTCGTCCAACTCCTCCGCCTCTACGGCCAACTTGTCATTCTGCGCCGCTGATTACCAAGGCAGCACATCTCCCTTGTGGAAAAAGCCACCCGTCGGCCCATCCGCCGGCAACAGCGCTAACTCCACGCTCGTCCGCGCGCCATCCGCCAGTTCCATCGGTGCCGACTCGCCTCCCATGTCCGTCTTCACCCAACCCGGATGCGCACTATTCACCTTAATCGGCGTGTCTTGCAGAGCATGCGCCAAATGCACCGTAAAGCCGTTCAGCGCCGTCTTCGACACGTTGTAGGCCAGCAACTTCGTCCCGTGGATCGGCGACCCCGGCGTTGCGTGCAAGGTCAACGAACCCAAAATGCTGGAAAGGTTGACGATCCGTCCCGCTTCGCTCTTGGCCAGCAGCGGCAACAAAGCCTGCGTCAGCTCAATCACGCCAAAGAAATTCGTGTCAAACGTCTCCCGTATCTTCGCCATCGAAAGCGTCGCCGACTCGTTCACCGACCAGTCGCTTTCCACCATGATCCCAGCGTTGTTGACGAGGATATCCAGGTGCCCGAACCTCTCCCCAATCATCGCGGCGACCGCCGCAATGTCCCCGCTACTCGTCACATCTAAAGCCACCGGATCCGCCTCGAAACCCTCGGCTCGCAGCGTCTCCGCCGCCCCCGTCGCCTTCTTCAGGTCCCGTGCCCCCACCAGCACGTGAACGCCTCGCTGCGCCAACTGCCGCGCCGTCTCCAGCCCGATTCCCTTGTACGCTCCAGTCACTAATGCAAGCTTCTTCATACCTCCATAATACGCGTCGAGGCATCTCCAAACCGGTCCAGCTTAACGCCCATCCGGTCCATCAGCGATAGATACAAACTGCATGCCTGCCGCTGGTCGTCGCCCTTCTCAAGGTAGTCCAGCACTTGTCCCGGCCGCAATGTCCCGCCGCCCTTGCCCGCAAGCAACACCGGCATCTGGTCCGCCCCGTGCGAGTCGCCGTCGAACAGATTTGAGGTGAACAACAGCATCGAACTATCGAGCAACGAACCCTCGCCTTCATTGATCTTTTTCAACCTATCAACGAGATACGCAAATTGGGCCACGTGGAACTGGTTCGTCTTCAGATACATCGCCTCGGCCGCCGCCGCCTTCTGGTTGTGCGTCAAGTCCAGATGCAGCGCCCCTTTCACGCCCTCAATGAACTTGAAGTTCATCTGCGACAAGTCGTTGTTCAGCATCAGCGTCACCACTCGGGTCTTGTCCATCTGGAACGCCAGCACGGTCAGATCCAGCATCAGCTTCATGTGTTCCGGCACGTCCTGCGGCAACGCATCGGCAGGTCGAGCCATATTCGGTTTGTCCAGCGTCGGCCGCCAGCCTTCCAGCCGCTCGTCCTTTGCCGCCCGCTCAATCCGCTTCTCAATATCTCGAATCGATTCGAGATACTCGCCCAGCTTCGTCCGGTCCCCGCCGTTCATCTTCGGCTGCAAGTCCCGCGTCTCCTGGCGAACCGAATCGAGAATGCTCCGGTCCAACTTCCGGCCGCTCCCATCGCCCACCAGCAGGTCGAACGTCCGTGCCGGGTAGATCTCCTTCGTCGCCGGCTTCGTCGGCGTAACCCACGAAATGCACGAGCCGTACACCATCGACAAACCGTCTTCCAAGCGCAACTCGTTAGGCTCAATGCCCAACGCCAAACTCGGCACCGCCGTCTGCCCGCCGATTCGCTGCGCCAGCACTTGGTCCATGCTCGTTCCCACTCGCATGTCCGCGGGGTCCAGACTGACTTTCGCGCCAGAAAGCAGATTCGGTGCCCGGCCCAAATGCGGGCTCGTCGAAATAAACGCCTGCTTATTGAACAGCCCTCGGATGAAGGTGAAGTCCTCGCGGTGCGGCATCATCGGCGACAGACCCGGGCCGATCTGCATCGATGCCCCCTGCCCCTTCGCCCACCAATGCTCCGGCTCTACGCCGTTCGAAAAGTAGACCGTGGCAAAACGGACCGGCGGCTTGGTCGCCGCTTTCGCCAACGATTCAAACCAAGGCAAGGCCAACGCAACCCCGCTGCCTCGCAAAAACTGGCGTCTGTTATTCCGTGTCATTTTTCCCGACTCCCTTCACTTGCCGATACCGGAACTGTTTGCTCGTTACGATCTCGGTTGCCAATTGCGCGAACGTGGCGTCGCCACCCGCCGCGGCCATTTTCTGAATCAGCGGCTGGTCCGACGCCAGCATGGTCCGTCCCAGCGCATAGCCCAACAGCTTCTGCGCCATATTCTTCTGCACCTGCTTGTCCTGGGTCAGCAGATACTGCACCAGTCCCTCTACCCCGGTCCCCGACTTGCTCGAATCGTCGATGGCCTTGCCGTCCGCGTACTTGTCCCGCGCTCGGCCGACCGGGTCGAACTTCTCAAACGGAAAGCCCAGCGGGTCAATCTTCGAATGGCATCCAGCGCAGGTAGCGTTGCGCTGATGAGCCACCAGCCGCTCCCGAATCGACTTCCCTTCAAAAGTTTTATCGTCCGCCGGCAACGTCCCCGCGTTCGGCGGAGGAGGCGGCGTCGGAGTGCCCAGCACCCGCCGCAGCACCCAATCGCCTCGCTTCACCGGGCTCGTCCGCAACGGTGCCGAAGTGGCGGTCAAGACGGCGCCCAGTCGAAGCAACCCGCCCCGTTCCTTAACCATTTCAACGTCCCGTACCGACTTCACTGAGGCCTTCACCCCGTAGTGTTTCGCCAGCGGCTGGTTCAAAAACGTATAGTCAGCGGTCAGCATCTCCTTCATCGGCCGGTTCTGCCGGACGAGATAGTCAAAGAACGCCACCGACTCTTCGTACATGCCCTTCTTCACTTCATCGGTAAACTCCGGGAACCGACTCGTGTCGACGCCCCGGTACTGATCGAACCGGTAGAAGCCCAACCACTGCCCGAAAAACTCCTCCGACACGCGCCGCGATTTCGAGTCCGCCACCATGCGCTTCACTTGCGCCGCCAGTTTCTCCGGGTTGTTCAATTCGCCCGCCTGCGCCGCCCGGCGCAGCTCGTCGTCCGGCCCCGACGACCACAGGAAATAGCTCATCCGGCTCGCCAGCTCCGAACCAGAAAGCAGTCCGCTTGACTGCTCCAGCCGATAGAGGAACGCCGGTGCAACCAAGATCCGAGCCACCAAAGCGCGAATCGCCCCATCGTGGTCCATCTTCGCTATTTCTCGCGAATTCGTGTAGAAAGAACGTAAACGGTCTTTCTCCGCCGGGGTGAGCGGCCGCCGCCACGCCCGTCCCGCCAGCGTGATGCAATCCTCAATATGCCCTGGCTGCACCGCTAACAGCACCCGCTTTCCGGCCTCCCGTTCGGCCGTCAGCGCCTTAACATAGGGGGCAGCTTCGGCCGGCTTATCTTTCAATTTCGTCGTCACAAACCCGAGGAAAGTGTCGTAATAGCCAAACGAGGCTTTTAGGTCAATCCAGGCTTGGTCGAGCTTCCGCCGCGTCGGGTCGTCGAGCATTTTGTCCATCAGGAACTCATCGGTCCGGTAGTACTTCGCGGTGACGTGATAGATGTCCCGTTCCGGTTGGTTATAGACGTTATTGTACGGCAGCGGGATGGGGTCTTTATCCGACGGAGCGGCTTCGCCTTGCGAATTTTGCGGCAACTGCGCCGAGAACGCCAGCACTCCGGCCTTCCACTTTTCAAACCCCGGCGTCTTCGCGTGACCCAGCAGCATCGAAAACGGCCGTCCGCTCGAAAGCTCCGGCTTGTCGGAAACGGTAACGCGCATCACGGCGTCTTTCGCTTCGCCGGAGACGAGCTCCGCGTCCGCTTGGATATCAAACCCTCGAGCCCCTGCCGGTGCAATCAGATCAAGAGATAACGCCGTATCACCGGTCATTGCAAAGTCCATGGCGTCGATCGCAGCCCCGTCCGGCCTTTGACCGAAGCCAGCCTTCTTCCGCATGGCTTCATCGAGCACGGCAATCAAAGGCTGTGGCGCGGAAGCCGAACGATCCGCCATCCGAAAACGAACCGTCGGATTGTGCCAAACCACGATCGGCTTATCGACCGAATTCGGGTTGACGACGGCCGTCATGAAGCTCAGGCCAGGAGCCGTCGTCCCGCGGTTGAACAAGTTGAACTTCAAGTGCTGTTTCGGCGCTGCGCTTACGGTCTCTTCCGTAAGAACGAGCGCCCGTTCATCGCCTTGGCCACCTTCAGCAAGTGCTCCGGCCCCGAACAACCATCGGGTCCATTCCACCAGATACTTCTGAATCTCCGTGGCAGCCGCTCTTGTGCCGGGCATCTTCTGCCAGCGGGCGATCACCTCGCCGGTCGGATAGGGCGCCGAGGGCTGATTCAACACGGTCCAAATATGCTGTAAGAAGCGAGGGGTGATTCCCTCCTCGGCGGCGAGCTTTTCCACCGTCAATCCTTTCTCGTGCTTAAGGCGCCAAGAGGCGTAAATCGCTTTGCCGTACTTATCGAGGTTGAACGGACGACCGCCTTCGGCGGAAGTGGTGCGGAAACCGTAGGTGGTATAGATCTTCGTAATGCGGTTCAACGCGGAGAGCTCAAAGCCGCTTTTGCCGGGATCGCCGAAGAACTGCAACGGACCCGCGCCGATGACGGCGTGGCTGGCGACCTTCTTCGCCGCTTGCAGATAGCGTTCCAGACTGGCGTCGGCCATGAACTGCACATCGCCGAAGTTGGTGAAGCCTTCGCCGCCGACCGAGTCAGGCACAAAGTCGTTTTCGGTGTCGATGTCGAGGCCGGTAAGATCCTTGATGGTGTAGGCGTACTCTCCGCTCGTGAGACGCCGGAGGGCGACGCGACCGGGATCGCCGGCGTTTCGGTTGGCGATTTCGGTCAGTTTGGCCCGAATCCACTGGGCGGCGATTCGACGTTCGTCGTCGGTCGGTTGCGGCAACTGCGGCGGTGGCATGTGCTTGGATTCGATCGCGTCGGCAACCTTTTCCCACTGTTGAAACTGCTCGCCCATCGGCAGTAGTTGGTCGAAGCTGATGCCGCCGGTGGCAGCTTTGCCGTGGCATTGAAAGCAGTATTGCCGGAACGTACCAGGAGTGTCGTCGGCAGCGGCGAGCGTGGGCAGGCAGAGGACCAGCGCCAAGAGCAGGGAAACGCGCATTATGACCAAACGTTATCACAGCTAAGCGCTGAGCGCATCGGTCCCTATCTTCTGGGCCTCCATTTGAACTTGGCGCAAATGGGCGTGCCCATGGAAGCTTTCGGCGTAGATCTTGTCGATATCAGTAGTCGGAGCTGATGCCACCAGCGGTGCCTTTGCCGTGGCATTGGAAGCAATCTTGACGGAACGTACCGGGAGAGTCATCGGCGGCGGCGGAGGCGGAGCTGCAGGTCACTATCTTCTGGGCCTCCATTTGAACTTGACGCAAATGGGCGTGCCCGTGGAAGCTTTCGGCGTAGATCTTGTCGATATCAGTAGTCGGAGCTGATGCCACCACCGGTGCCTTTGCCGTGGCATTGGAAGCAATCTTGACGGAACGTACAGGGAAAGTCATCGGCGGCGGCGGAGGCGGAGCGGCAGGTCACTATCTTCTGGGCCTCCATTTGAACTTGGCGCAAATGGGCGTGCCCGTGGAAGCTTTCGGCGTAGATCTTGTCGATATCAGTAGTCGGAGCTGATGCCACCAGCGGTGCCTTTGCCGTGGCATTGGAAGCAATATTGACGGAACGTACCGGGAGAGTCATCGGCGGCGGAGGCGGAGCTGCAGAGGACGAACGTTATCAGAGCTAAGCGCTGAGCGCATCGGTCACTATCTTCTGGGCCTCCATTTGAACTTGGCGCAAATGGGCTTGCCCATGGAAGCTTTCGGCGTAGATTTTGTAGATGTCTTCGGTGCCGGAGGGGCGAGCGGCGAACCACGCGTTTTCGGTAACGACTTTCAGGCCGCCAAGTGCGTTGCCATCGCCGGGGGCGGCGGTAAGGATTTGCAGAATCGGTTCGCCGCCAAGCTCAGAAGCGGTAACGTTGCTGGGCGAGAGTTTGGCGAGCTTGGCTTTCTGCGTCGAATTGGCCGGGGCTTCCATTCGTTCGTAGGTCGAACGACCCATGGCTTGCTCCATCAAGCCGTAGACTTCGCCGAGATCTTTCTGCCAACGGGCCGTCATCTCAGCGCTGAGAAGGCAGGCGATGAGGCCGTCTTTGTCAGTGGTCCAGACGCGGCCATCCTTTCGAAGGAAGGAGGCGCCGGCGCTCTCTTCTCCGACGAACCCGAGCGACCCATCAATGAGACCGGGGACGAACCATTTGAAGCCGACGGGGACTTCGTAGAGTTTGCGGCCGAGGCGGGCGGCGACGCGATCGATCATGCTGCTACTGACGGCGGTTTTACCGATAGCGGTGTTCGCTGACCAGAGCGGGCGATGGGTGAAGAGATACTCGATGCAGAGGGCGAGGTAGTGGTTGGGCGGGAGCAGTCCGGCGCCGCGGGTGACGATGCCGTGGCGGTCGTGATCGGTGTCGCAGGCGAAGGCGATATCGAACTGATCGCGGAGGGCGATGAGCGGCTCCATGACGGGAGGCGACGACGGGTCCATGCGAATTTTGCCGTCCCAATCGAGGCTCATGAAGCGGAAGGTGGGATCGACTAAGGGGTTGACGACGGTGAGGTTGAGCTTGTAGCGTTCGGCGATGCGAGGCCAGTAGTGGACGCCGGCGCCGCCGAGCGGATCGACGCCGAGGCGGGAGTCGATGACGGAGAAGTCGATGACGTTTTCGAGGTCGTTGACGTAGTTGGCGAGGTAGTCGTGGCGATGGGTGGTGGCGGCTTTGAGGGCTTGACGATAGGGGAGGCGCTTGACGTCGACGAGGCCGGCGGCGAGGAGTTGGTTCGCCTCGTTTTGAATCCAGGTGGTGGCGGTGCTATCGGCGGGGCCGCCGTTTGTGCCGTTGTATTTGAAGCCGCCGTCGGTGGGCGGGTTGTGGGAGGGGGTGACGACGATGCCGTCGGCGACGCCGGGGTAAGTAATGATGGCGTGGGAGACGGCGGGGGTGGGGGTGTAATCGGTGTTGAGCGGGAGCATGACGTCGACGCCATTGGCGGCGAGGACTTCGAGCGCGGAGGCGGCAGCGGGCTCGGAGAGCGCGTGGGTATCGATGCCGAGGAAGAGCGGCCCGGTGATGCCCTGCAACTGGCGGTAACGGCAGATGGCTTGGGTGATGGCGAGGATGTGCCCTTCGTTGAAGCTGAGGTTGTAAGCGCAGCCGCGATGGCCTGAGGTGCCGAACGAGACGCGTTGTTCAGGAACGGAGGGATCGGGGCGTTCGGAGTAATAAGCCGTGATGAGCTTGGCTACGTTGACCAGTTGGGAGGGTTCTGAGAGCATCTCTGCTCCTCATCATATCGCCAAGGGCGTTAGAATCGTAGGCATGAAACGGTGCTTACTGGTGTTAGGCGTGCTGGGGCTGGCGGCGTGTAGCGCGCCGGAAGTAAGGCAGGCGGCAGCGCCCGCCGTGGTCGTCGACGAGAGCATCGTGCGTAAGGACCCGGCGTTCGACGCGCTGGTGCCGGTGGGTGCCAAGATCGAGAAGGTTGCGGCAGGCTTTCAATTCATTGAAGGGCCGGTGTGGCGGCCAGAAGGGGTGCTCTGGTTTTCGGACGTGCCGGGGAACGTGATCCGCCAATGGTCGCCCGACGGAAAGCTGGAAGAGGTGCTTCGGCCGTCGGAGAACAGCAACGGGCTGATTGGCGGTAAGGACGGGACGCTGGTGATTTGCCAGCATAGCGGGAGGCGGGTGGCGTTGCGGTCTAAGAGCGGTGTATTGACGACGCTGGTGGACCGGTTTGAGGGGAGGAAGCTGAACAGCCCAAACGACGCGGTGTATCACTCGGATGGCTCGTTGTACTTCACCGATCCGCCGTATGGGCTGGCGAAGCAGGACGATGATCCGGGTAAAGAGGTGGCGTTCAACGGCGTGTATCGGCTGGCCAACGGGAAGTTGCAGGCGCTGACGACGGAGCTGAGCCGGCCGAACGGCATTGCTCTGTCTCCGGACGAGAAGACATTGTACGTGGCCAACTCGGATGCGAACCGGAAGTTATGGATGCGGTACGGGGTGATGCCGGACGGCAGCTTGGTGAACGGGCGGGTGTTTGCGGACGTGACGGCGGAGAAGGCGGAAGGGTTGCCGGACGGTTTGAAGGTGGACAGCAATGGAAACGTGTGGGCGACAGGCCCGGGCGGCGTATGGGTGTTTTCGCCGGAGGGCAAGCATTTGGGAACGATTAAGCCGGCGGAGGTGCCGGCGAACGTGGGCTGGGGAGGCGACGGCAAGACGCTATACATGACGGCGCGGACGGGACTTTATCGGATTCAGACGGCAGTGATGGGAAAGAAGGCGGTCTATTAGTGCCTGATAAGTTCGGGCCCTACAAGGTGCTCTCGCCGTTGGGATCTGGCGGGATGGGCGAGGTGTGGAAGGCGCGGGATACGAGGCTCGACCGGGTGGTGGCGGTGAAGACATCGAAGGCGGCGTTTGACGATCGGTTTGAGCGGGAGGCGCGGGCGGTGGCGTCGTTGAACCACCCAAATATTGTGGCGATTTACGATGTAGGCCGGGAGGGCGAGGTTTCGTACCTGGTGACGGAGCTGGTCGAAGGGGAGACGCTGCGGGTGGTGCTGTTGCACGACCGAATGCCCTTGCGGCGGGCGCTTGAGTTAGGAGCGCAGATTGCGGAGGGGCTGGCGGCGGCTCACCAGATTGGCATTGTGCACCGGGACTTGAAGCCCGAGAACATTATGGTGACGCGGGAGGGGCGGGCGAAGATATTGGACTTTGGGTTGGCCAAGCGGGACGACCAGGCAAAGTCGGACGAGACCCAAACGCATTCGGGGCCGTTGACGAACGAAGGCGCGGTGATGGGCACGGTGGGCTATATGTCTCCGGAGCAGGCGCGGGGGCGGGTGGCGGATACGCGCAGCGACATCTTCAGCTTTGGGGTGGTGCTGTACGAAATGTTGGGCGGGAAGCGGGCGTTTGACGCCGATACGACGCCGGAGACGTTGACGGCGATTTTGAAGAGCGACCCGGAGGAGTTGCCGGCGTCGATTCCGACGGCGGTGCGGAACTGCGTATTCCATTGTCTGGAGAAGGTTCCTGGGAACCGGTTTCAGTCGGCGAAGGATTTGGCGTTTGCGCTGCATGCTTTGGCGGGGAACTCTTCGAGCGTGAGCGGGGGAACGACGGCGGTGGTAGTGCCGGAGAGGCGGTCGGTTTGGAAGTGGGCGGCGATGGCGGCGATGATGGCGGCGGCGGTGTTTGGCGGGCTATGGCAACTGGCGAAGGGCGCGCCTTCGGCGACGGAGCATCTGCGCTTTTTGTCGTTTTTGGCGGACCCGGAGGCGGAGTTGGCCCCTTCGTTTTCTCCCGACGGGCAAGCAATTGCTTACTGGCGGATGCGGCCGGGGGGAAGGGCGCTTTATTTGAAGGCGCTGGACAATCCGGAGCCGGTGCAGTTGACGATGGACGCGGGTCGATTTGCGGGACCCCAGACGGCGGCACCGTTTTGGTCGGCGGACAGTGCGCGGATCTTCTATACAGGGGAGCGGAAGCTGTGGGCGATCGGCGCGGCGGGAGGGAGCCCGCAGGCGATTTTGGAGGACGTGGACTCGGCGGTGTTGTCGTCGGATGGCCGGAACTTGGTGGTTGCGAGGCGGACGGATGCCGGGTATGAGTTAGGCTTGAGTTCGCCGCCGGGGTCCGCGGTGAAGCGGCTGGCATATGACCTATCGGCGCTGGGTACGAGCCAGATCCAATTATTGGGGTTTGCGCCGGACGGGAAACGGATGGCGATTCGGGCGCGGACGGAGCTATGGCTGTTGCCGTTTCCGAGCGGCGAGCCGAAGCGGGTGGAGCAGTTGGATCAGGTGGGATCGGTGAGTTGGTTTCCGGACAGTCGGCACATGCTGGTGACGGGGAGTTGGAAGGGGACGGTGAGTCGGTTGCTGGAGCTGGATACGGAATCCAAGGTGGTTCTGCCTTTGGACCAGGGTACGCAGGGGGTGGGGTCAGCGCAGTTGGCGCCGAACGGATTTCGGGCGATTGCGGCGGTGGGGAGTGCGGCGCGGGACATTGTGGAGATTGGGGCGGACGGGAAGTTTTTGGGGGAGCGGCTGGCGAGTTCGTTGCCGGAGTCGGCCCCGTCGTGGTCGCCGAGCGGGGATCGGTTTGCGTATGTAGTGTCGTTGGGCGAGGGGAGCCAAGTGAGGCTGACGGCGGGGGGAGTGGACCAATCGATCATCTTGGCATCAGGACTACGAGGGAACCCGCATCCGCAGTTTTCGCCGGACGGGAAGCGGGTGGTGTACGCGGAGCCCCGGCAGATTTGGGTGGCACCGGCGGCGGGCGGGCGGCCGGTGGGGCTGTTGGCCAAGGACTATCCGAACGCGGTGCTATCGGTGAGTTGGTCGCCGTCGGGGGACTGGATCGCATTTGCGGAGGGGGTGAATGGCCGGGTTCGGCTCCGGAAGGTATCGGCGAGCGGGGGGGCGGTGCCGGTGGAAGTGAAGAGCGGGCCGGTGATGCGACCGATGGTGAGTTGGTCAGCGGACGGGAAGTGGCTGGCGTATCTGGGGCCGGAGGGGATCCATGTGGTGAGTCCGGAGGGGGGAGAGGATCGGCTGGTTTCGAAGGGCGGGGCGATGGCTTTGCAGTTTGGGAGGAAGGGGCAGGTGCTCTACACGTTGGGTCGGACTGAGGACGAGCGGAGCGTGCTGACGAGCCTGGACGTGGCGACGGGGCGGGAAATTCGGACGGTGACGGCGCAACTGGACGGGAAGACGACGGCGCGGAGTTTTAGCCCTTCGCCGGACGGGGTGCGATTTTTGATTGAGGTTCTGCGGCCGAACTCGGATTTGTGGCTGATTGAAGGGGTTCCGCAGCCGACGACGGGATTGGCCCGGCTATGGACGAGGTGGTTGCCGCCTCCGCCGGCGGGCATGCCGGGTGAGAGCGAGTTTGGACCGTCGGGGTCGCCGGAACGTTAGTTAGTCCTTTGCGATACGACAGGTTCGAAGATGGTCCAGAGATGGGCGGCTCCGGACGGCCGAACCGGACGAGCAATTCCTGACATTTGCATGCCGGGGCCAAGAGCTTCATAAGTTGTAGATTATAAGGTGGGTTACGGGCCGATCCGGGAAGTTTGAGTTCCGGTTCGTTTTTTCCTAGTTGGGTTAGGGACTACCAGCTCGATCGTTTTGCTCTCTGCGGAGATAGCCGCATGGGGAAATGCTGACGGCGGGATCTACGGAATATTCGCCGCTACGCCGCGACGGGCGGCTTCCGACGGCCGAACCGGAATCGCAATTTCTTACGTTTTCCGGTTCGTTTTTGGTGTGGTCGGCCATGGGCTCCGGCGGCTGCACTCGGGAGCCGTTTCTCACATTCGCAATCAGGGGCGATAACGGATATAACTGCTTTATCTTTCTATAGGTTAAGGATATAGGCTGGCAGCTTGAGTTCCGGTTCGTTTTTGGCCCGGCCATAACTGAGCATCTTTTCGACAATATCGGGATCCCGGACGTCCGGAGCCGCGATGCAACTATCGGCCGAGATATCGATGGGCTACGGTGGCTGCATTCAATAATTGCCGCTATGCTGCGATGGTCGGATGCCGACGGTCGAACCGGGCGGGAGGTTTTTCCTATTCGTGATTCGGAGCCACAATCGCCATAAGATGCTCATTCTCCGGCAGGTTAATGATGACCGCGGGGAGCTCGAATTCCGGTTCATTTTTGGCCCGGTCATAACTGAGCATCTTTTCGACAATATCGGGATCCCGGACGTCCGGAGCCGCCATGCAACTCTCGGCCGAGATATCGATGGGTTCCGGTGGCTACATTCAATAATTGCCGCTATGCTGCGATGGGCGGATGCCGGAGCCACAATCGCCATAAGATGCTCATTCTCCGGCAGGTTAATGATGACCGCGGGGAGCTCGAATTCCGGTTCATTTTTGGCCCGGTCCTAACTGAGCATCTTTTCGACAATATCGGGATCCCGGACGTCCGGAGTCGCCATGCAACTCTCGGCCGAGATATCGATGGGTTCCGGTGGCTGCATTCAATAATTGCCGCTATGCTGCGATGGGCGGATGCCGGAGCCACAATCGCCATACGATGCTCGTTCTCCGGCAGGTTAACGATGACCGCGGGGAGCTTGAATTCCGGTTCGTTTTTGGCCCGGTCATAACTGAGCATCTTTTCGACAATATCGGGATCCGGGACGTCCGGAGCCGCGATGCTGCGATGGGCGGATGCCGACGGTCGAGCCGGGCGGGAGGTTCTTCCTGTTCGCAATTTGGAGCCACAATCGCCATAAGATGCTCATTCTCCGGCAGGTTAATGATGAAAGCGGGGAGCTAGACTTCCGGTTCGTTTTTGGCCCGGTCAGCCATTCCGAGCATTTCTTCGACGACTTCGGGGTTGGGAACAAGCGGTTCGATCATTTTACTGTCGGTGGAGTTGTCGATAGGTTTCGGCGGCTGCATCGGGAAAATAATGGGGGCGGGATGCGCAGAATATTCGCCGCTACGCCGCGATGGGCACCTTTCGACGACCAAACCGGGCGAGAAGTTCTTCACCTTCGTAGCCTGGAGCGACAATCGCCATAAGCTGCACATTCTCGAGGAGGTTAAGCACGTAGGCGGGCAGTTCGAATTCCGGTTCGTTTTTTGCCTGGTCGGCCATGCCGAGCATTTCTTCGACGACTTCGGGGCTGGGGACAAGCGGTTCGATCATTCTGCTGTCGGCGGAGATATCGATGGGCTCCGGCGGCTGCATCGGGAAATTCTTACGGAGCTGGATGAGATTTCTCTGAAGCGAGTTGTAGGCATTCAAGTGCCCTTTCTTTTTTCGTTCGAGGAAGCGGTGCGTTTTATCTTCGGTCGCGGCCCGGTGAAACCCTTGGAGCAGTTGTTCGGCTTGATTGACTTCCGGGTGCTCCCGGAGCACGGTGTCGAGATTTCGTTGTATAGCTAACGTTTCGACTTCGCTGAGGCGTTGGAAATCGAACAGTTCGCAGGTCATCTGGCGGACGACGGAGTGTTCGCACTCCGAGTGGGGCTTGTACTGCTTCAAGTGTTTTTGGTGGAGGCGGACGTAGGATTCGCGGTCGTCCGTCGAGTACAAGATGTCGCATTCGGGGAAGATTTCTTTATGGACTTTGACGTGTTTTCCGGTGGCGATCGCGTTCATGGAACTGGCGTATTTGCCTAAGGGTGAAACTGGGCCGCTGCTTTTGCGTCCGTTTTCGCGGGCTAGTTCGGCACGTCGATTTTTTTGTTCTTCTGTCATGGTTGACTACTCCTGCATTCAATCTAGGGGCGAGAAACGGGGTAGTTGCAGGCAGAGGATTCGTAAGTAGTTGATTTGAATGGAAATATAAATCTGAACACCTTGTCACGGGCGAGTTTGAGAGGGAGGGAAATGGTGAGGGCGTTCCTTGACGCGACGGGATCCGCACTTTCTTCGCTCCAACGTAACTCAATCAGCAGCCTTCCAGTCTCGAGAGGTGGAGCCCGTTTTCGAGCGCTGCGAGTTTCTGAATGGGCGTTATACTTGCGGGATTATGGAGCGTGCAACGGATCTAGCCGACGGGACTATTTGGCGAGAAGCTCGGACGATTTTTGCCCGGGTAGTTGAGTGCGATGTCAGCAGCAGAGCCACGATGCTCGATTCGCTTTGCGGTAAGCGGGCCGAACTACGAGGATTACTAGACATACTCGTTAACCGCTATGAGAACGCGAGTTCTGGGATGTTGGCGGTGCTGGGGGCGGGAGGAGTGGAAGCGGAACGTCCTGGATTGACGTTCGGGGAGATACTTCTTGAGCGTTTTCGGGTGGGACAGGAACTCGGGCAGGGGGGTATGTCTCGAGTTTATGTGGCCGAAGATCTTGTATTGGGTCAGCCGGTAGCTTTGAAGGTTTTGCATCCGCGGTTACTGGGCTCGGAGTTGGCGCGCGATCCGTTCCGGCGGGAGGTGGCGCGGAGTCGGGAAATTTCACACCGTAACGTATGCCGCGTCTATGATTGGGCCGAAGTGGAGGTGGGCGGGGAGCTGATTCCGTTTTTGACCATGGAGTATGTCGAGGCGGAGACGTTGGCCGCGAAGTTGGCCAGGGATGCGGACTGGGTGAAAGATCACGCGGGTGAAATATTAGAACAAGTGGTGGCCGGGCTGGGGGAGATCCATCGCCGGGGTGTGGTGCATTTAGATTTAAAGCCGGGGAACCTATTTTTAGCGCGGGACGCGGGTGGAGGGATGCGCGTGGTGATCGGTGATTTTGGATTGGCGGTGTTGCACCGCGGAACGGCTGAAGGGGGCACACCGGGATACATGGCGCCGGAGCAACTGTTAGGCGGCGAAGTTTCCGCCGCCGCGGACGTCTACGCATTGGGGTTGGTGGCCGGGGAATTGGATGGAGCGCCGCGTGGGGCCAGACGAGCAGCTGTTCAGCGGGCATTGCAAGCAGAGCCGCGGCTGCGCCAAGGGAGCGCGCAGGAGTTTTTCGGGGAATGGAGCGGCGAACAATCGCGGCGGCATTGGCTGGGAGGGACAGGGGTGATTGCAATATCAGCTGGTGGATTGGGGGTTTGGCACTGGAGGACTGGCGGGGGTGATCGGGTGAGGGTGGCGTTGTTGCCCTTTGAAGTGAGCCGAGGATCGATGGCAGTGGATGTCGCCCAGGTTGCGGGTTTGACGGAGCAGACGACTCAGCGGTTGCAATCGGCCCGGGAGCTAGCGGTTGCGGCGTACACGAGCGTGTTGGTAGTGGCGGGTAAGGGGATGGCGGCGAAGGAACTGGGACGGCGATTGGCGGCGGATGTATTGGTACAGCCGGTGTTGACGAGGACGGGGAATGGATGGCGGGTTGGGGTACGGCTGGTAAATCTGGTGGACGCAAAGGCAGAGAAGGCGGATGCACTGGAAGTGGGTCCGGGTAAGATGGCGGAGTTACCGGCGCGGGTGACGGGAATGGTGATGAGTATGTTGGGCAAGGGGGAGGCGGCGGTGAGAGATGCCCGGGGCGTGGTTGTGAACGAAGAGGCATACGCGTTGTATTTGGAGGGGAGGCACTCGTGGGGCAAGCGATTGCCGGGCGATTTGCTGGAGGCGGTGGGAAAGTTTGAGAGGTGTTTGGAGTTGGCACCGGAGTTTGGGATGGCCGAGAGCGGGATCGTCGATTGTTGGTGTTCGTTGGCGGACCAGGGGGAGATTAGTGCAGCGGATAAGAGGGAAGCGGCAATGGCGCGGGCTCGGCGGGGGGGTGGCATTGGAGCCACGATCGGCGGTGACGCGGGGGAGCTTAGGGATCGCCCTTTCGTTGTTTGAGTTTGATCTGGAGGGGGCGAGGAGGGAGTTGGAGTCGGCGATTGGGATGGATGGAGGGTACTCAGCGGCACATCAATGGTTGTCGGCGGTCCTGATGAAGATCGGGGACTGGGATGGGTGTTTGCGGGAGGTGGATCTCGCCTATGAGAGCGACCGAACGGGGTATACGGCGCTACGGGCGAAATCAGCGATGCGATACTTCCTGCGGGACTATCAGGGGGCGATGGCGGGGTTTCTGGAAGTGGACCGATTGAACCCCGGACTGCGAGCGACAACAGAGTACTTGGGCGAGTGTTCGGCACGTCTTGGACTAGTTGAGCCAGCGCGGCGGTATGCGGAAGAGGCTCTGCGGTTGGCGAAGCGGAACGCGCGCGCGTGCGCGTACGCATCCGTAGCGTACACGTTAAGTGGGGATCGGCTGAAGGGGGGAGAAATGGCGGAGGAGGCGGCAGGGAAGTTCGCGGCGCGGGAATACTTTCAACCGACACACTTGGTTCGGGCGTTTGCTGAACTGGGGGATTTGGGGCGGGCATTCGGATATTTAGAGGAGTGTGTGCGGGTACGCGATACTGGATTGCCCATGGTTGCCGTTCATCAATCATTTGATGCGCTTCGAAAAGATAGCCGGTATAGCAGACTGATAAAGCGAGCGGCAATCAACTACGGAAATGGCCGTGGGCCGGATGTTGGCACGCTTACAAGGAGAAGGGCGCGGGGTTGACGCCGAGCCCGGTTTCGAGTGCCGCGTGTATGCGTGCCGAGCCGAGGCGATGGTATGGGCTGGCGAGGTTAGGAGCGATTATGCGAACGGCGGGGGTGTTGGTCTCCGGACGTGTAAGATCGAGTGCGCAGACATTCCAGTGGCGAGCGGCAAAGAGTTCTAGGAGGTCATGTAGGTTGGTGGGAGAAGGAGTGGACTGTTCAGGGGGAGGAGAGGCTAGGGGGAGAAAGTGGGGATTGGATTCCAGGGTGGCTCTCGCTAGCCAGTGGTGATGAGAGCGTTGCATAGAGTGTTTTTGATAGTTCTGGGACGAGGGAGTGTGGATTAGCTCGTTCTGCCGAAGTTCTCTTAAGGCGCGGAGTGTCGCGTGGCCCACGTCGAAGGAGGCACCAAAGCCGAGACTAATTCGACCGCCTGTTTTATTGTCGGCGGCGATTGCCGCGGCGACCGGAATCCCGATGTCGGTGGTGAGGTGGAGAATGTGTATGTGGTGGACCCCAAAAACTAGACACAAAAATGGTTATTGCTTAAGTGTAGGAGGGCATTGAAAATGAAGGAGAATCAATGCCTCGAACACGCAAGACTCACTCGCCGGCTTTGAAAGCTAAGGTGGCGGTGGAAGCCAT
>JANXMS010000076.1 GCA_025354525.1 Acidobacteriota bacterium
CCGTAGTTCTCCGCGTACAGGTCATCTACCAACCAAAAATACAGGATTACGCCAAGCGCCTTGACGCCATCCTTCCACCCAATTTTTTTACCTTCTTCAAACGTACGCCCGTGATAGCTGATCGGCACCTCATAAACACGCAGCTTGCGCTTCGAGGTCTTCATCGTAATTTCGGGCTCGAACCCGAAGCGATCCGAGCGGATCGGCATGCTCTTCAAAAGATCCGTCCGGAAAACTTTGTAGCAAGTCTCGATGTCGGTGCAGTGAAGATCGGAGAACATGTTGCACACAAGAGTGATCGAGTGGTTGATCATCGAATGCCAAAAGCGCAATATCCGACGCTGCTCTCCTGCCATATAACGAGAGCCGAACACCACATCCGCACGGCCTTCCAGCAGAGGCTTCAAAAGGACGCCATATTCCGCAGGGTCATACTCTAAGTCTGCGTCCTGCACCAGCACAAAATCGCCAGTGGCATGACTCAGCGCAGTTCGAATCGCCGCACCTTTTCCCTCGTTCTTCAGCTTTCGAAAAAGCTTAATTCCTGGATGCGATGCAACAAACGCCTCGAGAATATCGCCCGTCCCGTCGGTCGAACAATCGTCGACAAGGATGATCTCGCGCTCAAGTCCTTCCGGCAACGGCGATTCCAATACCTTCGCCAAGCTAGCCCGAACCACGGCTCTCTCGTTGTACACGGGAATAAGTATAGACAGGCGCATCAGGAGGACCCTATCCAGACGCCTTCGGTCGACCCGCGGCAGATGGTTTATTGGAGCGGGAGACGAGATTCGAACTCGCAACCAACAGCTTGGAAGGCTGAGACTCTACCATTGAGTTACCCCCGCTCGAAGGAGCTATCTTCCATTCTAAACGCTAGAGCCGCAGAGGTCAATCTATTGCGCGCCCCGCCCCAAAAGCACCGTCTTCAACGTATTGACAACAATATAGAGGTCGATTGACAGCGACATGTGTTTAATGTAGTACAGGTCGTATTCGAGCTTGGTGATCGTGTCTTCCACCGTATCGCCATATTTGTGATTGATCTGCGCCCACCCTGTTATGCCCGGCTTCACAAAATGCCGCTGCCGGTAAAAAGGAATCTTCTCAGAAAGCGCCTGCACGAACTCCGGACGCTCCGGTCGGGGGCCAACGAAACTCATCTCTCCCCGCAAAACGTTAAAAAACTGGGGCAATTCGTCCAACCGAAACAGTCGAAGATATTTGCCGATCGAGGTAATTCGGGGATCGTTCTTCTTCGCCCAAACGGCTCCCGTTCTGGCCTCGGCGTCGGCCCGCATCGACCGAAACTTGAACACTGTAAAGGGAACATCCTTCAACCCAACCCGCGTTTGTCGGTGAAGAATCGGCCCCGGCGAAGTAAGGCGCACGAGCAAAGCGACCACAAGCATCACCGGGGAAAACACCGTGAGCCCAATCAGCGCCAACAGCCAAGAATACACCGCTTGCACCGCCACGCTCGTCGGTGCCGGGCCCAACTCCCTCGAAAATACGAGTTGGGACGGACGCAGATCACGAGTAGAAACCATCCCGAACGTGGTCTCGTACAACAGAGATGCCTCTTCAACGTGAATTCCAGACAGCCTCAGGTCCAATAGCTCGTAAACCGGCATCCGAGCCCGCCGTTCCGACATCCCCACAATGATTCGGTCCGGCTTCGTCTGCTCGGTCACCGCTCGCAAGTCATCCATCGAACCTAATCGCGGAATGCTCTCTGGCAGCACGTTGCCACTCCCATCGTCGAGATAACCCAGTATTTGCAACCCCAGTTCCGGCCGGGAGGCCACACGTTCCCCAATCTCGGCCAATACGGACGAGGTGCCGACAAACAGCATCGAGATATGGCCCAAAGCCGAAAACACCAGCCGTAAAAATGCCAACCTCCAAACCGGCAGCAACACCAACATCACCATAGAACCGTAAATCATCAGCCAACGCGCCAGCATGTACGTCGGATTCACATAAGTCAACAAGGCCTGAAATAGAAAGGCAATCCCAATCGCCATCGAAAATTGCTGCACCAGCAACATCCGGCTCCGAACCCGCAAATTATTGTACAAGTCCTGAAAATACAGGCCAATTACAATGCTGACCACCACGATCGTGATCCGGAACAGTCCATCCTGCTCAAGCAGGAAAAATTCGGGATCGAGATCGTTCACTACCAAAGACGCAGAAATCAACGAAAAGTAGATCAGAACAACTTCCGACAGCAGCAGTGCCAGAACACTGGTCGGTATAAAAACTCGAAATAGTCGTATCATTCGGCGGAAGGAGGGAACGAATTGAAATGGGCCTAATTCGAATGATCCAAAAACTTTGGATCAGCACGAACTTATTAAGGATGGCACATCTACCCCATAAAGAGCATATCGGCAGGAGTATGGAATATCTCCACCGCCACCGGCCGAAAAGGCGGCCTCCGATTTCCAGAACCCACCCATAGCCCCAACACATCCAGTATACAGAGCCGATGTCGGACTATTCTTTCCGTGATTTAAGTCGTTCCATTTAAACGAGCGCGCTTGACACATCGTGGCCTCTGAAGGTAAAATTAATGTAGGACTGATTCGGTCTGATTTGAAATGTTAAAATTGACCAAAAAAGCGGATTACGGGTTGATCGCGATGCGACATCTCACGACGGTGTATCCTCGTTCCGCCAGCGCCAAGGACATTTCGGATCACTATGGACTGCCGGCTCCTGTGCTCGCGAAGATTCTGCAAACTCTGGTCCGGGGCGGATTCCTGGCCTCCGAGCACGGTGCCAATGGAGGTTACCGGCTCAGCCGCGGTCCTGAGCAGATCACCGCCTTCGACATTGTTCGGTCGATTGACGGACCGATCTTCCTCACCGCCTGCTTTACCGAAGACGGAGACTGTGAACACCATAAAAAGTGTTCCATCCGGGACCCCCTGCGCCGCATCCACGAAGGCATCATCGGTCTTCTCAACAAAATGACCATGGCCGAGCTAGCTTCCGACGCCGATCCCGCCTCCAGCCTCTTGCCAATTGGATTGATTTCCAGCCCCAACCTCACCATTTTGAACCGCCAGTAACTATGAAACCCATCTACTTCGACAATCACGCCACGACGCAGTTGGACCCCCGTGTACTGCAAGCCATGCTGCCGTACTTCACCGAAATGTTCGGCAACGCCGCTAGCCGCAACCATGCCTATGGCTGGGAAGCAGAGGAGGCCGTCGAAAAATCGAGGGGCCAAATCGCCTCCCTTATCGGTGCCAACTCGAAAGAAATCGTCTTCACGAGCGGTGCCACCGAATCGAACAATCTCGCCATCAAGGGTGTCGCTGAGATGTATGCCGAAAAAGGCAACCACATCATCACCGCGGCCACCGAGCACAAAGCGGTCCTCGACACCTGCAAACACCTCGAAAAGAAGGGTTGTCGGGTTACCTACCTGCCCGTCATGGGCGACGGTCGGATCGACATGGAAATGCTCCAGAGCGCCATTACCGACAAAACGATCCTGATCAGCATCATGTATGCCAACAACGAAATCGGTGTATTGCAACCCATCGCCGAGATCGGCAAATTGGCGAAGGAGCGGGGTGTCCTCTTCCATACCGATGCCGTCCAAGCCGTCGGCAAGGTGCCCGTTAACGTCATCTCCGACAACATCGACCTCATGTCGATAACCGCTCACAAAATGTACGGCCCGAAAGGCGTCGGCGCGCTTTATGTCCGTCGCAAGGGTCCGCGCGTTCAACTCACTGCCCAACTCGATGGAGGCGGCCACGAACGCGGTATGCGCTCCGGTACCCTCAACGTTCCGGGCATAGTTGGCCTCGGCGAAGCCTGCGCCATCGCGAAAGCGGAAATGGCGGAAGAGTCTAAAAGGCTTAGCGGTATGCGCGACCGCCTCCGGGCGAAATTCGAGGCCGCCCTCGACGAGGTCTTTATTAACGGCTCTATGGAACACCGTCTGCCGCATAACCTCAACATGAGTTTTGCTTACGTCGAAGGCGAAAGCCTGCTGATGGGCATCAACGACATCGCCGTCAGTTCCGGCTCGGCCTGCACCTCGGCGACCCTTGAACCTAGCTACGTCCTCAAGGCTCTCGGCCTCGGCGACGACATGGCCCACACTTCCATTCGCTTCGGCCTCGGACGCTTCAACACTGACGCCGAAGTCGACTACGTCGCCGACAAACTTATCTCGGTCGTCATAAAATTGCGCGAACTTTCGCCCCTCTATGAAATGGTGAAAGAAGGCATCGATCTAAGCAAGGTCCAGTGGACCGCTCACTAACTTAAGGAGACTCAAATGGCATATTCTGACAAAGTACTCGATCACTACAATCACCCCCGAAACGTCGGGTCAATGGATAAATCCGATTCCGCGGTTGGAACCGGCATGGTCGGCGCTCCCGAATGCGGCGACGTCATGAAACTCCAGATCAAAGTCAATCCCTTAACCGGGATCATCGACGACGCCAAGTTCAAGACCTTCGGCTGCGGCTCGGCCATCGCCAGCTCTTCGCTCGCCACCGAGTGGCTGAAGGGCAAAACCGTCGACGAAGCGCTGACGATTAAAAACACCGACATCGTGAACGAACTCGCGCTGCCCCCGGTGAAAATTCATTGCTCAGTGCTCGCCGAAGACGCCATTAAGGCCGCAATCTCCGACTACAAAATCAAACAGGGTGCTGATGTTGCCGCGCTCGCTCAGGCTCACTAACATGATTGACGTTACCCCTAAAGCAGTTACTAAGATTCGCCAAGCCTTTGAGAAACAGGGCGTGCAGGGCGGGCTTCGGCTCGGCGTGCTCGGTGGCGGCTGCTCGGGGCTAAGTTATCAGTTCAAGTTCGATACCAAACCACGCCCCACGGACAAGGTATTTGAGTACGATGGGGTGCAGGTTTTCGTCGATCCAAAGAGCTTCATCTTCCTCGACGGCATGACGCTCGACTACCAGGAGAGCATCATGCAATCGGGTTTTGAATTCCACAATCCAAACGCCAAAAAAGCGTGCGGTTGTGGCACGTCCTTCACGGCATGAAATCGCTTCCGGCTGACTATTTCTCCGTCTTCGGAATCAGCCCGCAATTGGCGTTGGATCTCCCGGAGCTGCAGCGCCAATTCTACGTTTTGAGCAAGCAACACCATCCTGATCGATTCGCCCGCGCCTCGACCGAGCAACAGCGTTACGCGCTCGATTTCACGAGCCTTTTGAACGACGCTTGGCGCGTCTTCCGCGATCCCGTCGCCCGCGCCGAATATCTTCTAAAGCTGAAGGGCTACGACACCCCTGACGGCCGTAGCAATGACGGTCGCGCGAGCTCCGTTCCGACCGAACTGCTCGAAGAGGTTTTTGAACTCAACATGGCTCTCGAAGAAGCACGCGACGGCGATTCCAACGCCAAGCATCAAGTCGCCGAAGCCCTCAAGCACTTTACCGCTCTGCGCGAATCCCTCGACCGCGAACGCGACCAAATCTTCGCGGCCTACGATAGCTCCAAGCAGGAGTTCCATCTCGACGCCCTACGATCCCTGCTCCATCGCCGACGCTACATTGACAATCTGGTGCGCGACGCCCAGCAGGCTTTATCCTAAATTTTCATGTCTGTTTTCCAAATTGATTTCGGCGACACACCCGATACCCCGCCCCGGGTCGTGGGCATCGACTTGGGAACCACCAACTCCCTCGTCGCCTTCCTCGATCTCACCGGCCCTCAGGTCATCCCGGGCTCGAACGGCTCTCCCATCGTCCCCAGCGTCGTTCACTTCCCCCCGACTGGCGATCCGGTCGTCGGAGCAGAAGCCCAGGAAGCCCTCCTTATTGACCCCGTCAACACCGTCTATTCCGCTAAACGGCTGATGGGGCGTGGCGCGGCCGACGTGGCTGGCGAACTCGCGCTCCTCCCGTTCAAAATGGCCGAAGGCAGCGAATCGGTCATCCGGCTTTCCGTCGGTGGCCGCCAACTCACCCCGCCCGAGATCAGCGCCTACGTCCTCCGCCAACTGAAACAGAACGCCGAAGCGTTCCTCAACGAAACCATCACCCAGGCCGTCATTACCGTTCCCGCCTACTTTAACGACGCACAACGCCAAGCCACCAAAGACGCCGGGCGCATCGCGGGCCTCGAAGTGCTCCGCCTGGTCAGCGAACCCACCGCCGCAGCCCTTGCCTACGGCCTTGACAAACGCCGCAACGGCACCATTGCCGTCTACGATTTTGGCGGCGGAACTTTCGACATCTCCATCCTCAAGCTCGAAGAAGGGCTCTTCGAAGTTCTTGCCACCAACGGCGACACCCATCTCGGCGGCGACGACATCGACGACCTCCTCCTCCGCATCGCTCTCGAAGATGTGGCCACCGAATGGGGCCGCGACCTCAGCGCCGATCACGAAGCCGTTCAGCGCCTCCGTCGCGCCGTCATCAATGCCAAGCACGAGCTTTCCACTCTTCCAGCCGCCACCATTTCCCTGGACTATCAGGGCCTCGAATACCGCCGCAGCCTTCCCCGCGAAGTCTTCGAAAAACTCATCACCCCCACCATCGACCGTACCCTGGTCCCCTGCCGCGCCTGTATGGCCGACGCCGCGGTCACGCCAGAGCAAATCGACGAAGTGGTCCTGGTCGGCGGTTCCACCCGCATCCCTCTAGTCCGCCAAGCCGTCCGCGCCCTCTTCAAATCCGAGCCCCACACCGAACTCAATCCCGACGAAGTGGTCGCCCTCGGGGCCGCCATTCAGGCCGGAATCCTCTCGGGCGAAGTGGAAGACCAACTCCTCCTCGACGTCACCCCCCTATCCCTCGGACTCGAAACCATGGGCGGAGTCGTAACCAAACTCATTCTCCGCAACTCGACCATTCCAGCCTCGGCCACCGAGCAGTTCACCACCGCCGTTGACGGCCAACGCAACGTGCTCATTCACGTCCTGCAAGGCGAGCGCGAAATGGTCCGGGACTGCCGCTCGCTCGCCCGTTTCGACCTTAAAGACATCGATCCCGTCATGGCCGGCATGGCTCGCATCGAAGTCCGGTTCCTCATTGACGCCAACGGAATCCTCAACGTCAGCGCCAAAGACCTCCGCACCGGCAAAGAACAATCGGTCGAAATCAAACCCAGCTACGGCCTCACTGACGAGCAGGTCGAAGCCATGATTCTCGAAAGCTTCGACAAAGCTGAAGCCGACTTCAACGAACGGCAGGTCCGCGAAGCCCGCGTCGAAGCCGACCGCATTCTCGCCGCCGTCGACAAAGCCAAGCAAAGCGACGCGTGGTTCGACCTCCCCGTCGAAGAGCAGGCCTCCGTCGACCGAGCCATCAACGAACTCCACCTCTCCTACCACGGCGATGATCATGTTCTCATTCAGAGTAAGATGGAAGCGCTCGATCTAGCCTCGCGCGGACTGGCCGAAAACATGATGAACTCCGCCGTGCGCAACGTCCTCAAAGGGACAAAAATCGAATGAAAAAACTCTCTTGGCAAGATTCTGACGATATCGGCCTCTCGTTGTTCGAGGCCCATCCCGACATTGACCCTCTCCATATCCGCTACACCGATCTCCATCAGTGGATCGTCGCCCTGCCGGACTTCGATGACGATCCCATGAAATCGAACGAGGGAAAGCTCGAAGCGATCCAAATGGCGTGGCTCGAAGAATGGAAGGATAATCAAGATTAGGTTGTTTTAGGAAAGCGATGCCCCGTCTGCTGCTCTGTTTGCTCTTCTTTTCCGCGGCGCTTTGCTCGGCCTCTGTTGAAGGCCGCTGGAATTTATTGTCGCTCGAAGTCGAAAGCAAGGGCGAGCGACTCGGCACCGTTCAGTTTAACGATAAGACGGTCAACTTCACCCTCGCCGACGGCACCCGCTTGACGTTAACGTACACCGTTTCGAGCGGCTACCTCTCCGGCCAAGCCTCCGGTCAAGGCAAACGGACCATCGTCATCCTTCGGGGCCGATTCGACGGCCAGCGCGATAGCCTCACCATGGCGCTCATTATTCGGAACCTCGACAATGCTGCGGCGAATCGATCAATTAAGCTGAACGCCGCCCGGATTCCCTAAAGAAAAGAGCTAACCAAAGTGCGTTGCGCTTTCTCATCCGAACCCACCGTAAACTACGCGCGGGCGAAACATCGCTGTGAACTAACTGGCGCTGATCGCGTATCGTAGAGATATGCGATTTCTGGTAACCGGACTAATGCTTGCCGCTAGTGGCTTCGCGCAGTTGTCACCCGCGCAAAAACAACAGGATTTTCTCAACCTCGCCGGACTGTTCAATAAGCAGTACGGGCCCTACGAATGGAAGAAGCAGCTCTTCGGCGTCGATCTTCTCGACGTCCGTCCCTGGCTCTCGAAGGTCGCCGCGTCCAAAGACGATATCGAATTCCTTGAGCTTTGCCAGGATTACACCTCCTCCCTCCGCGACGGACACGTTTTCTTCTCCATCCCCGCCTCGTTCAATGTGCAAGTCCCCATCAGCGTTGACGTGTATGACGGCAAGGTTCTCGTCGAAGCTATCAGCCGGGTAACGTTTCCTCTGGCCACTGCCCCAATCCTCCGAGGCGATGAGATTGTGTCCCTGGACGGCAAACCGATCGCCGATGTTATAACCTCCCTTAGCCGCTACGGCGGCTCCGACGCCAACCCTCGAGGCAACCGCCGCGCCGCAGCCGACTTTCTCTTCTTTCGTCCGCAAAGCCGAATCCCTTCGGCCGGCCTCATTGATGGCAATGTATCCATCGGCGTTCGCCATCGCGGTTCCGAGGAAATTACAAATTATGAAACTCCCTGGGTCAAGTCCGGAGAACCGCTCCGCACCCTCGGCCTTGTCCCAACTCTGAACGGTTCCCGTGTGCTACGTCTCCTGGCTTCGGGCGTTACCAAACCTGCCCTCGCCGCCGAAGGCCCCGCCTGGCAGCAGGCCCTTTGGGAACTTGGCTACTCCGCCGACGACCACCATCCCTCCGGTAACGATCAAGGCGACGAGATCTTCCACGGCGTTACCGGCCGCGGTGCCACGCTACCCGTCTTTACCCTTCCCTCCGGCTTCGTCCGCCGCATTGGCGTAAACAACGCCGATAACTTCCTCACCGGAACCTACACCTCCGGCGGTAAGCGCATCGGCTACATCCGTATCCCGAGAATGGCCCCCCAAGGCAGCTTCGCTGCGGCTCTGACGCAGTTCGGCACCGAAATCGCTTACCTCGAAGCCAATACCGACGGCTTGGTCGTCGACGTTATGCGAAATCCAGGTGGCCTGATCGAATACGGCCACTCCCTCAGTGAATACTTCATCTCGACGCCCCAACCTGCCGTCGGTTTTGAATTGCGGGCTACGCTCTCCCGGATTACCAGTTTGACGAATCAAATTAGCAGCTTTCGCGCCCAGCAGGCCCCCACTTGGGTGATCCAGCTCTTCGAAAAGGTGCTCGGCGATGTCAAGACGGCCTACTCCGAAAACCGTGGGCGCACCGGCCCCTTACCACTCGACCGGCCCTATCTCGAAATCTACCCTGCCGTCGACACTAACTTCCAGCCCAACGTCTATACCAAGCCGATGATCATCCTCATTGATGAATTCTCGGTTTCCACCGCTGACCTCTTCCCGGCCGTCCTCCAGGACGCCAGTCGCGCCAAACTTGTCGGCTATCGCTCCGGCGGCCTTGGCGGCACTAACGGCAGCTTCTATAGCGGTGTATACTCGGAGACCTCCACCGGAGTAACATTTGGCCTCATGGTGCGCCCCAAAGCCATCACCGTCGAAGGCTTCCCCACCACGCAATACATCGAAAACGTCGGCGTCCGCCCGGACATCGAACTCGATTACATGACGACGCCTAACTTACTCCAAAACGGCGTCCCGTTCGTCGCGGAATTCACGCGCATTCTTCTCGAAGAGATTAATAAAGCGCCACAATAGAAGCATCGTCTCCATCGTCTCCGCCGGGCTCGAACATGGGCCCGGCGCGTTCGCCGGGTTCTTCGCTGTTGCACGTGGGTAGAAGCGGCGGCTACGCATCCCCGCCGATAACGGAGCAAGTACATTCGACCGTCGAGGTCGGCCGTGGAAATGGCGGGCCGTGGAAAGCGAGGAAAACCGAAAGCAGGTTTTCACTCCCTTTCCCCTGCCCTTGGAAATCGCAATAAGATGCGATTTCCACATTCCCACCGCCGAGACGGCGACGGTATCGCTTTCCCGCACAAACCCAAAGAGAGCTCAGCACATTCCGAAGCCCCACTGATCGACTCCTGATCCATTCCAATGCGGCAACTCCAAGGACCCA
>JANXMS010000101.1 GCA_025354525.1 Acidobacteriota bacterium
GTCATCTCCTCCTTCGCCCTCGGCCGCCACGAAATCACCATCGCCCAGTGGAACGCCGTCGCCAAACTCCCCAAACGCAAACGCCAACTCGCCGTCCACAAAACAGGTAAGGATTCCCCCTTCGGCTGGCAACCCGACCAAGCCGCCGAAATGGTCGCCTTCCGCGACTGCGTCGAATTCTGCGCCCGCCTCTCCAAACTCACGGGACGCATCTACCGACTCCCCACCGATCACGAATGGGTCTACGCCTGCCGCGCCGGCACCAGCACCGAATTCTGGTGGGGCAACGCCTTCAACCCCGCCCTCGCCGTCGCCCCCAAGGAAAACGAAGCCCCCCATCCCCCAGCCTCCACCGGCTTCGCCAACCCCTTCGGCCTCTTCGACATCATCGGCAATGTCGACGAATGGGTCTCCGACGGCAACCCCAACCGCACCAACTTCCACATGCTTCGCTCCACCGCCACCGAGAGCGATTGGCTCAGCGAAAAATTCACCCGCACCGCCCTCGGCTTCCGCGTCGCCGTATAGCCATCTGCTATCGTAGAATTTCCCCCAAAAAACCTACATCTATGTCGTTTCAGATCCGCCCCCACAAGGAATTCCTCGTCCAACCGGCCTTGCCCCCCGAGTTGTCCCGCCTCTCCGAACTCGCCTACAACCTGCTTTGGGTCTGGGAACCAAACCTCCGAGGCATGTTCCGACGCCTCGATCCCATCGCCTGGCGCCACAGCGGCCACAACCCCGTTCTCATGCTCGGCCAAGTCCCCCAAGCCAGCCTCGTCAAAGCCGCCGCCGACACCCGCTTCCTCTCTCTCTATAAAAAGGCCTGCGAGCGTCTCGACGCCTACATGGACTCCTCCACCGCAGCCCAGTCCGACAAATTGATCGCCTACTTCTCCATGGAATACGGCCTCGCCGAATGCCTCCCCGTCTACTCCGGCGGCCTCGGCGTCCTCTCCGGCGATCATCTCAAAGCCTCGTCCGATCTCGATCTCCCCCTCGTCGGCGTCGGTCTGCTTTACCAAAAGGGCTATCTCCGCCAGTCCCTCAATCAGGACGGTTGGCAGATCGAAAAATCCCCCGACAACGATTTCTACACCCTCCCCATCCGCCCGGTCATCCAACCGGACGGCTCTGAACTCATCGTCTCCGTCAACCTCCCCACCGGCGTCGCCTACGTCAAAGCCTGGCTCATCCAGGTCGGCCGCGTCCGCCTCTTCCTCCTCGATACCAACATCCCCCAGAACCCAAACCCCGAACTCCGCAACATCACGGACCAACTCTACGGCGGCGACTCCGACACCCGTATTCGCCAGGAAATCGTCCTCGGTATCGGCGGTATGCGCGTCCTCGGTGCCCTCGGCCTCAAACCCACCGTCTTCCACATGAACGAAGGCCACTCCGCCTTCCTCGCCGTTGAACGCATCCGCCTCATGATGGCCAACAATGGCCTCAACTTCGACGAAGCCGTCGAAGCCATTCGCGCCAATAGCGTCTTCACCACCCACACCCCCGTCCCCGCCGGAATCGATCTCTTTGACTCCGGCCTCCTACACTACTATTTCCGCGATTACTGCGCCGCCGCCGGCTTCTCCTTCGATGCCCTCGCCGGCCTCGGCCGCCGCCATCCCAACGACGGCGGAGAATCGTTCTCCATGGCCGTCCTCGCCATCAAAACCAGCTGTTGGCGCAACGGCGTCAGCGCCCTCCACGGCGAAGTCTCCCGCGAAATGTGGCAGGACCTCTGGCCCCAACTCCCTCCCCGCGAAGTCCCCATCACTTCAGTCACCAACGGCGTCCACGTCTCCACTTGGCTCAACGGCGACCTCGCCAGCGTTTACGATAACTTCCTCCAACCCGACTGGCGCGAACACTCCGAAAACAAGGCCACCTGGGACCTCATCGACGACATCCCCGCTGAAGAAATCTGGGAAGCTCACAAAAAACGCAAACGCCAACTCATCACCTTCGTCCGCACCCGAGCCATCGCAGCCGCCACCCTTCGGAAGTCCTCCCCCACCGACATCCGCCGCCTCTCCGACATCCTCGATCCCGACGCCTTCACCATCGGCTTCGCCCGTCGCTTCGCCACCTATAAGCGAGCCACCCTCATCTTCAAGGATCTCCCCCGTCTCAAACGCCTCCTGACCAACAACCGCATGCCGGTTCAAATCCTCGTCTCCGGCAAAGCCCATCCCAAAGACATCCCCGGCAAAACCCTCATCCGAGAAATCGTCCAACTCTCCCGCGACCCCGATATCTCCCGCCGCCTCGTCTTCGTCGAAGACTACTCCATGCAAGTGGCCCGCGAACTCGTCCAAGGCGTCGACCTCTGGCTCAACAACCCTCGCCGAGGCGAAGAAGCCTGCGGCACCTCCGGCATGAAAGCCGCCCTCAACGGCAACCCTAACCTCTCCGTCCTCGACGGCTGGTACGACGAAGCCTACGAAACCTCCGGCGGCTGGGCCATCGGCGACCGCGAACCCTACTCCGAAGATCAGGACGAAATGCACACCGCCGACGTCCTTTCCCTCCTCGAAAACGAAATCGTCCCGCTCTACTACTCCGCCCGCGCCGACGAAGTCCCCCACGAATGGGTCCGTCGCATGAAAATGAGCTTGAAAAACGTCACCCCGCAATACGACGCCAAACGCATGCTCAACGAGTATTCCAGCTTGCTCTACAACCCCGCCCACGACCTCGCAGCCGAAGTCACCGCCAAGAATTTCCAGGCCGCCAAAACCCTCGCCGTCTGGGATAAACAGGTCCACCAACTTTGGGATCGCATCCGCTTCGTCGAAGTCGACGGCGGCACCGCCACCACCATCCAAACAGGCAAAGCGCTCCCCCTCCGCGCCACCATCGAACTCGCCGGCCTCAAGCCCGAAGACGTCCGCGTCGAAGCCGTCGTCGGTCGCATCGACGCCGACGGCAACCTCGAAGATTCAAGCGTCATCGCCCTCCACGTCATCGAACAGCACGGCACGGCGTTTTCTTTCGGACGCGAATACTCGCCCCTCCAAACCGGGCGCCTCGGCTTCGCCTTCCGCGTCAGTTCCAACCACTATCGCGACCCCCTCACTCGGCCCACCAACGCCCTCCTGAAGTGGTCCGACTAGCCGCCCCCCTGTTATTCGTGGTACACCTCTAAGCAACTACATGGACGGCGATCGGAAATACAAACAGGCCGGTTACCAGGATTCTTCCTCGGACAGAACCAGCCAGAAGACCGGCGGCAGCAAAGCCGACCACTACATCAACGGCGAATACTACGGCCCTCGAGCCCCGCTCGAAGGGCCCCATACGCCTCGTCTAGTCCGCAGTGTCGCCGCCAGTCGCTGCTTCAACTGCTCCAACCCTCTCCCCGCCGGCTTCGATTTCCTCCAGCCCTGCCCAAAGTGCACCACTCTTCTCCATTGCTGCTCCCAGTGCGGCCACATGGACTCCTCCGCCCGCTTTCAGTGCCTCCAAACTATCCCCGAACGAATCGCCTATAAAGACAAAGCGAACGAGTGTACCCTCTTCTCCCCTCGCATCACCGTCGCCCGAGACACCGCTCCCCCCGTCACCACCCCAAATTCGAAACCCACCCCTCTCACCGCCGCCCCTAACGTTCCCCGCAAAGTCCAGGACGCTCGCAACGCCTTCGACAATCTCTTCAAAAAAACCTCCGAATAAACCTCCCGTGCGCACCGCCCAACTCATCGCCCAACATCGCTTCGCCCTCGTCGAAGCCCCTCCCCCGCCCCCGCCCGGCCCCGGCGAAGTCCAAGTCCGCGTCCACGCCGTCGGCATCTGCGGCTCCGATCTTCACAATTTCTCCGAAGGCCAAATCGGCGATACCCCCACCGTCTTCCCCGTGGTCTTAGGCCATGAACCCACCGGCACCATTGTCGGCTCCGGCGAACGCGTCATCCTCGAACCCGCCGTCTACTGCTACCACTGCCCCATGTGCCGCTCCGGTCGTCATAACCTCTGCGACCATATTCGCTTCTATAGCTCCGGCCCCGACCCCGGCTTCTTCCGTGACATCGTCAACCTCCCAACCCACAACGTCCTCCCCCTCCCCGTCGGCCTCGGCTTCGCCGAAGGCACGCTCTTTGAGCCCCTCGCCATCGCCCTCCATTCTCTCCACTTCGCCCGCCCCACCCCTGGAGAAACCGCTGCCGTCTGGGGATGCGGACCCATCGGCGTCTTGACCATCGCCATGTTGAAACTCCAAGGCGTCCGCCGCATTTTCGCCATCGACCCCGTCCCCCACCGCCGCACCATGGCCCTCACCTACGGAGCCGACGCCGTCTTCACCCCCGCCGAAGCCCTCTCCGGCATCCGTTCCAGCACCAACAACCGAGGAGTCGACATAGCCCTCGACTGCGCCACCAAGGACGGCTCTCTCGAAGCCGCCTGCTACGCCGTCGCCCGCGGCGGCCGACTCGTCGTCACCGGCATCCCCTCTGATCCGATGCCCGCCATCCACTTCCACGAACTCCGCCGCAAGGAAGTGCCGCTCATCCCCATCCGCCGCAGCAACCACGAGACTCACGTAGCCCTAGACCTCCTCCACGAGCGCCCCACCCTTTTCGGTCCCCTCGTAACCCACGAACGCCCTCTCGAAGCAATCGAGGAGGCCTTCACCATGCTCGAACATTACCGCGACAACGTCGGTAAGGCCGTGATCGATCTTACTGCTTAGTCGCCGACCATTCGATCTTCTGCACTTGGCCGCCCATCTCCGTCTCTGCCGAGCCCTTGATCTTGGACCCCTCGACGTCCCCGGCCAGCTTATAGACCATCGACCCGCCGTCCTGACGATCCCGTTTCACGACGAACGACACCTTCGTCCCGTCCACGGTGCCCTCTGAAATCTTCAGCGACCGCCCTCCCGGAAACTCAACGGTCCCCGTAAACGTTGCGTCTTTCTGTTCAATCGCCATCTTGGCCTCGACCGGCCCCTGCGGCCCCGACATCTGGAACGCCCAGTTCCCATTCAGCGAGTCAGCGCCAAATGCCGCCACCGCCATTCCAATCCCAACTAAGATCCGTAGAATCATAAGCTCACTATAACTCCCTCAGCCGATCCAACAACCGCTTCGCCGAAGGGCACTTTTCTTCCACTGTCAGCGGATTAATCTCCGCCAGTAACTCGAAAGACGTTTGACCTTTCTCGTACCGATTCGAAGTAGCATTCTTCAGCGCTAAAAAGATCGACTTCTTCTCCACTCGTTCCAAATCAGGACAATTTGTAAGCGCTCCTTCTTTGAAATGCTTTCCAAATCTTTTTTCCAAGGCTGGGCGATCTGCGAGAATCCAAGTCTCCATACAAACGACCATCAGCTGAGCATCATCATCACCTGCCGTTGCCGGCTTTTTCCAGCGGCCCTTCATCCCTGTGTCAAGATGTTCCCAGACACGATCGTCATTCTTCGGCACTGATTCGCTATCGACTAAGAGCAGGATCACCTCATCATCATCTCGATTCTTGAGCGCATACTGATAGTCCGCCCACGCCTTATTCCGAGCACCTCCCCGGATCACCTTCGGTTGCTTTGCAAGGCCGACCTTGCCGAAAAAGCTTGCTCAACCCTGCCGGAAGCTGCGATTCAGTGCGCTATTCTCATCTCCACCACCCTCAATGTAGATTTTCACCTTCACCAGCGATTCCCCCCGAGTTCCCCTTTGCTCCATAGCTCGCCGAGAGAGTATCGCTTCAACCAGCCCTTCATGCGTTTTGCGTCGAGTCGCTCAAATCGCGACTCCCCATCCTCCTTCTCACAAATCACCACCGACTCCGGCTCCTCGCCCAACGCGTCAATTAACTCCCGAGAATGGGTCGTCACCACAATCTGCATCCTCTCCGATGCAGTTCGAAGTAACTGAGCCACAAGATGAATCAGATCCGGATGCAACCCCAACTCCGGCTCGTCGATCGCGACCAAAGCCGGTGGTCTCGGGTGCAGAAGAATCGCCAACAACGCAAGGAAGCGAAGTGTTCCGTCCGACAGCTTCGAAGAAGAGACGGCTCGCCCCCCGGTTTCGATAACCCATAGTTGGATCTTGCCGCTGAAAATGCCGTCGTAGGCCTTGTGAAGCCATTGAACAAGTTTACGTTTTTCTTCACCGATAAACGTAGAAAGGATCAAGGCAAGGTTTGCTCCCCCTTCTTCGAGAAAGTCATTGCGGTCGTGGGTGCTTTGCTCTCGGCGGATTGCCGCCGCCGGTCCGAAACACCAGTTTCGATAGAGTTGAATCCTACGATACGTCATCTCCAAGACGCTCAAGGCCGGAAACCGCGCTTGGTCCTTCCACTGCGACAAGATCGACTCCTCTGGGCTAACGTGTTCTTTTTCCAAAACCCGAATCCCCTTGTCGCGGTCGTTTAATCCCGGAGAGCCGCGTTGATACCGATACTCGAATGAGGAATCGTTTCCTTCCTCAATTCGCTCATCGACCACCTCAAACCGTCGACCACTTTCGCGAAAGCAAAATAAATGGCGAAGATCGGCGCGTCCGGGATTGGCGACAACAACTTCAACTACAGCCTCTTCCGTGCCTCCACTCCAAAGCCACTCTCCTACGCCACCCGAACGCCGAATTGGCCTCGCCAGACTATTCGGCGCAGCTTGCCGCAAACCAAGTACTTCCAGAAAATTGGACTTGCCCGCACCATTCGGGCCGATCAGCACATTGAGTTTCCCCATGGACAAGTCAATGCCCCGGACCCCAAACGACAAAAGCCCCGAGACCTTAACCCGCTTCAGGACCAAGCTGCTAAAAGGAGGGATCTTAAGGATTGGCATACCTCCTTTAGGATACGCCCCGTCGCTGCATACCCTAAAAGCCTGCTTTCGCATTGGCCACCAAATTCACGCCGAGCGAAACCGTCATCAGCTCTATCGTCATGCACACCCGCCAACTCCAACGGCCCCCTCAGCACAATATCATCCCCCAACTCCGCCCCCAGCCCATCAATCCTTGCCCGGATTCAACTACCCCCAGGACGGCCCAGACAAGCGCTCCTCTGCGTACGAATCCGCCCCCCCGATACAATCGTGCTCCGTCAAAACCCGCCACCAATCCCCATCGACCAGGACAAGGGAGCGTCGGCCGAGACCAAAATGCACTGGGTTGCCGACAGAAAAGTGTTCATTTCTGTCGGCAAAGCCCTCGGCCCTCCAGCCCACCCTAAGGCACTAACCCCGCCTTCTTCATATCGCCCGCTTTCACAATGCTCAGCGCACTCATATCAATGTACTTCTTCACCGCCGCATTAACCTCCTCCGCCGTCAACGCCGCCACCTTCTTCTCGAATTGGGCCGCCCAATCCATTCTCCGCCCATGATACTCATAGCCAGATAACATCCCTAACAACGCCTGATCCTGCGCCCGCTGCACCTGTTGCGATTGCAACCAGACGGTCTTACCTTTCGCCACTTCCTCCCCCGAAAACCCTTCCGTCAGAATTTTCTGGAATTCTTCCTTCACACCATTCTCAAGTTTAGTAAAATTTTCCGGAGCCAGAATCGCAAATACCTGCATCGACCCCCCGTTCTCCTTCGTACCAGCCGTCAGACCAGAACCGGCACCATAGCTCCAGCCCTCTTTCTGCCGTAACCGATTGAACAACCGGGAATCAGCGTTTTGCCCAAACATGTAATTAGCCAGCAGCAACGCCGGATAGCCCGGGTCTTCGTCGGTCAAAGGAATATTCATGCCAGCCATAAACATCGCATTCGCTTTGTCTGGAGTATTGATACTCTTGTGGATCGCCTCGACCTTCTTGTAATTAGCCATCGTCCGCGCGTAACCCTTCGGCGATTTCCAGTCACCCAGTAACTCCCGCAATTGCGCTTCCACCGCTGCGGGATCAAAATCCCCGACCAAAGTGATAACTCCGCCGCTCGTGCCGCCAAAAAATTGTGTATAAAACTCCTTCACCGCCTCCAGCCTAGCCGCCTTCACCGCTTCGATACTCTCTTCGAAAGTCTTCACCGCGCGAATGTCGCCCTCCGGATAAGGGCGAAGATGCTTACCCAAAACCGTGCCGGCCAACGCTTGGGGCTCTCGCAGACCCGCCTCATAACTCGCCAGCATCGACTGCTTCAACGTGTCAAACTCACGCTCCGGAAAGTTAGGCTCCCGCAATATCTCCGCCGCCAACTTCAGCGTTCCTGCTAAATTCTCCCGCGTGGTCTCCACATTCACCGCACCGAAATAGGCCGAACCACCCGCGCTGATCCGCGCCTTCAGCCGGTCTGATTCATCCTGAATCTGCTGCCGCGTCTTACTCTTCGTACCCCGCATCAGCATCGACCAAGCCAAGCTCGCCGATTCGCCAAGCCCAAACAACGACTTCTCATCCCCCACCCGCAGTGTGATCCGGCCAAACACCGTATTGCCACGGTTCTTCTTGGGCATCATCACCAACTTCATGCCGTTCGGCAGCGTAGCCCGCTTGGTCCGCCCATCGACATTCGCCGGAGTCGGGTCGAAAACCTCACCTTCAGCCATCGCCGCCCGGCCCTTGTAGTTACTCACGTAGTTCGTAAAGTCGGGCGTCGCAGGTATGGCCGCCCGATCCGGCTTTTCAACGGGAAGGAAGGAACCCACCGTCCGGTTGTCATCTTTCAAATAGGCCTTGGCAACTCGCTGCACATCTGCGGGAGTAACATTCTGCAACCGATCACGGGAGACAAACAACATCCTCCAATCCGCCATCGAAGCCAGTTCGCTCAACGTAATCGCGACCTGCTGCGAATTGGTCATCATCAACTCAATCTGCTTGGTCATATTCGCCTTGGCCCGATCTACCTCTTCTTTACTCGGCGGCTCTTTCACCACCTCGTCCAAAGTAGCAAACATCGCCTTTTTCGCCTCGTCCAGCGACTGGTCCTTCCGCAGTTGCGATCCTAACATCAACAGGCCGGGGTCGGCCCCCTGCACTCCGAAACCGAATACTCCCGCCGCTTTTTTGCTCTCCACCAGCGACTTATACAACCGCCCGGATGGGTTATTCGTCAGCACGCTCGACAACACCTCCAACGCTTCGGAATCCGGATGCACCCCGGACGGAATATGGTAGGCCGCCAGCAGCATCTGCACATCCCCGACACGACGCACCGTCACCGTCCGTTCTCCGTCCTGAGTCGGCTCGGAAGTCCAAACCTTTTCCAGCTTCCGTTCCGGTCGGGGAATTACTCCAAAATTCTTCGCCACCAACGCCAGCGCCTTCGCTTCATCGAACTTCCCCGCAATCACCAGCACCGCGTTGTCGGGCTGATAGTACTTGCGGTAGAACGCTTGCAACCGCTCAATCGATACATTCTCGATATCGGCCCGTGAACCAATCGTGGTCTTGCCATAGTTGTGCCATTCATAGGCCGCCGCCTGCGTGCGCTGCATCAAAACCCGCATCGGGCTGTTCTCTCCAGCTTCAAACTCATTCCGGACCACGGTCATCTCCGTATCCAGATCGCTCTTGGCAATCAGCGCATTCACCATTCGGTCAGCTTCCAACTCCAACGCCCATTGCAGATTTTCATCCGTAGCATTTACCGTTTCGTAGTAGTTCGTCCGATCCAGCCAAGTCGTGCCGTTGAACTGCGCACCATGGGCCGTCATTTCCTTCATGATGCTGCCCCGGTTCTTCGTCGGCTTAAACACCATGTGCTCCAGCAGATGGGCCATGCCCGTCTCTCCGTAGTTTTCGTGCTTCGATCCCACCAAATAGGTGATGTTCACCGTCAACTTGGGGCTCGAAGCATCGGGAAACAGAAGCAACCGCATACCATTCGCCAGACGATATTCGGTGATGCCCTCCACCGTCGAAAGCTTCTGGACGCCGCCGGGTAATGCGGCCTGCCCCATCAGCAATTCAACGGCTGGAATGGCTAGAAATAAAAGCGCAGTCGCGAGATTAGTTTTCAGTTTCATGGTAATTACTTCTCTGGTGTAGAGTATCGTCAATTTCCTTTTGTATTACTACGGCTTGCCGCACGGCTGGATAAGAACACCTTGGGCGAGGCAGCAAACTCATGGTGGGTCGGCTCTCACCTGGAATAGCGCAGAGCGCGGGAATTAGGGGCCAAAAGCCCTGAGCTTTCTCCGTCGACGCCACGAACGCCCGCCCGGACTCATTCCTCCGGACCTTTCCTCGCCGGCAATCAAAACCTTCCGTCAAAGTGCATAGATCGTCTGCCTACGGTCGAACGGCCAGCGGAAGCATCGCCAAGCTCCCCCTCACCCGCACCTCTACCGGCACGGCTTCTCCGCCCCCGGTCGCGCCTGGAACCCGGATGTTGATCTGCATCACTCCGATCGTTCCCGGGGCAGCGTCGGCGTACAACACCTCAGCAGACCGGCCGCCTACGGTCACCTCGGCTCCCGTGGCTCCCCCATGGCCCCTGGCATACAGCACTACGATCTCCCCAGGCCTCGCCTGAAGCTCCCTTGCATTCACCCCGCCGTCCTGGCTCCAAGCCCGAGGAAACAACTTTCACCCGCGCCGCCGCCACCGGCAGCGTTACCGCTTCGGTCTCCCCGCCTGGCCTCCGCCGCCCCCGCCAGCCCCTCCAGCACCTGGGCGTTAATCTGCCCAGCCCCCGCGAAGAGAATGGTCGATAGCAGCCCATTCCAGCGAACCGCCGACCCCAGCCCCGATCCGTAAATGGAGACTACGCCGCCGGGCACCACCGCCGATATCCCCGCCGCCGGCCTCGGGCCTAACTGCCACAGTTCGTTCGTCAGTCCCTGCTCCGTCGAACCACCGAAAAAGTAAGTAATGCCCTCCCCAAACGCGCTCTCGTGCCGGAACCGCGCACTCGGCACCGGCCCCTCCAACACCACCTCCCGCCATTGCCGCAGCCTTGGATTGTACTCCCACGTATCGCTCAAACTCCCCCTCCCCGACCCGCCAAAGAGAATCATCCGATCCCGTCCTCCTTCGTACGACCGACCGTAATATTGACGCGGTGCCGGAGCCGGCGTCGCCACCTGCTCCGTCCATTCCCCCTCCGCCAGGTCAAACGCCCACAAATCGCCCAACGGACAAGACCCAAAACCGCTCGCACAACCGCCATAAAGCAGCATTTGCCCCCGCATCGCTTCGTAAACAGCGTGGTGCGGACAACGGCGCAGCGGCCGATTCGTCCTCGGCGAAATATCCCGCCACCGGCCCGCCCCAAATTCGTACGACCAAGGATCGTCAATCCGCCCCGCATCCATAAAGCCATGCGAAATCACCATCCGATCACGAACCGAATCGAAGACGCCCGAATGCCCATAACGGCGGCTTTGCCCGGCTCCCGGCGGCCCTACTTGCGTCCAGTTCCCCCGCACAATGTCGTACGTCCATAGGTCGTTAAAGAAGCCCGACGCCTGGCCGCCGAACATCACCAGCCGACGCCGCGTCTCATCCCGCACCAACGTATGGCCCCACCGCGGCTGTAGCTCTCTCCATTCCCGACGCTCCAGCGAATAAAACCCACAGGCCGTCCCGCGCGCGAGAGGCCGAGCCGCCAAACAGAAACAATTGCAGGTCCGCCGGGTCGTGCACAATCGTCCCGTCCGACCGTCCCGCCGGAGCCGTCGATCCAGCCAGCAACAACGTGGATTGCATCGGTTGCGCCGCCGCCATGATCACCGCAGCCAAAAGCATCGTAACGAAATGAATTCCCATGACCCTATATCTTTTCTGAACGTGACTTTATTCCCACCAACGACCAACGTTTTACCGTGGACACCCCGAGCTTCTCTCATCACTCCGCCGCCGAAACCCTCGGCCATTATCCCGCGCTGCTCCGGCACGCCATCCGTATGCTCGGTCGTCGAGAGCCCGCCGAGGATGTCCTCCAAGACGCCTTCCTCGTCGCCTGGCGCAAGTTCCCGAGCTTCGAGCTATGCACCAACTTCCGCGCCTGGCTCTTTCGTATGCTGCTCCACTGCGCCCGCCACCATTGCCGTCGCTGGCCCTCCCTCGAAAACCTGAAACCACTCGCCTGCGCAATGTCGACCTTTCCCGCGCCATTGCCCAATTGCCCATTGCATACCGCCAAGTCATCCAACTCGCCGACCTCGAAGGACTCTCCGACAAAGAAGTCGCCGATCATCTCCAAATTCCCCTCGGCACAGTCACGTCCAGCCTCACCCGCGCCCGCAGCCTCCTCCGCCGCTACTGTTTTCAGCCGAAGCGCGTAAAGTAGATCCATGAAGGCTTTTTTCTCGAAACACCTCTTCGGCTTTGCACGCAAAAACGAACCCCTCACCACCCTTGGCCAAGCCATGCTCCGCCGCGACGTGTTTCGCGGATCCGCCTTCGGCCTCTTCGCCGGCCTGCTTCCCTCGAAGGCAGCCGCCGCCCCCACCACCGGCCTCCAACTCGGCACCTCCATCTATCAGTCCATCGGCGTCAAACCCCTCATCAACGCCCGCGGCACGTTCACAATCATTAGCGGCTCCACGATGCTCCCCGAAGTCCGCAGGGCCATGACCGAAGCCTCCCAGCACTACGTTCACATTGATGAACTCATGGCCGGCATCGGGGCCCGTCTCGCCGAACTCACGCAAGCCGAATGGGGCATGGTCACCTGTGGCTGCTCCTCCGCCATCACCCACGCCACCGCGGCCTGTATCGCCGGCGGCAACGCCGATCTCCACGTCCGCATCCCCAACCTCGAAGGCTTCGCCAAAACCGAAGTCATCATCCCCAATCACTCCCGAAACGTTTACGACGCCGCCGTCCGCGCCGTCGGTGCCACCATCGTCGAAGCCGGCACCATCGAAGAATTCGAAGCCGCCCTCGGACCGAAAACCGCCATGGTCTACATCCTCGCCGGCCCCAACGCCGAAGCCGGCCCGCTGACCACGAAAGTAATCTGCGAACTCGCCCGCAAGCGCAATGTCCCCGTCTTTGTCGACGCCGCCGCCGAAGGCCTCACCGTCCCCAACGTTCACCTCCAAGCCGGTGCCACCCTCGTCGCCTACAGCGGCGGCAAGTGCATGCGCGGCCCCCAAACCGCCGGGGTACTCCTCGGCAAAAAGGATCTTGTTCGCGCCGCCTGGGTCCACAGCTCGCCCCACCACGGCTTCGCTCGCTCCATGAAAATCGGCAAGGAAGAAGCCATCGGCATGCTGATGGCCGTCGAAATGTGGCTCAAACGCGACCACAAAGCCGAATGGGCCCAATGGACTGGGCGCCTCGACCATGTCGCCAAACGCGTCACCACCGTCCCCGGCGTCTCGACCGAAGTCCGCCTTCCCGAAGGCCTCTCCAACAACACCCCCACCCTCGTCATTAAGTGGGATCCCACCAAATCCAACGTCACCGGCAGCGCCCTCGCCAAGCACCTGTTTACCACCGAACCCCGCATCGCCCTCCCCACCGGAGCCGGCCCCAACAGCATTCAAGTGGTGCCCTACATGATGGCCCCCGGCGATGAGAAAATCGTCGCCGACCGTATCGTCGCCACCCTCCGATCGCCGCCGCCCGAAGCGCCCAAATCTTCCGACGCCCCCGCCGCCGACCTCTCCGGCCGCTGGGACGTGCAAATTCAATATCTCGCCAGCTCCTCCGCCCACGTCCTCCATCTGAAGCAGTCCAGCGGGCAGATCGAAGGCACCCACCAGGGCGATTTCGTCTCCCGCGATCTAAAAGGCTTTATCGAAGGCAACCGCGTCCGACTCTTGAGCAGCTTCACCGAACGCCACGGCGATTCCCTTCAATTCGAATTCTCCGGCCAACTCACCGGCGATGAAATCTCCGGCATACTGAGCATGGGCGAATATCTCGAAGCCAAGTGGACCGCCAAACGGCACGTGTTCGGCGGTCGCCGCGGCTAGCCCTTCTTTTTCCCGGCCTTCTTCGGCTGGGCCCAACTCTGCCATGGCGCAACCATGGCCCGCTGGGCCCAGCCATCCCATTTCCCCGCCATCGCTTTTACCCGTTCCGGCTGCGCGGACGCCAAGTTGTTCAACTCCGTCCTGTCCGCGTCAATGTCGTAAAGCTCCCATTCCCCGCCGTGCGCCTTAACCAGCTTCCATTGGCCCATGCGGATCGCCTGGTTGCCTTCGTGCTCCCAATAAATCGCCTCGTGCGGCGTCCGCTTCCCCGTCCGGAAAACCGGCCCCAAGCTCTTGCCCTCAAACGGCGTGATCTTCTCGCCCTTCCATTCCGTCGGATACTTCGCCTTGCCCAAGTCTACGCAGGTCGCCATGATGTCGATCAAGTGGCTCGGCTCGCTGGACATCGCGTTCCGGCGTCTAATCGAAGCCGGCCAATGGGCAATGAGCGGGCTAGAAATGCCGCCCTCATGCACCCAATGTTTGTACATCCGGAACGGCGTGTTCGAAGCATTCGCCCATGACGTCGCATAGCTCGCATACGTGTCTTCCGGACCGGGCAGAATGTCTGGCGTGTTGCCATAGCGAACCGTGCGGCCATCCCGGGTCGTCTTCGGCTTGGTCGAAGTGTTCGGATTTGCGTTGTCCGCCGCGGTGCCCATCCCTTCAGCACATCCACCGTTGTCGGCCAAAAAGAGAATCAGCGTATTCTCAAGCATTTTCTTCTCTTCCAGCTTCCGTACGACTTGGCCCACGGCGTGGTCGAGCCGATCAATCATCCCGGCATAAACGGCCATCCGCCGCGCTTCCCATTCTTTGTCCGGCGCGTCAACCCAAGCGGCAACGGACTTATCGCGCGGCGTCAACTCCCAATTCGCCTTCACCAACCCCAGCTTCTTCTGCTTCGCGTGGCGCTTCAGCCGCAGTTGATCCCAGCCCCCTTTGTACGTGTCTTTGTACTTGGCAACCGTGTCCTCCGGGCAGTGCAACGGCCAATGTGGAGCAGTAAAGGCCACGTAGAGGAAGAACGGATCCGCCTTCGCCGAAAACTTGTCGATGTACGCCGCCGCGTTCTTCCCCAGCGCGTCCGTATAGTAAAACTCTTTTTCTTCCGGTTCGATATAGCTGTTGTCCCGCGTCAGCGTACCCGGATTGTAGAAGCTGCCAGCTCCGTCAATCGTGCCAAAAAACTTATCGAAACCACGCTGCACTGGCCAGTTGTCCTTCCCGCCCGGCTGATCGGCGATCGACTTCGGCGTCACATGCCACTTGCCGCACATCGCCGTCTGATAACCAGCGCCTTTCATCACCTGTGCAATCGTCACGCAACTCTTGTTCAAGTTACCCCGATAGCCTGGCAAACCGTAGTCGTTCATCATGTGGCCGATCCCGGCCTGGTGCGGATACAGCCCCGATAGCAGCGACGCCCGTGTGGGGCAGCAGCGCGCCGTGTTGTAGAACTGAGTGAAGCGCAGGCCATTGGCGGCAAGCCTGTCGAGCGTCGGTGTGGCGATCTCCGACCCATAACACCCAAGGTCGGACCAACCCATGTCGTCGGCCATCATGACGATAATATTCGGACGCGCCGGAGCGGCTGCGGAAGCCGCGGCCAGAGACCCGGCGGCAAGACTTAAAAATTGGCGACGCTGCATGGGCGTGAGTTTATCAGATCAGCCACAATGGGCCATGAGAACTCTTTCCCTGTTGCTCTTCTCGGGCCTCGCCTGGTCTCAATCCGCCGAACACGCTCGAACGGTGCTGCAGGATGGCTTCGCCGAAAAAAGCCCCGAAAAGCGCCGGGAAGTGGCGGTAGCGCTCAGCATGGTACCAGCCAAGGACCCGGTGGCCGACCTCCTCGCTTTACTAGCGAAAGATAAGGACGAGCTCGTGCGCCAAGCCGCGCTCGAGAGCCTCGTTGACCTCGGCGACCGAGCGCGCTACCCGCTCATCAAGGAAGCGTTGCAAGACACGGTCCCCGAAGTCACCTACGCAGCCGCCCGGGCTCTGTGGAAAGTCGGTGACCCGGCCGGCGCGGAACTGCTGGAGGACATCTACGCCGAAGAAGCTAAGGCCAAGTCCAACTTCGCCAGAAGCGAGCTGCGCAAGATGATGCGAAAGCTCAAAACGCCGCAGTCGGCCATCTTGTTCGTAGCGGTGCGAGGCATGGTTTTTGTCCCGGTACCTGGCCTGGGTGCGGGCGTTTCGGCTGTCAGCCAGATGTTGACCGACGATAGCTTTTCGGCTCGGGCAACGTCGCTGATTCTGCTCTGTCAGGATCCGAAAAAGCAGGTCTCCGGATGCGCCTCCATGCTCGACCGCGCATTTGTGGACGACGATTGGAGCGTCCGGGCGGCCGGAGTGCAACTCGTGGCTGGCTCCCGGGATCCCGTGATGCGAGGCAAGCTAGCAGGCCTGTTCGGCGACAAGAGCGAGAAGGTCCGCTATCGAGCGGCCGCCGCGTATCTGCGGCTCGATCCCGCCACCGCTAAGAGGCCGAAGCGCTGAGGGTGCTACAGTAGTGGGGTATGTCGGGGCGTAGCGCAGCCTGGTAGCGCACTTGCCTTGGGCGCAAGGGGTCGTGAGTTCGAATCCCACCGCCCCGACCAAATTCACGTTTCACTGGGGTTTCTCCAACCCTAATCGCTCGATAAGGTTGACGACCCTACACGAACATCCTATCCGGCCCAGGTAGAATACTCGCACGCCTGTCGTTGCCAGCCGGGGATGGGTTTTCAGAGGCGTTCGTAGTCTCCCGCACGGTCTAGGAGTCGCCC
>JANXMS010000102.1 GCA_025354525.1 Acidobacteriota bacterium
AGTACGCCCAGCCCACGCTTTTCGGTTGGCTGGACGCACGAGATCGAAAGCTTTGGCCGACGTTTGTGCGGGGTGATATTGCCTATGGGAATGAAAACATGATGGCGGGGTTGGAGCAGCGTAAGTTGCCGTATTTGTTCACATTGCGCCAATCCAAGAACGTTTCGAGCACGATTGCCCGGTTGGCCAAGCGAGGGAACAAGGTTGATTGGCAGAGCAGCGGGCAGGGTTGGACGCGGGAGCGACGGGTGATTGTGTCGCGCCAGAAGGCGGCAAAGCAGAAGGCGGGGGCCACTTCGAAGGGGGAGTAAGCAGCCGATTCTGCCGGGGACTGGTATGAGTATTCGGTATTGGTGACGAGTTGGGAGGGGCGGGATTTGGGGAGATTGACGCAGGAGGATCGGAACCGGGCGGACGCTGAGAACAGGTTCGATGAGCTGAAAAACCAGTGGGGCTGGCTAAAGAGGAGCCAGTGGATGGCGCGGTTGGTGGCGTTGGTCTACAACTGGTGGGGCATCTTCACACGGATGGGAACGGGCGGGCACGCACAGCGGACCGAACAGGCGCCGGAAGTGAAGTTGGAGATGACGAGTGTGCACGGCAAGGCGAAGAAAATGGCGAAGTTATTGAGTGGCATGAGCGAGTATCTGCATCGGGTTCTGGCCAGTGCGACGCAGTTGGACGGGAAGGCGCGATGGAGCACCCTGCTGCGGAGAATCTTCTGGTATTTCTACGGCGGATCGCCCCCGATAGGGGAGCTCGATCAACCCGCTACCGGCGGGGTAACCGCCGAATTTAGGATGATCAGTTCATGCTCCCGCACTTTGTGAACCGCGATATCGCCAGCGTGATGGACGATCTGCGCGCGGCGGGCTATCGGTTCCGCACGGAATGGTTCGCACCGCACTTCGAGTTCCGCTACCCGGTTTGGCCGGGTGAACGATCTGTGTATTGAGATTGAACTGCGCCAGGCGACCGAGCCGTGGTACGTGCTGGGCGAAGGGACGGCCGGGAATGAGACCTCGCCGTTTGTGGACTCCTTCGTCGGGCGGTTGCAGGTGACAGCAACCGGCATGTTCGGCAATCGATACCTGATCACTTACAACGATCGTCGGGTGCCGCTCCACTCTTCGGGCGAGCAGGGCGGTTGAGTGGCCGGAGCGCGGTATCGTTCCTGGCCGCCTCCGTCGTGTTTGCATCCTACGATTCCCGTGCGCACGCCGCTGGTGTTCGACTTGTACGACACATGGACCGGACGCTCGGCGGCTGGCTGCTCGTAGCACGCCTCGGGCAAGCGAGCAGTTTCCGATTAACGCGTTAGAGGCCGAATCCCGTCGGGGGGCTTGGTTTTTGGGGTTTGGGCACACCCCGGGGCCTGGCCCGATGCCACCATTCCGGCTGACGTTGGATTTGCGCCGCTAGGGTAGGCAATGACCGAAACGTAACCGATATGGGACGATGGAGACGGTGCTTTTCGATTTGTTCTTGACCTGCGCTACCTCATGACTCGCTCCTTCCTCGACAAGCAGCAGAACCTCGATTCCCCTTGGCGCTATGAGCCGGAGACGGGAGTTTACGACGAGGTGCTGCAAGAGTCGGGCCAGATCCGGGAGCATTGGCGAGGGCTGACTTCGTCCTTGTTGGGCCTGCGGGATGGCGAGTTCCGAGAGCGTTGGAAAGAGGGACAGCGGCTCATCCACGATCACGGCATTACCTATAACGTCTACGGCGATCCGCAAAGCACGGATCGGCCTTGGCCGCTCGATCCGTTGCCGCTGGTGATGGATCCCAGTGAGTGGAAGTCGATCGAGGCGGCGGTGGCCCAGCGCGCGTTGCTGCTCAATACGATTTTGGCGGATCTTTACGGGCCGCAGCGATTGGTAGCCGAAAAGTTACTGCCTGCGGAATTGGTTTATCCGAATCCCGGGTACTTGCGGTCTTGCCGAGGCATCAGTGTGCCGGGGGGGACGCATCTTCATCTTTACTCGGCTGATCTGGCGCGTGCTCCAAACGGTCGTTGGTGGTTTCTGGCTGACCGGACCCAGGCGCCTTCGGGGGCCGGTTACGCGCTTGAGAATCGGCTGGTTTGTTCGCGAGTCTTGCCTGACGTTTTCAAGAGTTCCAACGTTCAGCGCTTGGCGGGTTTTTTTCAGGCTTACCGGGAGACCTTGGCAGGCCTAGCGCCGGGCAAGCGGGATAATCCGCGGGTCGTGTTGTTGACGCCGGGGCCGTATAACGAAACCTATTTTGAACACGCGTTTTTGGCGCGGTATCTGGGCTATACGCTCGTCGAGGGCGGAGACCTTACCGTTCGGGACAACCACGTCTACCTAAAGACTCTCGGGGGGTTGTTGCTGGTTGATGTGATCGTCCGCCGACAGGATTCCGTTTTTTGCGATCCGCTGGAATTGCGGTCGGACTCCATGCTGGGCATTCCAGGGTTGGTGCAGACCGTACGGCGTGGGAACGTCGCCATTGCTAACGCCCTGGGTAGCGGGGTGGTGGAATCCGCGGCGCCTTCGGCGTTTTATCCTGCGCTTTGCCGCCAACTGCTCGGCGAAGAGCTAAAGATGCCGACAGTAGCGACGTGGTGGTGCGGCCAGGAAGGGCCTTTGTCCTATGTGGCCAGCCAACTGCATAACCTCGTGGTCAAGCCGGTGTTCCCCAAGCCGGGTGACCAGCCGATTTTCGGCGCGCGATTGACGGAGGCTGAACGGCGGAGTTTGGTGTCGAAACTGCGCGCCAATCCGGGTAAGTATGTCGCGCAGGAGCAGGTGGCGCTTTCGACGGTTCCGGTTTGGGAGAACGGTAAAGTGGCTCCGCGGCACGTGGTGCTGCGGGTGTTTGCCGTGGCCCACAACGGCGGATACAAAGTGATGCCGGGCGGATTGTCGCGGGTGACTCCGTCGCTCGATAACCTGGTGGTGAGCGTCCAACGCGGGGGCGGCAGTAAGGACACGTGGGTTCTAGGCGGACGTTCGGATGAGCACTTAACTCTCCTTCCGCCGAATTCTCTTCGCCTGGCGGTGAGCCGGGCGACGTTTGATCTGCCGAGCCGGGTGGCCGACAATCTTTTTTGGCTGGGCCGCTACGTCGAACGGGTGGAGGCGGTCGTGCGGATCACTCGCGCGATGCTGCCCCGGTTGACGCAAGAGAGCGACCCCATGCAGGTGTCCGGGCTCCAAGCCGGGGTGAGGATTCTGTTGCACCATGGCTACATCACAGGCAAAGGCGGGGTACTCGAAACGGAGCTTTTGAAGCTGCTTTACGACGGCAAGGAACGGGGCAGCTTGGGCCATAGCATCCATCTGATCCATTCGGTGGTATGGCCGATGCGGGACCGGATTTCGACCGACGCGTGGCGCATTCTGACTCGACTCGATCAACAATTTTCGGCCGAGCCTCCCGCTCCGGCGTTGCGCCTGAGCGGGGCGCTTGATTTGTTGAATCAAACAGTGATCACGCTGGCGGCCTTTAGCGGATTGGCGCTGGAGAGCATGACCCGGGGCGAGGGGTGGCGCTTCCTCGACATCGGACGGCGTTTAGAGCGTTCTCTGCAAATGATCGAAATTCTACGGCACGGTTTAGCGACCGATCCAGAGGTGAGCCGCGGGGAACTCGAGGCGGTGCTGGAGATTGCCGATAGCAGTCTAACGTACCGATCCCGCTATCAGACGTCTTTGCAGGCTGATCTGGCGCTGGACTTGCTCTTGGTCGATGAGGCCAATCCACGCTCGATCGCGTTTCAGTTGGCTCGGCTCTCCGAGCACATCGAACAGTTGCCGGAGAGTAAATCGTTGACGCGGCGACCGCCCGAAGCCCGGGTGCTCTTGCGCCTGCTGACGAGTGTCCAACTGGCCGATGTTACCGAACTTGCGGTTCCGGCGGTGATGCATGCTTTCTTGGAGAAGTCGGGCGGCGACCTTCGGGAGCTGTCGGAACTGTTGACCCGAACCTATTTTAACCACGCGCAGGCGTCTCATCGGCTCTCGGCCCCCTAACTCCATGCTTCTGCGCGCTACCCACACTACGACGTATCTCTATAGCAACCCGGTGTCGATTTGCCATACCGAGGTTCATCTGGGACCGCGAGTTTCGAGTCGGCAACGGCTGGTGGAGCACGAGCTATTGATCAAGCCGGAGCCAGCGACGATCGACGATCGCCTTGACTATTTCGGCAATCCGGTGACGCACTTTTGTCTTAGCGAGCCCCCCTAATCGCTCGATAAGGTTGACGACCCTACACGAACATCCTATCCGGCCCAGGTAGAATACTCGCACGCCTGTCGTTGCCAGCCGGGGATGGGTTTTCAGAGGCGTTCGTAGTCTCCCGCACGGTCTAGGAGTCGCCCGATCACCCTCCCAATAGTCAGGTTCTTGGGTTTCGGGCGCACTCCATCCGGTTAGCCTTCCGCCAGCAACGGGTCTTAAATTCCGTCGATAAGAACCAACCAGATCCTCGTCAGACCCGGATTGGCAACAGCTTCATCGCCTCCAACCACTCTGCTAACCGTTCCCCCTTGGTCGCTAACCGCAACACCATCCGTCGCGCATGATGCACCAATCGCCCCGCTGTGTTAAAGATCAAGAACCGCAACCGCTTCGGCCGGGCCGCCAATAAGTCAGCCGGCAGGGCCAGCCGCTTCAGCGCCGTCATCACGTTATACGCAAGCACCGCCAGCCGCAGCCACGCCGCATTCGCGCCAAAGTACTTCGACGGCATCACCCCCGCCGCCAACTCGTTCTTCAACACGTCATGGACCCCTTCGATGGTCCCCGCCTTTTCTCGGTGCCACTCGATCAGCCGCCCCGCCTTCCATTCCCGAATGTTGGTCACCACCGCAAAATGTTTCACCTTGCTGCCGTCAGCAAACAAGTCCTCCTGTCGCGGCCGAATCCGGATCGCGAGGTAACGCAGCGGTTGCGTGTCCTTGTGCTCCGATTTCTCCCCCGGCACAAAACTTACCTCCGCGCATTCCCGAATCTCCGTCCCGCGCTCTTTTCCATAGGCCGCCCATGCTTCTGCCGGAACCTTCCCGATGGCGGTGTGTAACGCTTCGCTCATCCGGGCGCTGATCGCGAATCCAATGAATCCGCGCGGGCCATCCGCGCGTTCTTCATCCCGCAGCCAATTCATCAATCGGCTTTCATGACAGGCCGAATCTCCCCGGTAGTAAAACTCTGTCACCGTCGTCGGCAACGCCGCAAACGCCTTCTTCGCCACCGCCAGCGGGTCCATCATCGCAGGCACATTCCCGTCGCGAAACTCATCGGCCAACACCACGTTCAACTCCGCCCATACCGCCAACATCGGTTGATAGCCCCGCTCTCCTTCATAGGTGCGCAACGCAAACTGCTTACTGCTCCCAATGATGGTCGCATCCTGATCCACCGTCGCAATCCGCTGCTCCGGGCACCGTCGCCCCAACTCTTGGACTAGCGCCCGATTCACCAACCCCAGACCTTGCAGGGCCTCGTTCTCTTCCGGAATGTAAGCGACCTCATCTCCCCTGCGCCTCTGCTTGGCCGCCTCGATTTTCGCTTCGTCGTGGAACTGATTCAAAAACTTCCGCGCCACCGCTGGGGAGGGCACTCCGTGCCCGATCATCTCGCTTAAGCCCGGATCTTCCCGGAGCCGCTCAAAGTCGTCGCAGCACTCTCCGCCCACTGCGTTCAAGATCACGAAGTTTTCTACCATCGTCGCTTCGTCGTAACCCCGGTCCCGCTCCTTAATCCGGACGTGTTCCCGTACCTGAGCAGGCAGTCCCAAAGAGCGAAAGGTCTGCACTAACAAAGGCACACCGCCCAGGGCGGTCAGCGTCTCTGGTATGGGCTCAGGGTCAATTTCAAACAAAAGCGGGGATTCGGTGGGGGAGGGCTTACGAACCTTTTTCACCCCTCTATTTTCCTGTCCTCACCCGCTGGGTGCAAGCAAATCATCCCCCTTCTTTGGTGCCCGCCTCGACCTAAACGCCTCCCGGACGCCGTTCGACGTACAAACCCAACCAAAAGCAAAATCCGCCGAATCGCTTATCGAACGAAGAGGGTAGCGCGGTCTTCGGCCTCCGATATTTATTTCGTTGCGGAGCGGGCCCCCAGACCCCGGAACAGTGCAGGTCCCGTTTGTGGTGACTTGCCCGTATGGCTGAGGCCTGCTCGCAGCCGTCCCGGCAATTCATAGACTCCGGCGCTGGCGGATTTCCGGGGTCAAAAGGCTGAGAAGGCCGCGAGGACTTCCGGCAGGTCATTCGGTTGCGCTAGCATCGGGAAATGATTTTCTCGCTCGCTCTACTCTTACTGCAGGCGGACTGGTCCAGTTGGCGCGGCCCTTTTGAGAACGGCATGGCTCGCGGTGAGGCTCCGATGACTTGGAGCGACAGCGAGAATGTCGCCTGGAAGACGAATATCCCGGGCCGGGGGCACTCGTCGCCGGTTATCTACGGCGATCTGATGTTCCTGACCACCGCCATTCCGGAGGGCTCCCTGACCGCACCCGGAGGGGGCGGCGGGCGCGGGCCGGGCGGAGGATTTGGTGCGAACGTTCCCCATCGGTTTATGGTGATGTGCTTGAACCGGAAGGACGGCACAATAGTGTGGGAACGAGAGGCGACTAAAGCCACGCCCCATGAGGGCTACCACTTCCGCTACGGCAGTTTTGCGTCGAATAGCCCGGTTACGGATGGGAAACATGTCTATGCCTTCTTCGGTTCCCGTGGCTTATACGTCTACACGATGGACGGCAAACCGGCGTGGCAGAAGACGTTCGCGCCGATGAAGATGCGGCTTTCCTTCGGCGAAGGGACCGCCCCAGTCCTGCACGAGAACACGGTTCTCCTGGGGTTTGATCAGGAAGAGGGTTCGTATCTACTTGCGCTCGATAAGACATCAGGCAAGCAGTTGTGGAAGGTAGACCGCGACGAACCGAGCGCCTGGGCGCAACCGCTGGTATTGACTCATGAGGGCGTGAAGCAGATTGTTGTCGCGGCGAGTAACAAGGTTCGGTCTTACGAGTTTGCCACCGGAAAACTGATTTGGGAGTGCGCCGGATTGGGGACAAATGTGATCCCGGTACCGGTGACGGCGAAGGGGATCGTCTATGTGATGAGTGGACATCGAGATCCGAATCTGATGGCGTTGCGTCTCGGTCGCAAGGGTGACCTAACAGGGACCGATGCGGTAGTGTGGCAGAACAAGCGGGCGAATTCCTACACCCCTTCACCTGTGCTCGTGAATGATCGGCTGTACTTTGTCAGTGACAACGGCTTCCTCAGTTGCTTGAACGCGGCCACCGGTGCCGTGCTGTTCCAGGAGCGGCTGCCGAAGCCCTATAACTTCAAGGCCTCGCTGGTGGGTGCCAACGGCAAGCTCTATCTTTCGACCGAAGAGGGCGATGTGTTGGTCTATAAGCTGGGAGACCAGATGGAGTTGCTGGCGACGAACACGATGAAAGATGAGGTATTCATCTCCAGCCCGGCCATCGTATCGGGTGATCTATACCTTCGCGGCCAGAAGGCGGTCTACTGCATTCGGACGCGGAAATGAACTCCGCGTCGGCTCGTAATCGGGCAGTGGACGTTTACCGCGGTTTCGTCATGTTGCTGATGATGGCTGAGGTTTTGCACTTCTCGCAGATAGCGCGAGCGTTTCCGGACAATTGGGTTTGGCAGACGCTCGCGTATCATCAATCCCATGTCGCCTGGGAGGGCTGCTCCTTGCACGACATGATTCAGCCTTCGTTTTCGTTCCTTGTCGGGGTTGCTCTGCCGTACTCGATTGCGAGTCGGCTGGCCAAGGGTGCCAGCGAATCGTCGATGTTCGTCCATACTTGTTGGCGGGCGCTCCTGCTGATCGCGTTGGGGATTTTTCTCCGCTCCACGCACAGCCCGCAAACTAATTTCACGTTTGAAGATACGCTGACGCAGATCGGGCTGGGGTACCCTTTGCTGTTTCTGCTGGGCCTTCGGCCGCCGCGCTGGCAGTGGGTGGCGCTGGGGGTGATCCTGGTCGGCTACTGGCTTGTGTGGGCGCTGTATCCGTTACCGGCGGAGCTTGGCTTCGGGGCGCACTGGCAGAAGTCCGACAATTTTGGCGCGGCGTTTGACCGCTGGTTTCTGAACCTATTCTCGCGGCCATCGCCATTTTTATCGAATCGGGGCGGTTACTTGACACTCAGCTTTGTCCCAACGCTGGGGACGATGATTCTCGGCTTGGCGGCTGGGAGGTGGCTGCGAGCCTCCGCTCCGACGCTGCCCCTGCGCCAGTTTCTCTTGGCTGGATCGGCTTGCGTCGTCGGTGGGTTGTTGTTGCACTTTGGGGGCATCTGCCCGATCGTCAAACGGATCTGGACCCCAGCGTGGACGCTGTTCAGTGGTGGGGCCTGTTTCCTGCTTTTGGCTGGGTTCAGTTGGGTGATCGACGTCCGGGGCCACCGGCGGTGGGCCTTTCCGTTGGTGGTGATTGGTATGAACTCGATTGCCGCGTACATGATCGCCCATCTGTGGGAGGAGTTTGTGCTGAGCTCGTTCCGAATCCACATTGGGGCCGGCTTCTTTGATTTCGCCGGACCCGAGTTGGCTCCGCTCTGGTCGGGCTTGGCGGTACTTGCGGTCTTCTGGCTGAGTCTTTGGTGGATGTATCGTCGGCAGCTTTTTTTGCGCGTTTAGTTTCTGAGTGCCGGGTCTACCCCCCCGCCTTTCAATCGGGCCGCTTTTAGCCACAGTGCTGCAAAACGAGGAGATGGCGGAATGTTCGAGAAGCGCCTGCGCGGGTTTGTCCACTAGGTGCCGCGAAGTGCGGATGGCCCGGAATCGCTAAACCCCATCGCCTTTAGGCGGTGGCCGTTTAGATCCACGTGCCGGGGCTAATGCCCCCACTTTCTCCGGTGGGCCGCTTTTAGCCCCAGTGTTGAAAACAAGAAAATGGCGGAATGGCGGATAACCGCCCGCGCGGTTCTTGACACCAGGCACCACGAGGTGGGGATTGCCAAAGATCGCTACAGCGTTCTGCAAAAGCGTGTCGCGGAGCGAACTCGCGACTTGCTCCGGCAGTTCCGCGAGGCCCCCCCAGGGACCTGTTCCGGCGGCTCTAGCCGCGACCGATGAACGGCATGTCGGTCGCCATTACGGTCATGAATTGGACGTTGGCTTCAAGTGGTAGTCCGGCCATGTAGAGCACTGCATCGCTCACACAGCGGACGTCCATGCGTGGTTCCGGCCGCATGTTGCCATCGGGCTGGATGGCCCCAATCGTCATTCGTTGGGTCATATCAGTAGCCGCGTTGCCGATATCGATTTGGCCACAGGCGATGCGGAACGGGCGACCGTCGAGGGAGATGCTGCGCGTTAAGCCGGTGATGGCGTGTTTGGTGGCGGTGTAAGGGGCCGAGTGGGGTCGGGGTACGTGGGCGGAGATGGAGCCATTGTTGATGATGCGGCCTCCCTGAGGTTCCTGGGCTTTCATTAGGCGAATGGCGTGTTGGGCGCACAGGAAGGAACCGGTCAAGTTGACGCCGAGCACCGCGCTCCACTGCTCAAAAGTCAGGTCCTCCATGGGCATAGCCGGGGTGCCCATGCCGGCGTTGTTGAAGAGCAGGTCGATGCGTCCGAAGGTATCCTTGAGGGCGGCAAAGAGGGCGGCAACTTGGTCCGGCTGGCTGATGTCAGTCGGCACGGGCAGCATAGCTCCACCGGTATTAGAGGCCAGCGCCGCCGTGGCGTCGAGTTCCGATTGGCGGCGTCCGGCGAGGACTACCGAATAGTTGGCGGCTTGGAGAGCCAGACTGACAGCCCGGCCGATGCCGCTGCCGGCTCCGGTGACAAGGGCTATTTTTCGTTGTGCATTCATACAAGGGACACCGTATCACAGGTCTATTGGAGCTGAGCCAAAATACGTTGGAGTTGATCGCGGCGGGGGATCAGCTTGTAGCGACGGCGAAGCCAGAACGCGATTCCGTTGACCAGAAAGACTGCGGCCAGGATCAGCGAGAGGCTAACGACCGCATTTTGATCCATCTTGCCGGACTCGCCGAGTTGATAGAGAAGCATGGCGAAGAGTGGGACGGTGGCAGCGGCATAAAGGCCAAGGGTCTTCTGGTTGGCGAACTCCTGGTTGACGTCCTGGAGAGATAGCTTCAGTGCCTCGAAGACGGTGGCGGTACCGTCGCGCCAAGCTTGGCGGAGACGGAGTTGGCGACGGATTAGCAGGGCGAGAACTCCAATGGCCAGAAAGGGTAGAGCAAGGGTTATAGGCGAAAACGAAGCATTCCGAAAGGCGATTACGATAGCGCCGAGAGAGTGGATGGTGGCGAGGATAAGAACGGCCATGCGACCGCGATGGGAGCGGAGGGCTCGGTTGGTGAGGGCGACGGGCGGCGGGGCGGATTGGTCGCGCCACGCGGATTCGTAGGGTTCAAGGTTCATGACAAGGTCTCCTTAAGACGCTGGCGGAGGCGCGTGAGGCGGGCTCCGATGTTGGTTTCGGTCAGGCCGAGCACCTGCGCGATTTCGGCGTAGGTCAGGCCGTCGAGGTGGAGGAGGATTAGGGATCGATCAAGCTCCGGAAGTTCGGCGATCGCGGTGTAAAGTTGGTCGAGCCGACCGTGGTCCCGGGATGGGGCGGGGAGGTCCGGGAGCTCGACGAAGGGACGACAGGTGCGGGTCCAGTTGAGGGCGCGATTCAGCGCGACACGGTAGATGAAGGTTTGAGGTTTCGATTCAGAACGATAGTAGGGCAACGCTTCCCAGAGAGCGATGAGGAGGTCCTGTTGAAGGTCGTCGCGATCAGAGGGGGTGGCATAAGACCGGGCGATTTTGTGGAGGATGGCTCCGTATTGTTGGAGCCAAGCTTCGTAGGTCGCAAGTCGGTTGGAGTTTGACACGTTCACTGCATTAGGAACGGCAGGCTAGCGATTCCTTACACAATATAGGCACGGGCGTGGCGATAGTGGCGGATGAGCGTAGGGTCGCCGGTGATGCAGATGGCCGTGTCGAGGGCGTCGGCGACGAGGCCGGAGGGAGCGATGACGGTTACTTGGCGGTTTGTGGTGAGGGGTAGGCGGGTGCGGGCGTCGAGGATGTGCGAGTAGCGCTGGCCGTCGATGAGCGTGAACTGTTCGGCGTCACCGGCGGTAGAAACGGCGGCGTGCTTCACGGTGAAGACTTCGCCGGCGGCCTGGACCCGCCAGCCGGGTTGGCCCGGGGGCGGGGCACCGCAAACGATATCGCCGCTGATGGCGATGAGGGCGCGGGGTAGGCCGAGGGCCTTGAGCGCTTCGTCCGCAATGTAGCCTTTGCCGAGCCCTCCGACGTCGAGGCGAATTCCCGGATCGTCGATCCAGGCTTGTCGGCCTTTTAGGTGGAGGTGATGGTAGCCGACGGGGAGGTGAGCAGGGGGGAAGGTCTTGGTTTGTCGCCAGTGGCGTATGAGAGCGCCGACCGTGATGTCGAAGGCTCCTTGGGTTCGTTTCGCGATATCTTGTGCGGCGCGCAGAACGGTGGCTAGTTCGGGAGAGATCGTGCGGGGCGTGGTGCCGATCTGGTTCAGTTCGGAGGCGGGCAGGTAATCGGAGAGGATGTGGTTGAGGCCTGCAATACGGGCGTAGGCGCGGGCAAATGCGGCGCGCGCGGTGGCCAAGTCGGGAGCGAAGGCAGTGATGGCGACGAGTGTGCCAAGGTGGGGCTCGACGGCCTCGAACCGTTCGAGCGGGGGGGCGGCGCTATTCGCGCTCGACGCCGTTATTCCAATAACGAAACATCTGCGCAGCACTAGGGACCTTCAGCGGACGGACGAGGCGGAAGCCCAGGAACTGGGCATCGGTGAGATACCAAATGGACTTCGGGAGTTGGGGATCCTGCATTTTCCATTGTGGGTCGGACCAGATGCGTTGACCGCAGCCGAGCTTTGGGGCCGGGTCGGACCAGGCGCCACCTTTGGCGACGTGCGGGTAGGGCTTGGTGGAGAGGATGTAGCCTTCGGGCGGAAGCGGCTTGCCGTAGGACTTCTCGTCGTACTGATCCAGAGTCCATTCGGCGACATTGCCGAGCATGTCGTAAAGGCCGAGTTTATTGGGCTTCTTTTTACCGACCTGCTGATAGCTTTCAGGCGAGTTGTCGACGAACCAGGACCGGTCACGAAGAGGGGTAGCTTCGGTGTCGCCAAGGCGGCAGGCGTGCTCCCATTCGGCTTCCGTGGGGAGTCGATAGAACTGCCCGGTTTTGGCCGAGAGCCACTGCGCGAACTTGTTGGCGGCGTGCTGGGTCATCGAGATGGCGGGGAAGCCATTGATGCCCATTCCGAACGACATTTCAACGTAGGGCTTGGTGGGACGGGAGATGGCGTCGAGAACGGGTTCAGCACCGCGGGCTTCATTGGCCAGATTCTGGAACATGAAGAGGCGGTACTCGTCCCAGGTAACTTCGTATCTGCCCATCCAAAAGGGCGCAACTTTGGAATCACCCGGTACGGGCAGCATCTCGAATTCGACGGTGGAATTGGGGATGATGCGCTTGTACGCTTTGAGCTCGGTGGCCTGCTCCATCTTCGGGTGGAGCCGGTCGACAAGGGCTTGGTCGTCTTTGATTTTGGGTTGGGGAAGCCGCAGGGTTAGCGCGTCGGGCCAAGGGGCTCCGGCGGCGATCCAGGCTTTCAGAATTGCCCGTTCAGCGGCAGGGATCTGCTGGCCGCCGCCGGGGGGCATGGCCAGGGTGGTGCCGGGAGCAAGCTCGGTGGTGCTGGAAAGCAATGATTTGGCGGGGTCGCCGGGGACCAGCGCCGGCCCGCGGGAACCACCCGTGAGAGCGGCGGCTCGGGTATGCAGTCGAAGGCCGGATAGGCCCTTTTCGGCTCCGTGGCAGGAGAGGCAGTGCTTCACTAAAACCGCAGCAAACTCTGGGGTTTGGGCGGCAGCCAGAAGCGGGAACAGAAAGAGGCTTAGGCGCATTAAACGAACTTGGTGCGACCGGGAAGGGGCATGGGGTCGACGGAGAGCTTGCCGGACCATTCGAGCTTCTCGGGGAAAAGGCGGTGCTGAGAGTTCATCACCTGCTCCCAGGTGATCTGCTGCCCGGTGTAGGCCGCCATACGTCCCATGATGCCGAGGAGGGTGGAGGTACACATGCGCTCGCCGTCGTTGAGAGGGGTGCCTTTCCGGATGCCGGCGAAGAGGTCGTCGTGCTCCTTCTGATACATATCGTACTTTTGACCGGCAAACGTCCAGGGATTTTCGCCAACGATGCGGGGGTTGGGCCCGCGACCGATGATGGCCTGACCTTTGGTGCCCATGATGTAGTCGGCGTTTTCGTTGTAGCAGCCTTCAATCTGGCGGCTGGAGACGAAAGCACGGACGTTGTTGGGGTAAAGGTAGTTGACCGAGAAGTGGTCGTAGATGTTGCCGCCCTCGGCGGGGATTTGTCGACCTCCGGTGGCGACGCAGGAAACCGGAGGAGCGTCGTTGAAGGCCCAGGCTACCTTGTCCACGGTGTGGATGGCTTGCTCGACGAGGGAGTCGCCGCAGAGCCATTGGAAGTTGTACCAGTTCCGGATCTGCCATTCGACGTCGGACATGCCAGCAGGGCGCGTGTCAGCGGGGGGCATGGGTTTGACGGGATTGGTGTAGTAGGTTCCGTAATATGCGATGAGGTCTCCGATGGAACCGTCCTTGATTTTGCTGAAGGTTTCGATGATGTGGCTCGAATAACGCCAGCAGAAACCGGCAACGAGAGAGAGATTTTTCTCCTTCGCCATCTTCGAAGTTTCCATGACGTGGCGGATGCCAGGGACGTCGACGGCCATGGGCTTTTCGCAGAAGACGTGTTTGCCCTTTTCAATGGCGTAGCGGAGTTGGGACGGACGGAAGCCGGGAGGAGTAGCGAGGATGACGACGTCAACACCGGAATCAATCAACTTTTCGTACGCGTCTAGGCCGACGAACATGTTGGCCGTTTCAACTTTGACCTTTTCGCCGTGAATCTTTTTGAGGCTGGCGAGAGAGTCGTCGATGCGTTCCGGGAAGACATCGGCCACGGCCGTGAGATTCGAAAAATCGTCAGCCTTGAGGGCTTGCGACGCGGCACCGGTGCCGCGCCCGCCACAGCCGACGAGGCCGACCTTGATGGACTTCGACGCCTGGAAAGCGGAGAGGACGGCGGGGGCTCCTATAATCAGGGCTCCAGACTTCAAGAGGTCGCGACGCTGAGTGAGATCCATAACCCACTAGGATATAACGGCGTTCGGTTCGACGGCGGACTAGGAACGGAAGGCGGCTTCGAGCGAGTCCGCCTCGTCGAGGGTAAGGGTCCAGTCGGTTAGGGTTTCGGCGGAGGCATCGGCAAGCCGGGCCTGAGCCCAAACCGGGAGAGGGCCGAAGCGCTTTTCGATGAGGCGGCGAGAGAGCGAGCGAAGCGCCTCCTGATGACCTTCCTGGTGACCTTCCTGGTGTGCGGTCGCAAGTTGCTCCCGGATCATCGGGCCGAAGACTCTATTTTGCATGATGTCGATCATTGGGTCATCTATCCTCTTCCTTAGATCTTCTTCCATTCCCAGTATGCCTCCAAGGATCAGGAAAGTGGCGGCGGCGTCCTTCTTTTCCTCTCCATGGAGGCGATTCAGTTTTTCGAGCACCACCCGGATGACTCGTTCGGGGTCGGTTTTCGTCAGCAGCGCCCATTCGTTGTCGGCCCAATCGTCACTGGCGAAGAGCGCTTCGCCATCCATCTCCCGTACGTTCAGGACGACGTACTCATGTCGCATCGTTATGCCGAGCCAGACGAGACGGTCGGGTTGGGCATACGCAAGCGGCCGAAAAAGTATCCGATCGACGACGGAGAAGACGGCAGTGGAAGCGCCGAGGTCGAGGGCGAAAGTGAGGACGGCTGCCGCGGTGAAGCGCGGGGATTTCGAGAACCGGCGGGCGGGATAACGGAGGTCCTGGAACAGTTGATCGCGGTAGACGAGGACGGGGACGGCGCGGACGATGTCCGAGATTTGAAGCCGGTTGCCGAGGCGGCGACGGGCCTCTTCCGGGCTCTCTCCATGGTCGGCCCGGAGATTGAGGCGGGATTCCATCTCTTCTTCCTTCCAGGCCTACTCGCTGTTTGGTGTGGGTACGGACGAGAAAGCGAAGCGACGGCCTTCGGCTTTCGATAGGTGCCGGGTTAGAGCGATACCCGCCTTAATGGAGACGTTCTGGAAACCCGAACCACCGGCCCCGTATTGGGCGGACGGCAAACTACGTTTGTCCCAGCTCAGGGCCCCGTCCATGCACGCGCTTGTC
>JANXMS010000103.1 GCA_025354525.1 Acidobacteriota bacterium
GGGCGACTCCTAGACCGTGCGGGAGACTACGAACGCCTCTGAAAACCCATCCCCGGCTGGCAACGACAGGCGTGCGAGTATTCTACCTGGGCCGGATAGGATGTTCGTGTAGGGTCGTCAACCTTATCGAGCGATTAGGGCGCTAGATATTCACTTGACGGTAACCCGTATTTACAGTATATTCCAAACGAAGGTCCGTCCCATTTATTGAACCGCGCTGTAACTCAATTGTCATTGTGTATATTTGCAAACCTTAAGATGCGTATCTATTTTGCTTTTCTTCTGATTTCGGCGGCAACGGCTTTTCCTCAAAAGCAGAGCGAACCGGCCCTCTCGGTATTAAAGGGAGTCGTCAAGAGCCCAGACGGAACGCCGCTAGCTGGCGTGCGAGTCAAAGCTGTCCGAATAAAGCCTGATCTTTGGTCGGGTCTTCCGGTTGATTCGGCAAGTGATGGCGGCTTCACACTCGACGGACTGGCCGATGGTACCTATCTGCTTTGCGGGTCGACAAAACCACGATTCATGCTCGCCGATCCGTGTGCCGCTCGTGGGACCAACCCCAAGGGGCAGATTGAGGTCAAAAGTGGAACACGTATTCCTTCGCAAATTGTGGAAATGGGAAACGGCGCGCTGCTTAGGATTCGCGTGAAGGATCGAGACCGCCTACTGCAAGAGAAACTGAATTCCGAAGCGACCGCTCCTCAAAATCGCCAAATTCGCTCGCTGAGTGTTTTCGCTTGGTTGCCCGGCAACCCGGTGCCGCAGCGATTACTGGCGAATGGAGGGGGACCCGATGAAGTTGTTTACGAACTTGTTGTGCCCAGCCGCCTTGCGTCGGTACGAATCTTGGCAGAACCAATTGGACCGGCACTAATGGAGGACGGATCATCCGTTTCTGGGCCAGGAGGCAAAATCGATAGGACTCTTGCGGTACCTGCTTCGAAACGGTCCGTGGTGGAACTCGTACTCAGCACGGGCCGACCCCAGAAATAGTAGGAACTCAAGATGACCAAAACTCTAGTTCGCTCTTTTGCCCTTTTTCTTCTCGGTACTTCGTTGGCGTTCCCCGTGACAATGGTCGAAAGCCCCGCCTTAGGTACCCAAACGACACTCAAGCTGACCTACCCTGTCGGCGTTGGCAATATCTCACTTCTCATCAACACCGCTCAAGGCGTATTCCGCGATTCCTGTTATCTCACAGTCACGAACAATTGGCAGGGCTTCCGCATCGGAATCTATGACACAACCAACAACTCGCTTGAGGGCTGGCAATACGGCAGTCCTGGTTGGCAGCAAACGCTTTCCTCGAATCAATGCTCTGTCGATCTCGCCGCGTCGACACGTACTAACGATGGTTACTCCGACCACGTTGAGATCCGCCTAACGAAAGGAAGCCGTTTGGCTTTGGGCAACGCATCCGTGGTGGCCGACTACTGGTATCAGTACTGCACGACCTATTGCAACAACGAAAATGCCGTCGTGACGGTTGGGTTCTGATAGATGACCCGCGCTCAGGGTGGTGCTAGACTAAGCAATCCAGTAGCAGGGTCGATCTTGCCCGGCACGACCACAAGGCTTCAATGGGAAAAGCCATCGGATGTCGAATCCGTCTGCATTCGAGTCGGGACAAGTTCGTCTCCGTCCGCAAATCCCGTACAGTGCAACTCGGGCAACTCAGCGACCTTCACTAACCTTCCCAGCGCTGGCCAGACGGTCTACGTAACGCTCCAGTCTCAGACAGCGAATGGTCAGATTTCGAACACCTACACGCTGTATGCTGTTGAACAGAACACGCCTTCGGTATTGACCTCACCGCCTGCTTCCACAGTCGTCAATGCTGGCTCGTCGATTGAACTCACCTGGACGAACGGTTTAATGCAACGGGGTATGCCATCTTGGTGGGCACGTCGATCAATACGGCCAATGTCCTCGCGGCGACTTTAGATAAGACCACCACCCGCGCTCGCGTTCTTGTCCCTGTCGGCTCACCCTATCTCTATGTCCGGCTGATCACGAAGTTCTCGAACGGAGACGTAACGAAAAGCTCAGCGTACCGGATTTCAGTTGCCTCGCCCGCAGTCGGGGTCTTTGAAATCATCAGCCCCTCAACTTCAGGGTTGCTCAGTGATCTATCAGTGACCTTTCAATGGACATCGCTAGCAGCTAACGCGGAATATTACCTGTTCGTAGGGAGCGCCCCGGGCAGGGCCGACATATTCCCTCGGGCCACCAGACCCGAGGTTTTGCGTTCCAACTCAGCCGTAGTTGATCTGCGGAACTCCCGGGATGGCCGACCCGTCTATGTCAAGGTGGTAGGCCGCGCACCGGACCAACCATGGAGCGACGCTAAGATCGCGGAAGCGAAGTTCGTGACGGAGAAGCTGAATCTGTCGCCGCCCTCCCCACCCGACCCGATCAGCAGTATAGCTATTCTCCAGCCAACAACGGGCTCGACGCTGGTCGGCCCGACCCTATTCTTATTTAGTAGGGGTACCATCCCGGACGAAAGCGACTGGGCTTTTACACTCGGGACTACGCCCGGCGGCCACGAACTCTATAATTCCTTTGGAAGTGAGTTGAACCAGTTTCGGAAAGGCGAATCGGCCTTCGTCGATACAATTCCGGGTTCTGTGACTATCGCTTATGCGACACTTTCCGTGAAAGTAGGGGACTCCTGGTACACGACCACTGCTCAGTACTCGGTCCAGGTGCCGACCCCCTCCTCCTCGGCCATTTCTCAGTTTGAGACCTGCATCTCGACCGGAACGGCCGCTGAATGTGTACTGCCCGCGGGTATCTACGCATTTGATCTGCCAGCGTCCGGAAGTGTTGGGAGATTCCACATCACCCGATCAAACCTTACCGTCCGGGGCGAGGGTATTGAGACGCAAGAACCCTTCGCAGCGCCTGCCGCTCGGACGAGGCTATGGCGAAGGAGCGGATGCGCCCCGTTTATCAGCGTTGCCGCGGGAGTTCAGAACCTCGTCGTTGAAAGGATGACACTCGATGGAAACAACGACGTTTTGGCCAATACCTGCCTTGATGTGGGTCAGCCGGGCCAAGCCAACGACATGTTCGTGCATGGCCGTCCAGACGGGACCGCCGCTTCTGGGCAAGCGACGTCGAATTTGATCATCCGGAGGATGTACTGCGGATTCCGAGCGATGTCGATCAGCATTCCGAACTGATGTCGATCACGATTCCGAAGTGATGCCGATCACTGTTCCGAACTGAAGCCGATTACTTCTACGGCTGTAGTTCGGAACGCTGATCGGCATGGGATTGGAGC
>JANXMS010000105.1 GCA_025354525.1 Acidobacteriota bacterium
GGGCGACTCCTAGACCGTGCGGGAGACTACGAACGCCTCTGAAAACCCATCCCCGGCTGGCAACGACAGGCGTGCGAGTATTCTACCTGGGCCGGATAGGATGTTCGTGTAGGGTCGTCAACCTTATCGAGCGATTAGGGCCGGTTGGTTGCCCTTGACAGTGAAATGATAGTGCGCCTGCTGCGCCACCACATAGTTGGCTATTGCGCGTTGGGTCAGCAGAGCATCGCCGGTGATATCCCTGCCGGCGATGTCGCAGGTTTCCAGCAGCGGAATCGCCATACCGATTTCGTTGGTGCGCTTTTGCTCATCGCCGCCTGCTACAGGCAAAGTGCCTACTTTTTTTGGGCGTAGCTGCGTTTCGACTCATGCCCGACGACGCTCATGATGTGGGTCTGGCTCCCCGTCTCGTCGACGGCGTTCTTCATCGTCTTGCCATCCATCGCCAGCGCCTCGCCTCGGGTGCCCCAGGCCCGGTTCCACTCATTGAGCGCCCGATCCAGCGCCCCCGGCTCAATCCTCACGAGGCAGTCTCGAATCACATATTCGCTGGGAACGACAGAGCGTCCGTTCTCCCGTCGGCAGTCAAAACGTTCGCGGGCCTGTTGTCCCAAGGCATCGGCCCAATCAAAGATGGCTTTGTACCCGCGCCTGCCGCACAGGGTGGCCGCCGCCGCGATGCCCAGCACGACAGGCAGACGATGCCGCCGCCCCTGGCTGCGGCGCGGATCGGGAATCATCTTAAAACATAGCGGGAGTTGACGCATCTGTTCGGCATTGAGCATGATCTTGGAGGCTCCTGTCAGTTGCAGACGATCTCGATCGGCATGGGTCAGGTGTGTGCGCGCATCGCGGCACAAGGGGCGCACGAAGACCCACTTGGGGCCATCGGCTTGCGCGCTGTAGCCTTCCTTGGTGCGTCGATATCCTTGGGTTAGTCCCAGTTCCATCCAGTTAGCCGCGCGATATACCCCGCCATGGAAGCGTTGTGGGTCAACAAAGGTTTCCAGCAGGAACAGCGGATGACCGAACCGTGTCTGCCAATCGCCCGCCACCCGCCGTTCGGTCAGTGACAACACGCGCGAGCCGATATTGGGCTGGTTCCAGCCGGGCAGGATGAGGAAGCGGCTGTTGTTTGCGATCAGGTTCAGTCGGCCATACTGCGAGCGAAAGTCCCAGCCTATCCAACGATCCCGGACGCCGCATTTCAGCGCCGCCGCCGAGAGGTTCAGCTGTGCTACCCACTGCTCGCGCCAAGTTGCGACATACCAAGCTGTCTCACCAATTTTGGCCAGTGCGCCAAGATAGTGGTGCCGCGCCATCTGCTCTTGATATCGGGCTTCCTCGCTTGGTTCGACGGGGCGGACACGGATTTCCTTCAATGCTTCGCTGGTGAATTCCGTCGCTTCCATCCAATAAATTCATACCAAGAATCCTTGCCATTGTTCAGCAGGCTAGGCTAAGCCGTTGACTTTAGATGGATTTCGCAAAAGAGCAAATCCACCCTGGTTGCAATACCACCCACCTTGCGCCAAGTCGGAACAGCACTCAATAGTGACTCCGAGGAAGGAAAACCGTGTCACTAGGCCTTTTTCAAAATCGCAAGCCGCCGGAAATCAACAACTTCCGGCAAAATGGTGTAGAAGATGAGTCAGGATTTTCGCAAGGCTGGGGATGGTCGACCGCTTACGATTACTGAAACTCTCTTTACGACGGCGCGGCGTGGGCTTACCCGCCCCGCGCGAAAGGTGGGGGACCATATCTTAGTCGCATAAAACACTCGAAGAGATCGTATACAAGTGCTTAATTCCCTGGCGACCACAGTGAGCCGCCGCTGGGCTCATAGCTAAATCGAATAGCGCTACCTTCACATACTTCATGTAGGCCCAAGGTCGGCGGCGCTATTCCGCCACAATTTGTTGGCGTGGTCTTTGCGTTGGACAGCCCGATGCGTTCCCTACCGGATAACGTCCAGTTAGTTATAACTCTGAAAGTGACATTTAATGACCATCACCGTAGACATCCCGGAAGAGCTCGCCGACCGCTCAAGACATCGCCTAGCAAGTTTTTCCCGCGAATGCCTAGCCTTAACGGCGCTGCGGCAAGGCTTATGGACGGAAGCCTTGCTTGGGATGTTCCTAGGTCTCCCCCGCATGGCAATTGATCAATTTCTTAAGGATCACGGCGTCGACATTCCGTACACCTGGGAAGATCTCGAACGAGAACGCGCCGTCTTTCGACGGTTTGCTCGCCGTGCCTAGACTACACTCCGTATATACACCGTGAAGTACGAGTGGGATGCAGCTAAGAACCTCTAGAATCAAAAGAAACACCACGGCATTTCGTTCGAGGTGGCATCCCTCGTATTCGAAGACCCCCAATGCCTCATCATTCCCAACCGCATCGACAGCGCCGCCGAATATCGCTGGCATGCCCCTAGGGCCGATCTCACCGGGTCTCGCCTACCAATCACGCGTATAGAGAAAACTACCATGGCTAAAAACTCATCCGCATCATCTCCGCCCGCTCCGCTGATTAGCTGGAACTCCGACGATATCAGAAACAGGAAGCTGACTGATCAGGAAATTCGGGCGTTGCCGCGAATCGCTCGACAGCAGCAAGATCCCAACTACGAATCGACGCCCATAGATTCGCTTACCCCAGACCAGTCAGCCAACATGGTCCGGTTTCGCGACGTCCCCCGCAAAGTCGCCGTCAGCGTCCGCCTCGATCCCCAAGTCCTCGCTTGGCTCAAGTCCAATGGCGTCGGCCACCTCACCCGCATCAACGACATCCTCCTTAACCTCATGGAAGCCGAATCGCGATCCCGCTGATCCCCTCCTCAACCCGTATAATAAAGGTTTTCAGGAGTTCGATATTGTCGCTCGAAAATGAGCTGCTCAAGCAGCGGCTCCAACGCACCCACGAAATCGCCGCCCTCGGCCAACGCCCCTACGGCGCCCGCTTTGACGCCTCCCATTCCCTCCCCCAACTCTGGGCCGAACACAGCGCCAAACCCGCCGAGGAACTCGAAGTCTCGAAGATCCCCGTCCGCGTCGCCGGCCGCATCAACTCCCTCCGCGGCAAAGGCAAAGCCGGCTTCATGCACCTCGAACAAGGCGGCCAGAAGCTCCAGGTCTACATCAAAGTCGACAACCTCTCGGAAAACGATTTCAAGCTCTACCAACTCCTCGACATCGGCGACATCCTCGGCGTCGACGGAACTCTCTTCGTAACCCGCACCGGCGAGTTCTCCATCCAGGCCTCCGTCCTCACATTCCTCTCCAAAACCCTTCTCCCCATGCCGGAGAAGTTCCACGGCCTCGAAGACGTTGAAACCCGTACCCGCCAACGCTACCTCGACCTCATCTCCAACACCGACGTCCGCGCCACCTTCATCGCCCGCGCCAAAATCACACAATCCCTCCGCCGCCAACTCGATTCCCGTGGCTTCGTCGAAGTCGAAACCCCCATGCTCCAGCCCCTCTACGGCGGCGCCGCGGCCCGACCCTTCGTCACTCACCACAACACCCTCGACCTCGACCTCTACCTCCGCATCGCTCCCGAACTCTACCTCAAACGCCTCATCGTCGGCGGCATGGACCGCGTCTACGAAATCAATCGCAATTTCCGCAACGAAGGCGTCTCCATCAAGCACAACCCCGAGTTCACCATGCTTGAGTTCTATCAGGCCTACACCGACTATCGTGGCCTCATGGATCTCACCGAAGAACTCCTCCGCCAAGTCGCCACAGACGTCACCGGCGGCACCCTAATCACCTACCAGGGCCAGGAACTCGATTTCGCCTCCATCCGCCGCTACTCCATGCGCGAAGCCGTCATCGCCCACTGGCGCGGCGACGAAAAACCCTCCATCGCCGACCTCACGGACCCCTCCTTCCTCGTCCGCCATTCCTCCAAATCCACCTCCGGCGAAATGCTCCTCGACCTCTTCGAACGCGTCTGCGAAGCCCACCTCTTCCAGCCGACGATCATCTACGACTACCCCGTCGAAGTCTCCCCCCTCTCCAAAAACAAACCCGACGAACCCAACTTCGTCGAACGCTTCGAAATCTTCTGCGCCGGCATGGAAATCGGCAACGCCTACACCGAACTCAACGACCCCAACGAACAACGCAAACGCTTCGAACTCCAACTCGCCATGGCCGCCCGCGGCGACGACGAAGCCCACCAGATGGACGAAGACTACGTCCGCGCCCTTTGCTACGGCATGCCCCCCACCGGCGGCGAAGGCATCGGCATCGACCGGCTCACCATGATCCTCACCGATTCCCGCTCCATCCGCGACGTTATCCTCTTCCCCCTCCTCCGCCCCGAAGGGGAAATCGGCATCGCCCAACTCCTCCGCGATTCGGAATGAACTTCGCCTTCGAACGCTTCATCGCCCGCCGCTACCTCACTGCCAAGCGCAAGCACGCCGTCATCTCCGTCATAACCGGCATCTCCATCCTCGGAGTTGCCGCCGGTGTCATGGCCCTCATCATCGCTCTCGCCATCACCAACGGCTTCCGCAACACCCTCCAACGGACGCTTCTCGGTGCCACGGCCCACGCCGCCCTCCTCGAAAAGGAACCCGGAATCGGCTTCGAAGAATGGCCCGCCATGGCCCAAAACCTCAGGTCCATCCCCCACGTAACCAGCGTCTCCCCCGTCCTCTACGGCCAGGTGCTCTACAGCGGTCCCCTCCAAGGCCAAGGCGGAGTCTTCAAAGGTCTCGCCAACTCGAGCAATGCCGAGTGGTCCGAAATCGCCAAATACCTCAAGCAAGGTTCCCTTGATCGCCTCCAGCAGGACACCGGCTACCCCGGCCTCCTCCTCGGCTCCCGCCTCGCCGGGCGCTCCGGCATGATGCTCGATTCCATCGTCACCATCATCAGCCCCAACGGCGACATGACCCCCCTCGGCCCTCGCCCCAGCTATCACAAATTCCGCGTCGTCGGCATCTTCGAAAGCGGCTTCTTCGATCTCGACAACACCTGGGGCTTCGCCCGCCTCGAAGACGTCCAAATGGTCCTCGGCCAACCCGGTGCCATCAACGCCATCGAGATGAAACTTGACGACGTCTCATTAGCGCCTCAAATCGCCCAGCAAGCCGAAAAAATGGGCGGCAACAAAGTCGGCGGCACCCCCTGGCAGGAACAGAACAAGCAAATCCTCTCCGCCCTCAAAATGGACCGCGTCGTCACTGTCATCACCATCTCGCTCATTCAACTCATCGCCGCCCTCAACATCCTCATCAGCCTCATCATGATGGTCATGGAGAAAAACCGCGACATCGCCGTGCTCGTCTCCATGGGCGCCCGCTGGGACCAAATTCGCCGCATCTTCATCTTCCAAGGCCTCCTCATCGGCACCGTCGGCACCGCCATTGGCCTCATCCTCGGCTACGGCCTCAGCTACCTCGCCGAACACTACCGTTGGATCTCCCTCGACGCCGAAGTCTACGCCCTCAGCTACGTCCCCTTCGAACCCCGCCCCATCGATGCCCTCTGGGTCACCGGCGGGGCCCTCCTCGTCAGCTTTCTAGCCACGCTCTATCCCGCCCGCCAAGCCACCAAGGTCCTCCCCGCCGAAGCCTTGCGCTACGAGTGACCACGGGTCGTCACGTTACTTCAGAAACGCCAAGAGGTCGGCATTCAGCTCGTCCTTGTGCGTCGAACACAGTCCATGCGGAACAGACACTCGCTGTAAGTCCGCCGTCAAATCGGTTTTTGAAACGGCAGTGATGTAGTAGATCACTCCATTGAAACCTGCTTGCATCGCCTGAATCCAAAACCAATCCAGCACCCACTTCTACGCATTGCCACCACAAAGCGTCCCCGTCAGATCCTGGAAACACCGCGACCGATTCGCGTGTACGTAAGCCCGAATCTCGTCAAAACCGCAATCGGCAACCTTGTCGGATCGTTCGGCCTCTGCCGCGTCAGCGGCGTTACTGATCTAATCAACACCGCTTTGGCCACGCTAATTAATCCGTACCGCCCAATTTAGCGAGCAACCTCGCCCCCACCCGTCGAATGGCCCACTAACTCGGCTTCGGTCACGACCAAGGCTACTATCAGTTCCGCCAGTTCGTCGGCGTAAGGTGTCCACATCGTTCCCGTCCAGGGTTAGCTCGATCGCCCGTGCCCCCGCCAGTCATGGGCAATGCAGCGACCCCCTCCGTGCGATCCCCAAGAGCATCCGGGATTCTCACGCGTCCGACCATAACGGCCAACCGTGTCTGAGCAGCACAAGTTCCCCCCCTCCAATATCTGCAGTCGGACTATGTCTGCAATCCAATATTGTCCAAAATAGTCTGTGGCAGCAAAGTGATAATGTCCCCTTTGAGCAAAGTAGACCCTAATCGCTCGATAAGGTTGACGACCCTACACGAACATCCTATCCGGCCCAGGTAGAATACTCGCACGCCTGTCGTTGCCAGCCGGGGATGGGTTTTCAGAGGCGTTCGTAGTCTCCCGCACGGTCTAGGAGTCGCC
>JANXMS010000109.1 GCA_025354525.1 Acidobacteriota bacterium
GGGCGACTCCTAGACCGTGCGGGAGACTACGAACGCCTCTGAAAACCCATCCCCGGCTGGCAACGACAGGCGTGCGAGTATTCTACCTGGGCCGGATAGGATGTTCGTGTAGGGTCGTCAACCTTATCGAGCGATTAGGGATCAACGTGTTCGGTTGCAATTTTCGAATGAAATCATACACCTCGTCCGACCGCATCGCTGCCGTCGAATGCTCCCACTCCCCGTCGAACCAGATCATCGCCACATCGCCATAGTTGGTCAGCAGCTCTTCCAATTGGCGCTTCATGAAGTCGATGTAAACATTCAAGTCACCGCCCTCTTTGTACGTGTTCGGATGCTCCCACGCCCGCAGCGGCCGATACGACGGATGGTGCCAGTCCATGATCGAGTGATAGAAACCGAGTCGCAAACCCTTCCGGCGCGCAGCCGTCGCCAGATCTCTCAACGGGTCGCCCGCGTACCCCGTCATCTCCATGTCGTAGTCCGATGCGTTCGACCGATACATCGAAAACCCATCGTGGTGTTTCGAGGTGATCACCATATAGCGAACGCCCGCCGCCTTCGCCACCTCCGTCCACTCCTCAGCATTGAATTTCACTGGATTGAACCCGCGAACATACTGATCGTACTGAGCCTGCGGAATCTGCAGCTTGTGCCTAGCCCACTCGTGCCGTCCCAGCACCGAATAGGGCCCCCAATGCACAAAAAGTCCGAATTTCGCCTCGCGATACCACCGCGTCCGCTCCTCATCCGTCAACGGAGGAGTCTGCGGCCGGGCGACCGCCACAACCGCCAAAAGTGCGACGAGCCCCAACAGCACCACTATTCGCGCCCTTAACTTGAATAGTTCCATCGCTTTCCCCTTCTATTCGCGAAAGTGCCGGTTCATGTTCTGCAGTGACTGCATTGTCGAACTCAGTTCCGCCCAATCCGAGTCCAGCAGCACCTTCGAATCCAGCGATGCCCCTTGCTGCATCCCCACAAACAACGAAACCAACTCCGGATCCCGCCACCCTTTCGCCGCCTCTTGCTTCAATATCTCTAACGCCTGTTCCTTCGTAAACGCAGCCTTGTACGAACGTTTCGTCGTCAAGGCATCAAATATATCAACTACTTGCAGAATCCGCGCCAACAGCGGAATCTCCTCCCCGGCCAGCCGATCCGGATATCCCGTCCCGTCCCACCGCTCATGATGGCTTTGGATAATCGGCAGTACCGGGGACAAAGTCTTCATCGGTTTGCAGATCTCCACCCCCCGGAGCGTATGCAACTCCATCACTTTCCACTGGTCCGCGGTCAGCTTTCCCGTTCCCAACAGAATCGAATCTGGAATCGAAATCTTCCCGATATCATGCAAAAATCCACCACGGTACAACGCCACCAAATCCGGCCGTGGCAGCCCCAACGCCAAACCCAACGCCACACTATACGTCGCCAACCGCTCGCAATGCTCGCCCGTTCCCGTGTCCCGATTCTCCACCGCCTGAGCCAGCGCAAACAGAATCGTCTCGGCCTCTTCGAGCGAGTCAATCGCCGCCTTGTGGCGCAACAGCGAGTTCACCCGCGCTCGCACCACCGACGGGTGCAGGGGCATCGTCAAATACTCGTCCGCCCCAGACTCAATCCCCTCAACCTCAAAATCAGAACCGTGCACGCTCGTCAACATCAAGATCGGAATGAACTGCGTCTTGCGGTCCGATTTCAACCGCCGACACAGATCCGTCCCGCCAATCCCCGGTAACAAAAAGTCCACGATGATCAGGTCAACCGGCTGCACCGCAATCAGCTCGAGCGCCTCCATCCCCGTCGCCGCCTCGAGAAATTCGTGATTCCCCGCACGTAACATCGACTTCAACAACCGCCGATTGATCTGATTCCCATCGACCACCAAAATCTTCGACGCATTCGCCGCCGCCGCCGTAGTCGGCCCGATCAAGGGTGATCGCAACTCCGCAGAAACGGTTTCGCGCCTAGGGCCAAACCGGACAGGCGAAAACTCGCCCGCTTCGGCCAGCGGCGTTGTGAGGGCGAATACTTGACGTTCAGGAAACAGCATGAGGCAACTATGATCGGTGCGCTAAAAGAATCGACACACTGTAACTATCGGCGCTCGCGCGAAAACCATTAGATAATGGTGGAGAGAAGATTCATGAAACTCCTTTTCCTTTTCGCCGCCCTCCTGCCTCTCAGTGCCGAAACCCTCAGCCAAGGCGAACGCGACCGCGCTATGAGCCACCTCCAAGCCACTCGGAAACTCTACGTCGACGCCACCTCGGGCCTCTCAGAAGTCCAATGGAAATTCAAATCCGCTCCCGACCGCTGGAGCGTCGCCGAATGCGCCGAACACCTCGCCGAAAGCGAAGACTTCCTCCGAAACCTCCTCGTCTCGACCATCAAAAAATCACCCGTCAACGACACCAAACGCGAAGCCGCTCGCCCCAGTCGCGACAAAATGGATCAAATGGTGCCCGTCATGCTCGCCGACCGTACCAAAAAAGCGCAAGCCCCGGAACCCCTCAAACCCACCGGCAAACTCGGTTCCCAAGAACAGGTCGTCAAGGCCTTCCGAGACCGCCGCGATGCCACCATCACCTTCGTCGAACAAACCACGGAAGATCTCCGCGGTCGAACCTTCTCACTCGGCGGGAACGAAATCGACCTCTACCAGATGGCCTTCATGATCAGTGGCCACACCGAACGCCACGTCAAACAAATGCGAGAAGTCCTCGCAAACCCCAATTTCCCTAAACAATAGGCGGTCGGCGAACCACCAGCAAAGTAACGTCATCCACGGGCTGCAAGTCGCCGAGGAAGCAACGCAACTGCCGCCCAATTTCGAGCATCGTCTCGTTCGCGGAACGGTCTTTACAAGCCAACGCAATCTGGCCGACGGCTTCCTCGCTGAACTCCTCGTCCGCCGCGTTGGGTGCCTCGGACACTCCGTCTGAATACATCACCAAACTCTCACCAAGCTCCAGCACCGTGTGCCCGCCCATGTACGGAATGTTCGGCAAAATTCCCAAAACTGGCCCGCCCGTTGTCAATAGTTCGATCTTTCCGGAATTCCGGATCAACGCCGGCGGGTTATGCCCCGCGTTCGTAAACGTCATCGATCCGGTCTTCGGATCGAGCATTGCAAAGAACCCGGTAATAAATTTGTTATCCGGCGTATTCGCCTTCAAACTGTGGTTCAGTCGGGTCACCAACCGGGCCACGTCGAACTCCACCTCCATCAGCGCTTGCACGCGCGCCTGCAGATTCGACATCAGCAACGCAGCCGACAACCCCTTCCCCGCTACGTCTGCCACCACGAACGCTACCCGGCCATCTGGCAGTACAAAAAAGTCAAAATAATCCCCGCCCACTAACTTACATGGCGCACTCCGGCCCGCCACCTCCAACCCCGGAATCTGCGGCATCCTCTGCGGCAGCAGCCCCCGCTGGATCTCCGCCGCTTGGTCCAACTCCCGCGACATGAACTTCTCCGTCTGCTCCACTTCAAGTAAGCGAGCGTGTTCAATCCGAATCGCCGCGATATTCGCAAGCACCGTCAGCAAACTCAAATCGTTGGCATCGAACGAACGCATATAGTCGGTCGCGTCGACGTACAACAACCCCGTCACCTGCGTATCCGTCTGCAGCGGCACCGCCATCAAGCTCCGAATCCGCTGCGCCACAATCGTCGCGCTCGACTTGAGCATCGCGTCCATCGACGCATCCCGCACAAGCAACGAAGACCGCTCGTTGATCACTTTGTCTCGCACCGCTGTCGAAACTTTGAACCCGTCTCCCCGATGAGCCTTCGCCACCAACACGCCATTCTCGAACGTCATCAAGACGCCACGCTTGGCATCCACCGCGTGCAGGCTCAGCTCTAAAATCACCTCGAACAACTCGCTCAACGGGCGAAAGCTCGCGATCTCTTTCCCCGCCTTTACCAGCGCTTCCATCCGCCGAGCCGCCAAGTCGGGAGCCTGTGGTGTCGATGCCACCGCCGCCTCGGCCAACTTCGAAGGATCGAACCGAAATACGACCGTCGAAGACGAAGGGTGCGCCGAAGGCGCGTCGTCGACAAATTCGAGTGGCGATCGAACCTGCTCCTTCGTCGCGGCGTGCGGCTCAAACGTAATGACCAACCGCCCTGCCGTTATCGTATCCCCAGCCAGCAGGCGCTTTGCCTGCGTCAACAGCTCTCCATTCAACGCCGTGCCGTTCTTGCTTCCCATGTCCCGCACCATCCAGGTGCTCTCCAGGTACTCAATCGCAAAGTGCAGACGCGACAGCATTGTATCTTCGGGCAGCGACAATGCCGCGGCCTCTGATCGACCGACCATAAAGGGGGATTCGACGACGCGGATCATTCGCGCTACGCCTTCCTGCCCTCGAACCTGAATTTCAGCAGCAGCGGGAGCATTCATAAATTGAGAGGGGGCCCAGTGGTACGACGTCCCACTCGTGGGTATACTAGTTGGGTATCTTAAGTCTAACAGGGGCGCGGACTCCATCCGAGCTCTTTAAAAATCTGGGGAGGACGCTTGAGCGTTACCATTCATTCTCGTGTCAGCGGCGACGTAACCATCTTGGATATCGCCGGAAAGATTACGCTGGGAGACGGCTCCGCCATGTTGCGCGACAAGGTGAAAGAACTCGCCGCCGCCGGCGGCAGGAGCATTCTACTCAATCTCGGCGAAGTTAACTACATCGATAGCTCCGGCATCGGTGAGTTGGTCTCAGCCTTCACCACCATCTCCAACCATGGTGGTAACTTGAAGCTTTTGAACTTGACCAAACGCGTCAAGGATCTCCTGCAGATCACCAAGCTCTACACGGTCTTCGAAGTCTTCGACGACGAAGCCAAAGCGATCGCCAGCTACTAGCTCCAACACGCAGTTGCTCGCCGAATAGGGATGGCCCGCGCCATCCCTCCTGTGAGTTGCAGCGCTGTAGATCTCATTCCCCGACCAGTCGAGATGTGCGAATTGCCTAGCTCCGTCGACCTCCAAATCAAAAACCTGGAGTGACCGTCCTTAAGTCCTTTCCGTTTGGCTTCAGGCTGCCCTGCTTGAATCGGGACTATCGAAACGGCTATCTCACTCGATCCCACATATTTCGTAGGCAAGACCGACGAAATGAAGGAACGATGGCATTCCTCAACGGTTTGGTAGCGTGTTGCTGGTCATTCATCCGGAGGTGGAGCATCCGACGCGAACTCGCTCTCATTGAAATCCCTGTAGTCGATGAACCGCTTGGCTCCGTTGATTTTGGTCAAAAGCACGATGTAGTAGGCAATCAGTTCGTCGAGGTGGGCATCAATATTATCTAGGTCTGATCCCGCGAGATCCTTGCTGATGAAGTAAGAACCGTCGGAATCCGGTCCGAAGCTCCAAGGCTCCTCCGGGCCTGGAGGCATATCCGGCAACTCGTCGATCTGGTCGCCGAGTTGCGAGAGCTGTCGACGGCCCTTGACCCATATATAGGCCTGGATTCCTGTCGCTCGGTTTTCAACCGTCCAATACCTGCCGAAACCAGCCTGGAACCGGTCTAAGACCTTTAACTTCACGCCCAGGCAAATAGTACCTGTCGGAGCCGCTCGCTGGAGCTTATCAGGGTACGCCCAGTCAGTCAGGTTAACCGCATCATCGCCGAATCCCAGCGACGCCACCAGTGGCCCCCGTTGGCGTTGCACGGCAGCACGAACAAGTTCTTGAGTCTTCTGTGAAAACTGGGCAATCGTATGGACTGCATCGAGAAAATACGGCTCACACTCGGTGAGCAGAGAGTCCTTGGCCTTATTTGCAGTCATTCTTACAAGCCTCCAAGAACCTACTCAGATGATCAGTAACGCGCGACAATAAGAGGGCCATAACGGTCGAGCCCCGACTCTGTCGGACAGCGCATAGCCTCAGCAGATTCTGCTCTACCGCCGAGACGAACGACAGGACCATCCCCGCATTTAGCAATTTTCCGCACCGACAGAGCTTAGCGGCAATAATTCGCAGTTCGATACAAGCATCAGCCCAACGCCTTGGTCTGAAGCCGGAGTAATCTTCGGAAGACGCATCAATGACAAGGATGACGTATTTTCTAAATTGCGTATCCTGGTTTCGCGCATCCACTGATCTGCAATAACCCCTGCCCTTCAGCGTGTCAGCCTGGTCCGCCGGACCCAATTTGACTTCAACGATTAGCAAGCTCTCTTCGCCGAGGCGGATCGCAAGATCAATTCTGCCCTTGAATCCCGCGTTCCCGCTGTATTGTGACGGGACAGCCAACACAAGCGGTCGCCATTTCGGGATCTCCGACCCCGAACGCACGAAGGACCTCTGCTGAGACCATCTGCGCCACAATCCACTGAAGCCAATCCGAGTAGACTTCCTCTCGATGACTCGCCATCCATGCAATGTTCAAGAAAGTCGAGTGCTAAAAGGGGTTCATCAAGTGGCGACAGTAGGGTAGCAGAACCGGCGGCGGCCTAAATCAACTGCTGCAGAGCGGAGGCACCTACGTTGATCGGCTCCGCTGGGTTCTCGCGCGATGGGCTCATAGCCTGCGCTCCGTCCAGTTTTTTCCAACTTTTATCGCGTATCCTTATTTGGCGGACTGCATTTCGACCGAGCATGGCGTTATCGCCGTCGATTATCCGACGCTAGCCATTCGCACTGCCCGGCTGAACTTGCGTTCCATGCCGAACGGCAGTTGGAAGATCGATACGACGCTCTTGTAGCACCATCCCTGAAACGGCTTGCCCAAAGCAACCGCCAGCAGCACCGGCCGATCCCCTCGCAGCCCCAAACTCGCCAGCGGATACCAGCCCTCCGCTCGTTCATACATCGCCAAACGATATAGCTCATCGTGCAGCGGCAGCCGCCACTCTCTCCCCCCTAACCAGAAGACCACCCGCACCCGCTTCCGCCATAATTCGCGATCTTCGATCACCACCAACCGCGCGTGGCGAGCTTCCACCAAGGCCAGCGAAGCCGTCGGAGGTAACTCCCTAACTCGCGAAGCCCGCCACCGTGTCTCCCCGTCCCCGAATAGCTCCGGGCCGGGTCGAACCGCTCGGCGAACCACCTCCAGCGCTTCCAAATTCGCTGGCCGCTCCCCCAGCCGCCACCGCGTCCCCTCAATCAGCCGATTCTCCGGCTGGCCCACCACCTGCTCCGGCCAATTCGCTTCCACCGTCAGCCGGTCCAGCAGCCGAGGCTGCGTCCGGTCGCCCATCACGGTATGGTGCGGATACAAGGAGCCGTCTTGGTGGGGGCCCACCAGCCGGACCCAGCCTCTCCCGTCCGCCCGCAGACCGGCGACGCTACGCCCCCCATCGCCTAACCGCGATATCGAAACAACAATTAAATCCTCAGCCACGCTAGGAAAGGGTGGCCCCCATCCGCAAAAACTCTCTTAGTCCGGCTCCGAACCGTGCGGAATCTCTTGCAACAGCGACAAAAACTGCTGCGTCGCCCGATTGAACTTCTTCCGCCTCCGATGGATGATCCCTAGGGGCCGATAGAGCCGCGGCGCTGCTAGCGGAATCGCCACAACCCGCCCCGCTTCCATCTCGGCTTGCAAAATCCTAGCCGGCGCGATAGAAACTCCAGACCCCAACATCACCGCCTCTTTGATCATTTGCAGATTGTCAAAATGCATGATCAGGTTTACCGTCACGTCCCGATCCCGCAGATACCGGTCCACTTCCCGCCGAATCGGCAGATCCTCATCAAATCCAATGAAGTCCACCCCGTTCAACGCCGTCGGGTCAATCTCTCGATATCGAGTCAGCGGATGGCCCGGCGCACAAGCCACCACCATCTCCTCGCTCCGCCAGTCAATCACGGCCACTTCCCGTGTCGGCTCCGGGTACGACACGAGGCCCAGATCGGCCTGGTCCGTCCCCACCGCTTCGTATACCCGTTCCGGTCGCAGATAGTCCACCCGCAGCACCGCTTCGGGCCACCGTCTCGCGAACTCCGCCTCCAGCCGCCACATCTCCGATAGGCCTACCGAGTAAATCGATGCGACCCGCACCGTCCCTTCCACGTCCCCCGCCAAGTTGGTCAGGGCAGCGTCAAACTCCTCTCGCCGCCGCAAAATGTCCCGGCACAAATCAAAGTACAGCCGACCGGCCGGCGTCACCGTCAGCGGCCTCGTCGACCGATCAAGCAACTTCACCGATAGCGACTTCTCCAGTTCTTGTATATGTTGGCTCGCCGCCGACTGGCTGATCGCGTTCAGCGAAGCCCCCCGGCTCACGCTTCGGCTCTGCCCAATGTCGCGAAAGAGCTTGAGATGCTCGAAATTCACAATCGCCAGAATACCATAAGAACTGCTTATTTCAATCCCTTGGCAGTATCAGAATGTTCAATTTTGTCATATAAGCGGAATCGATTATGGTGACGATTAGGTTTCATTTGACTTATAGTCGCGAATTTTCTATAGTGAGAGCTTCGGAACGTGAGGTTACCCCATATGAGTGAGCAGTTCGAGCATCCCACCCAGTCCCGGCCCGGACTCCCCGAAGCCCAGGGCCTCTACTCGCCAACGCAAGAGCACGATGCGTGTGGCATCGGCTTCGTCGTCAATATCAAGGGCCACCGTTCCCACGACATCATCACGAAGGGCGTTCAGATCCTCATCAATTTGACGCACCGCGGCGCCTGCGGATGCGACCCCGAAACCGGTGACGGGGCCGGTCTTCTCATTCAAATTCCTCATTCGTTCTTCGCTCGCGAGTGTAAGAAGCAGTTGCAGCCTTTCACCTTGCCCGATGCTGGCGAGTACGGCATGGGACTCGTCTTCCTGCCAGTCGAGCACACGGCCCGTCTCCAAGCCGAAGGGATGATGGAGCGGATCACCCGGGAAGAGGGCCTTGAAGTCCTCGGTTGGCGGGACACCCCCATCGACGCCGATGCGATCGGTCGCGTCGCCCGCGCCTCTCAACCCTACATTGAACAGATCTTCATTCGCCGTTCGCCGGGCATGTCCGAAGACGCTCTGGAACGAAAGCTGTACGTCATCCGCAAACGCGCCGAGCACGAGATCCTAGCCAGCGATATTCGCGACAAGGATTTCTTCTATCTCCCCTCGCTGAGCTGCCGGACGGTGGTCTATAAGGGCCTCCTACTCGCCCCGCAAATCCAGAAGTTCTACAAGGACCTCTCCGACCCGGAGTGCAAAAGCTCGCTCGCGATGGTCCACCAGCGCTTTTCGACCAATACGTTCCCCAGTTGGAAGCTTGCCCACCCCTTCCGCTTCCTCTGCCACAACGGCGAAATCAACACCGTCAAAGGCAATGCGAACTGGATGCGAGCCCGCGAAGCCGTCCTCTCCTCGCCGCTCTGGGGCGACGATCTCAAGAAGATTATGCCGATCGTTGAGCAGGGTGCCAGCGATTCCGCCACTCTCGATAACGTTGTCGAACTCCTCACGCTTTCCGGCCGTACTCTGCCCCACGCGATGGCCATGCTTATCCCGGAAGCCTGGGATGCCGACTCCACCATGCACCCGGACAAGAAGGCGTTTTATGAGTATCACGCCTCGCTCATGGAGCCATGGGACGGCCCCGCGTCCGTCGCGTTCACGGACGGCAAGGTGATCGGAGCCACGCTTGATCGGAATGGCCTCCGCCCCTCCCGTTATCTCGTTACAAAAGACGGCCTGCTGATCGTCGCCTCCGAAACCGGCGTGCTGCAGATCAAGCCGGAAGACGTCGATTACAAAGGGCGCCTCCAGCCCGGCAAGATGCTCCTCGTTGATATGCAGGAGCACCGCATCATCCCCGATGAAGAGCTGAAAGAGCGGATGTGGACCCGCCAGCCCTATGCCCAGTGGCTGGCCGAGAACCAGATCACGCTCGACCACATTCCCGAGCCGGCCCGCATCTACGCTACCGAGCACGAGACGCTTCTGCAGCGCCAGCGCGCCTTCGGCTACAGTGACGAAGATCTCAAAGTCATCATGGGGCCGATGGCCGTAAACGGCGAAGAAGCGATCGGCTCGATGGGCATCGATTGGCCGCTCGCCTGCCTCTCTGACAAGCCCCAAAGCCTGTTCACGTACTTCCGCCAACTTTTCGCTCAAGTCACGAACCCCGCCATCGACCCCATCCGCGAAGAGCTGGTGATGTCGATGACCAGCTACATCGGCAACGAGCGCAACCTGCTCGATGAAACTCCGCTGCACTGCCACACTCTGAAGCTGAAGCAGCCGATTCTGACCAACCGTGATCTGGAGAAGATGCGTCGGGTTAGCCAGGGCGATTTCCTCGCCTATACGCTGCCGGCTCTCTACAACGTACACGGCGGCGAGGTCGAGCTCGGGCGTGCGCTCGATTCGCTCTGTAAGCGCGCGTCGTGGGCCATCGAAGCCGGCTACTCAATCCTGATCCTGAGTGATCGCGGCATCGACGCCGACTCCGCGCCAATCCCTTCGCTTCTCGCTCTGACGGCGGTCCACAATCATCTGATCCGCGAACGCAGTCGGACCCGCGTCGCTCTGATCATTGAGAGCGGCGAACCCCGCGAGGTGATGCACTTCTGCCTGCTCATCGGTTACGGGGCCAGCGCCATCAATCCCTACCTCGCCATTGAGACCCTCGAAAATTTGGCGTTGAACAACCGCCTGACCGTCGATTTCCCGGTCGCCCTGAAGCATTTCAAAAAGGCGATCAACAAGGGCATGCTCAAGGTGTTCTCAAAAATGGGCATCTCGACGTTGCAGAGCTATCGCGGAGCCCAGATCTTCGAAGCCATCGGCCTGAATTCCGACTTGGTGAAGAAGTATTTCACTGGTACGCCGTCTCGCATCGAAGGCATCGGCCTGGAAGTCCTGGCCAAAGAAGCCAAGATGAAGCACGACCACGCGTTCCGCCCGCTCACTGACTCCGACACCGAACTCGATGTCGGCGGGACCTATCAATATCGTATTCGGGGCGAATACCATCTGCTGAATCCGCAGACCGTCTCCTCCATCCAAACTGCGGTTCGAACCGAAAGCTACGCGACCTATAAGGATTACTCGGACCACGTCAACAAGCAAACCCAAGCCCTCTGCACCATCCGTGGTCTGCTCCAGTTCAAGCCCAGCACGCCGGTGCCGATTGAAGAGGTTGAGCCGGCCAGTGAGATTGTGAAGCGCTTCGCGACGGGTGCGATGTCCTACGGCTCCATTTCGAAGGAGGCCCACGAAACCATCGCCATCGCGATGAACCGGATCAAGGGCCGCTCTAACACCGGCGAAGGCGGCGAGGATGAAATCCGTTTCGAGACAATGGCCAACGGAGACTCCAAGCGCTCGGCGATTAAGCAGATTGCCAGCGGTCGATTCGGTGTCACCACAAATTATCTAGTCAACGCTGACGAGCTGCAGATCAAGATTTCGCAAGGTGCTAAGCCTGGCGAAGGCGGCCAGCTTCCCGGCTACAAAATCGACGAGGCCATCGCGAAGGTTCGTCACTCGACGCCGGGCGTCGGGTTGATCTCACCGCCTCCTCATCACGACATCTATTCGATTGAAGATCTGGCTCAGTTGATCTTCGACCTGAAGAACGTTAACCCGGTCGCCCGAATCTCGGTGAAGCTGGTCTCTGAAGTCGGCGTCGGCACCGTCGCGGCGGGCGTCGCAAAGGCTCATGCCGATCTCGTTCTGATCTCGGGCGATTCAGGCGGCACCGGTGCCGCGCCGATGACCTCCATTCGCCACGCCGGCGTCCCCTGGGAACTCGGTCTGGCGGAGACGCAGCAGGTGCTCGTCATGAACGACTTGCGGAGCCGCATTCGGGTGCAAACCGATGGCAAGCTGCAGACCGGTCGCGACGTTGCCATCGCTGCTCTGCTGGGCGCTGAGGAGTACGGATTCTCAACCACGCCGCTCATTGCCTTGGGCTGCATCATGATGCGGAAATGCCATCTCAACACCTGCCCGGTCGGTATCGCGACGCAGGACCCGGCACTTCGCGCGAAGTTCCAAGGCAAGCCGGAGGATGTAATCAACTTCTTCTTTTTCGTCGCTGAAGAGCTTCGCGAGATCATGGCCCAACTCGGCTTCCGCAAGGTTGACGACATGGTGGGCCGCGTGGACATGCTCGAAGCCCGCGACGTCAGCCATCACTGGAAGGCCAAGGGGCTCGACCTTAGCGCAATTCTCTACAACCCGCCGGTGCCCTCGAAAGTGGGTCGCCGCTGCCTAATCGGCCAGGATCACGGCCTGACCGACGCTTTGGATTACAAGCTGATCGACTTCGCAAAACCGGCGCTTGAGAGCGCCGAGAAGATCGAGTTCAAGATGCCGATTCGGAACGTCCATCGCACGGTGGGTGCCATGCTCTCTGGCGAGGTGGCCAAGCGCTACGGTTCAGCCGGGTTGCCGGATGATACGATTCGGTTTGAATTCCATGGCTCGGCCGGACAGAGCTTCGGCGCGTTTCTGGCTCGAGGGGTGACGTTGGAACTGGAAGGCGACGCCAACGATTACGTGGGCAAGGGAATGTCCGGCGGTCGGATCATCGTGTATCCGTCGAAGTCGTCGCACTTTGTGCCGGAAGATAACATTCTGGTGGGGAACGTCGTTCTGTACGGCGCGACCAGCGGAGAAGCGTACTTCAACGGCATGGGCGGCGAACGGTTCGCGGTGCGGAACTCCGGAGCGACGGCCGTCGTCGAAGGGGTCGGCGACCATGGCTGTGAGTACATGACGAAGGGCTTGGTGGTCTGCCTGGGTGTCGCGGGGAAGAACTTTGCCGCCGGCATGAGTGGTGGTATCGCTTACGTTCTGGATGAATCCGGTGAGTTCTGCCGCACGCGTTGCAACCGGGCCGGGGTGGATATTGAACCGGTGGAAGACGCCGCGGATATTCAGGTGTTGCAGAACTTGATTGAGAAGCACGTTCGCTACACCGGCAGCCCTCGGGGCAAGATGGTTCTTGAGAACTGGGGCTCGATGTTGCCCAAATTTGTGAAGGTGTTCCCGCACGAATTCAAACGCGTCCTTGGCGCACCGCGCCGCGAAACTCCGTACTATGTCTCTGGTTCGACCCAGGGCGAGCAGGTGATCCATGGGTAAACCGACAGGCTTTATTGAGTTCGAGCGCGAGGTCCCCACACGGCGACCGGTAGCGGAGCGCGTCAACGACTGGAAAGAGATCTACGAGCCGTTTTCGATTGTGAAGGTGCAGACGCAAGGGGCTCGTTGCATGGACTGCGGCGTGCCGTTTTGTCACAACGGTTGTCCGTTGCACAACATTATCCCGGACTGGAATGACCTTGCTTATCGTGACCGTTGGAAGGACGCGATTCGGGTGCTTCATTCGACGAACAACTTCCCCGAGTTCACCGGTCGTATTTGTCCGGCGCCGTGTGAGTCGGCTTGCGTGCTCGGCATCAACGAGCCGCCGGTGACGATCAAGAACATCGAGCGGACTATCGTCGATCATGCCTGGGAGCAGGGCTGGATTGTTCCGGAGCCGCCGGAGCGCAGGACCGGCAAGAAGGTAGCCGTGATCGGCAGCGGCCCGGCCGGGATGGCCGCGTCCCAGCAGTTGAACCGCGCCGGCCACTCGGTGACGTTGTTTGAAAAGAACGACCGCATTGGCGGCCTGATGCGCTATGGCATCCCCGACTTCAAGATGGAGAAGCACCACATCGACCGTCGCGTGGAGCAGATGAAGGCCGAGGGCGTTGAGTTTGTCGTGAACGCGCACGTGGGCCACAATGTTTCGATGGAAGAGCTGCGCCAGAACTTCGACGCCGTGCTGCTGACGGGTGGGTCGGAGGCACCTCGCGATATCAAGGCTGAAGGCCGCGAGAATCGCGGGATCTATTTTGCGATGCAATGGCTGCCGAACCAGAACAAGCGCAACGCCGGAGACGACGTGAAGGGTGAGTTCGATGTGCTGGCGACCGACAAACACGTCATCATCATTGGCGGCGGCGACACCGGAGCCGATTGCTTAGGCACTTCGCATCGGCACAAGTGCAAGAGTGTTACGCAGTTCGAGTTGATGCCGATGCCTCCTCCCCAGCGGGCGGCGAGCACGCCGTGGCCCAACTGGCCGCTGATGCTACGGACTGAAAGCGCTCATGAAGAAGGCGGCCAACGCGAATGGTCGATTCTGACGACGAAGTTCGAAGGTGACTCCGAAGGCAATGTGAAAAAGCTGCACACGGTGAAGGTGGGCCCAGCTCCGAAGTTCGAACCGATCACGGGGACCGAGCAGGTTTGGGACGCCGAATTGGTTCTACTGGCGATGGGCTTTCTGGGCCCGGTGAAGGGCGGGATGATTGAACAACTTGGCGTGGAGCTAGACGGCCGCGGCAACGTAAAGTGCGACGAGCAATACATGTCTTCGGTTACGGGAGTCTTCGCGGCGGGCGACATGCGCCGGGGGCAATCGCTGGTGGTCTGGGCAATTGCGGAAGGGCGCAAGGCGGCTCGTGGAGTCGACCAATGGTTGATGGGTGAAAGTAAGCTGCCGGCATAGGTCGACGGTCGGAGAGGGACGTAGCTGGTGGTTCGATTTGACTGAAACTGGGTTAATTTGGGTTTGAAGGCACCGTCAGTGCGGGCCGAAAACGGATAGATCAAACGCGGAAGTGGCTTGTTAACAGCCACTTCCTGGGTCCATGCCATTTTTTGCGGCTGGGCGGGCGACGCGCCGTTCCCACGGTGGGGGGAAATCGGGGTGACCCTGACTGTTTTTTCTGGAAATGGGCGGACGCCCGTGAGTGTGTCGAGTTGGTTTTATTCTGGCTGGCGGATCGAGACCAAACTTGGGATCGTCTCCCCTATGTTTCTAATAGGAAAGCGGAAACAAATGTGAACGCGCGGAATTCCGCAACGGGCCGACAAGGTTCGGCCCGTTGCGGTCAGACACATGGCCTTCAACGCCGCAAGACTGCCGATCATTTCGCGTATCAAGTATTGGGTGTCCAGCGTCAACTCTTTCTTCGCCTCGTATTGCCTCACCGGGATATGTGTCCCGATTGTAGTTCTCGCGGGTTGGATCGGGAAAGTTTACCCGGGACTCCGAAGGGATTCGCTGCTTATGCTGGTGCTACCGAGTTGGTCGGCGATGTGGGGGAGGGCGCTCCAGGTGAGTTCGAGGCGGCGACCGTTGCGGAGGACGATGGCGAAGGAGTGGGGTGGGGCCGGGGGGAGGTTGATTTCGACGAAGACGGGGGTAGGGGCACGGCGGCGATAGGAGTCGAGGGTCGAGAGGGGGAGGTGGTGGGCGGGGCAGAAGGCGGCGCGGGTTTGGCCGGTTGACCGGTCGCGGTAGGGACGGCCATTTCTGACCGCCCCCCGCACAGATCCGTACGTGCAGAGTTACCGCATACGGCTCCTGTCTAAGGTCGTGACGCGAAGAAGCGTTTCTCCGGATACGGATGCAGAACGCGGCAT
>JANXMS010000111.1 GCA_025354525.1 Acidobacteriota bacterium
GGGCGACTCCTAGACCGTGCGGGAGACTACGAACGCCTCTGAAAACCCATCCCCGGCTGGCAACGACAGGCGTGCGAGTATTCTACCTGGGCCGGATAGGATGTTCGTGTAGGGTCGTCAACCTTATCGAGCGATTAGGGAACGCCTGCCGATGATCGATCACGTAGCCCGGGCATTGCCCAGAAGTCTTTCCTGTGGACGGGCAGGGGTTCTTGCGCTGAAAAGATGATCGCGCCGATCTGCTTCGCTGGATCTGCCCGCTCGCACTCCGAGCGCAGTTCGTGCAGCGGACTTTGGCTGTCGATGTCGCCTTGGTCGGCTTGGGCACTGAGGACCGGGCTGACCTAGCGGAATTTGCCCGAGGCGAGGCACTCCCGCCACTTCGCTTGGCGGCAGCCGTGTCGCTGAAACTGCAAAGAGCCAGAACGAAAATCAGGGATCGAATCAACATCAGTTCCTCCTAATCGGCCCGCTTCTGTGGGCGCTTGTTGTTAATTGGGTTGCCGTCTGCCGGTCCCCGATCATATCCCTTCACCCACACTCCGTTGCGGTAGTGGCTTTTGACGTGGACCGTCCCGACAAAAGCAGACGCGGGCCGTGCCGTCTTGCGCATCGCTGATTGCGATTCGGGGATCGCCAGAAGCGGTTCAACTTCGGCTAATTTCGTCTCCGCAACTGGGGCAATGGTCTCGGTCGACCGCGGAGGTCGAGGGGCTGTTTGGATAATGTAGGTTCCGGCCGCGAGGATAGCCGCCGCGGCACCGGCGATCCCTACGTACTTGGCCACCGGCGACGAGTTGTCGAGTTTTAAGAAGTCGGGCGCCTTGATCGGAGGCTGCTCCGGAGCTGACAATACACGACGAAAGCGGGCGAGCAGGCGACGCAGCATTGCTAGGAGCATAGCGATTTCCGACTTCCAATGTCGGGCCCGTCGGACTGGAGACATTGCAGACCCCGGATCGTGATCCTGATCGTTTTGCTCACTGGCGCGTCAGTAGGGATTCGAACAAACGGTGTATCGCTCGTTCCAGACATCGGCACCCCCGCCCCGGCCAGCGTAGCCGTCACGCCAACATCCAAACCCAATGGCCGCTCATCAATACCGAAACGCGTAGCGTAGATCTTGCAGCATCGGGAAAAACTACGGACGCCCCCTTCCAAAAGTTCCCGCGCCGCTTTCCCCCTAATCTCCGCAAATAACGAAAAAGGGCCGCCACCCGAAGGCGGCGGCCCGATTGCCCTACCCGAACTTAGAACCGGTACCGGATCGCCATCTGCATAATCCGCGGCTCCCGCGCCGAAGTAATGACGCCAAAGTTGGTCGCCCCCAGGCCCGTCGCCGGGTTGTTGAAGTTCACCGTGTTGAACAGGTTAAACACCTCCCAACGAATATCGACACTCTGCCGTTCCGTAATTCGGAACCCCTTCGACAAATTAAAATCGGTCGTGAAGAACCGCGGCCCATAAGCCGTATTCCGCGCCGAATTCCCCGCCGTGTTGATCGCCTGCACCGTATACGCCGACGCGCTAAGAAACTGAAACCGATCCGTCTTCGGATCAATCCCCGTATTCGCCTCGCCCACCCGATTCGGCCGCAATCCGCCGCCGTTCCGGCCGAAGAATACGTACGCCCGGCCCGTCGCCGGATCAATCCCGTTGCCGTTTAAACCAACATTGATCGGCAATCCCGTCCGCCAGTTCACAATCGAAGCCGTCCGCCAGCCACCCAGCACCGCATCGGTCGCTCGATTCCAACTGCTGCCCATCTTCTTGCCCTTGCCGAACGGCAACTCATACGTCACCGCCGTCGTGTACTGCACCTTCGGCGTCTGCGTCATCCGGCCATTCTCCAGGTCAAAACGGTCCAGCAACTGCGGCGAAGCGCCCGCATCCCACGTGCCCGCCTGGTCAATCGCGCTCGCCCACGTAAAGCTCGCCAACGCATACAGTCCGCCGCTGAAGTTGTGTTCAAACTTTGTCTGGAAAGCGTTGTACCAGCTCTTCGCCCGGCTCGCACCCGTCTGAATGCCCTGCCACTGCGGAAACGGCCGGTTCGCCGGAACCGTACCATCTACGCCAAACGGAGTCTGGTTCCGCTCATACAAGCCAAACAGGTTCGTACCCCGGTTGCCGGCATACGCCACTTCCCACGTGCTCGCCTTATTCACCCGATATTGCACCGCCAGGTTGAACTGCTGAATCCGACCGCTACGCTGGTTCTGTTCCCTTGTCCGTAACCCAATGTTCCGGCTATCAAAGTTTGACAGCACCCCGTTCGGCAGCGGATCGCTCAACCGCACCGGCGCCGGGCCCGTGCCCACCCGCTGCAGCGTAGGCTGAATCAGTTGCGGCGGGTTCAGCGCCAAACTAGCCTCTGATCCATAGATGTCTTCCGTGTTGTAGAACAACCCGTACCCACCCCGCACCACCAGCTTCTCTTCCTTCGCCTGCCACGCAAAACCCAGCCGTGGCCCAAAGTTATTCTTGTCCGGAGTCGTCAAGTATTTATCGCTGTCCGTCGTGAAGACCAAGTTCCCCGTCGCCGGGCTGAAGTTGATGTTCTTGTTCTTCCCGCTGCCGTAGAACGGCGTTGTGTACTCATATCGCAAACCCAAATTCAACGTCAGCTTCCGGCTCACCTTCCAGTCGTCCTGCACAAACACGCTGTAAGCCTGCTGCAACTGCTTCACCTCCGGCACCGTGTTCAACTGCACGCTGTCCGGAAAGCCCAACAACAAATCGCCCATCGCGTCGTTCGTATACCGCCCCAAAAAGTTATACGCTGGCGACCGCCGCGTCACGTCCACAAAGCTGTTGTCCTTCATCCGCACTTCGAACCCGCTCCGGAGGAAGTGTTTCCCCGCCGTCAACGAAACCGTGTCCACAATCTGGTTCAATTTCGGCGTCTGGAATTGCGGCCGAAAGTTCCGCGTCCCCAACTGGTTGTAGTTCGTCGGGTTGATCAGCGGCAGCCCGCCCACTTGCAACATCTCCGCCGGAAACCCGCGGAATCCAAAAGCGTCAGCCTTCGTCTCGTTCACCGTCGCATGGACAAACTCGGCAAACGTGTTGTTGTTCCCATACCGCAGCGTGTTCACCATCCGCGGCGAAATCGTGTAAGTCCAACCCAGCGCCAAGCTCCGGTTCTCATTGAACTGCGCTCCCTGGTTCCCCACGCCATCGGCCAAACCCGGGAAAATCGCATCCCGATTGAACTTCTGCCGCATGTAGCTGAACCGGCCCATAAACTGGTGTTTCTCGTTCAGGTTGTAGTCAGACCGAGTATCGAACTTGTGCGTGTTTTCCGTCCCGTCCCGCTGCAGGCTGTAGTTATTCACCGGCCGCCCGTTCTGAAAATTTCCCGGCAAATTCGCCTCTGGATACAGGTCGATCACCTTCTTGGCCAACGAATCAAACCGCGACGCCGGAATCACGTTACCCGGAAACGGCGCGTTAGCCGCCGTCGAATCCACAATGTTCAAAGCTCCAAACTCGCCCCGCTTCTGCCCCGCCGTCGGCACCGTCGTCAAACCGGTATCGGCAAACTGTTGCCGAAATCCCTCGTAAGCCCCAAAGTAGAACAGCTTGTTCTTCACAATCGGTCCGCCCACGGTCCCGCCGTACTGATCCCATTTCAAGTTGTTCTTCGGCACGTTCTGCAAGTTGTTCGTCCAACCCCGCGCCGCCAGCGCCGAATTCCGATTGAAGTAGTATCCTGTCCCGTGCGTCTCGTTGCTCCCGCTCTTGATCGAAACGTTAATCACCGCTCCGGCACTCCGCCCAAACTCAGCGGAAAACGAGTTCGTCTGCACTTTGAACTCGGCAATCGCGTCCGGATTCGGCTGCACCACCTGCGCGCTCAAGCTCTGAGCATTCTGCGTGCCCTGGTTGTTATCCACGCCGTCCAGTAGAAAATTGTTCTGCGTATGGTAGTTCCCGTTCGCGACAAACCAGCCCGGTCCCCGAGTCGTCGGATTCAACGTGCTAGCCGCCACGCCCGGCGAAAGCAGCGCCAATTCCGTGTACCGCCGACCCGCCAGCGGTAACTCCACCGCCGTCCTTCCCGTAATCACTTGGCCCAGCGATCCCTGCTCAGTCTGAATCGAAGCCACGTTGGCGGTCACTTCCACGGTCTCGTTCACCGTCGACACTTCAAGCTTCACCCGCAGCAACCGGCGTTCGTCAATGTTGATCAGCACATCGCTGAACTTTGCGGTTTTGAAACCCGCTTGTCCCACTTCGATCTCATAGCGGCCGCGTTGGATCGGGCTAAACACGGCATAGCCATCCCCAGAGCTGATCCCTTGCGCCCGCGCGCCGGTCCCTCGGTTGACCAAACTGACCTTCGCCCCCACGACCGCGGCTGAGGAAGAATCCTCCACGAGCACCCGCAAAGACGCCGAGTCGGTCTGCCCCACCAGAGCCCCACCGACCAAAAGCATTCCCAGAATAGTTTTCATAGCTTCTACTCTAGCGACCCAATGCTTCGCCTCTGTCACGCTTCCATGTCACTTCCGTGACGATCCGATCTCTCCCCCTCATTACACAGGAAGTACGCTCCGGGTTCCGTCCTGTCCGTAAAGCCAAGTGCGCAACTCCGCAGGGCCGCGCGGAAGTCACACCGTGAATCTTCGCCCGTGTCGCCTTGCCCAGCACCTTTTCGCGGTTCGGCTTCGCGTCCCGATACGCCGCGTTGATCGGCAGATCGACCATACATACTCATTGCGTCCGCCTCCCCTCGCCGAGCCAGTCATGACAAGTCAGGCGAGACGGATTCTCTCGCTCGTTCCCCACCACGATCCGTACGTAGCCATTGTTCAGTTGCGATGCCGACTTCCACCACCGAAGCATTCTTCGCCGCGACGTTCGACTTCCTGTTTGGCGACAATTATAGCAAGTCTTGACTTAACAGAGAGCAAATCCGCGACGTCTGAAGAGATCAGGAGCAATGTCGGGAGAGAGGAAGGGGGAGAGAGCCTCGGCGAGATCGACGACAAGCGCGTGCATGGACGGGGCCCTGATCTGGGACAAACGTAGTTTGCCGTCCGCCCAATACGGGGCCGGTAGTTCGGGTTTCCAGAACGCCTCCATTAAGGCGGGTATCGCTCTAGAAACGACCGAAACGACAACTACCAAAGTCGACTTGCCACCGGCGGAGGGTGCTCCCGTGGCTTCATGCCTACGGTCGGAGGGCTCGTAGCCCACCTGGGCTTGGGGCAAAGCCCCATCTCAACCAACGCCCAGCGGCATCTGTCGAATTCACATCAAAACACTTGCTGAAGGTGCTGCAAATCTAATTGTCGCCCATCAGACTTCCAACCTGGGTCCTTTACAATGTCATAAAACTCCAGTGATTCGGGACGTCCATCGGGACTAGGATTCATGAGCCGCCACTGCGTCGTCATCACCGCCGCCTGTCGCCACTTCACGATCTTTGCCACCGGTCGGGAATCGACAACAATCGTTCGATCCGGCCACTTCCGGTTCTTCTCGCGCAGCAACGGGCGGAGCGATTTCCCGAGCAACGACCGCTTCGGCCGGCACCGCAGCCCACAAAGTTCCGTTAAAGCCGGGAGCACATCAATGTGCGCGGCTAACGTATCAACGTCCCGTCCGCCCTCGATCTCTCCTCCGAACCAACAAGCGGAAAAGGGGTCCTTCGCTGTTTGAAGTGGGTCGAAGCACCAGTTCAAGTTCGCCAGAGAGGGGCGACCAAGCGCACTTGGTCCTCAAGGTCGGCCGTGGAAAGCGAAGAAAACCAAAGGCAGGTTTTCACTCTCCTCCCACCGCCGCGTCGCCGATCCTTTCGCTTCCCCGCTTAAACCGAAACAAAAACACCGCACGCTCCGAGATCCCCTGTTCAATTCGCAACACCATGCCCACTCCAAACAGCGACGATGCGAAAAAGGATACCCGGCGGTCCCCCTCGTAAGCGCTTCCCTTGGCGGCTCGCATTCCGGCGTTGAACACCTGCGCCCCCGGGGCCGTCCCGTTGTCGGTCATGAATACCAGTAACGAGTCTTTTCCCAGATTGCTTTCGCGAGGGAAATTAACCACGCGGCTGAAGTTATCGTCGATGTTGGCAATCATCCCGTAGAAGCCAGGATCTTTAATGCCAAGCCCAAACCACGTTGGGCCGTCGCACCTGCCCGCCGGACGCCGCGAATCCGCACGCGCCTCCCAAAACTGTTCGCCGAACCATTTTCGTCATGTTCTTCCCAATGCCAGCCGTAGCTCCTCCCCCCGCCTCTCCCGCCTCGCCCCTTCCGGCAGCGTCTTGGCGATCGCCGCCACATACTCCCGCCAAGGCGTATACACCATCCCCAACTCCCGCTTGCTCCGGCCGTTGTCCACCGCCGACATCCACCGGCCACTAAACGGCGAGCAATCCAGCAACAGCCCCGCCGCCTCCAACTCCGCCCTCGCCACCCGAACTAACCGCAACTCCCGCCCCGCCAACCGCGCCAACTCCTCCAGAAACTCCTCAATCTCCGGACCCTCATCCTGCGACAAATTGAACGCCCGACTCTTCCCAACCTCGCTCCCCGCCAGCATCCCAACGCACCGCTGAACGTCGCCCCCGTACACATGATGCAGTCGCAAGTGCGCCCCCGCCGGCACCAAAATCGGCCCCCCATCCCGCAGCCTCCACCAGTATGCGGCTATCCGGCTATAGTGGTCCCGTTCACTGTTCACCATCGGCAATCGCAGCACCGTCACCGGCAACCCCGCCGCACACAGCGCCTCCTCCGCCGCCCGCTTCTCCACCCCATACAGCCAATCCCCATAGTCCGCACTCCCCAATCCCGGATCAGCCATTACCCGGCCCTCATAGTCCTCCTCCCGAAAAGGCCGTTCCAACCCCTCCCGCACCAAGTACACCTGTCCCGTGCTCAGCATCACGTACCGCCCCACTCGTCCAGCCAGCACCCGCCCCGCCACCTCACCCTCCGGCCCCGTATACAGCGTTGTATCCACCACCAGCTCGAAGCTCCGCTCCCCCACGGCTCGCCTCAAATCCGCCTCGCTCCGCCGATCCCCCAGCACCCGCTCCACCCCCTCCGGCAATTCCGCCACCGTCTGCCCCCGGTGAAACACCGTCACCCGAAACCCCTTCTTCACCAACTCCTGCACAATCCCCGGACCCAAATTCCGCGTCCCGCCAATCACGAAAGCCTGCATCTCAACGCATCATACCTCACCCCTTCGCTAAACTCGGGTCAATGCTCATTTGCCCTGTCCGCGGCTGTCAACAGGCCCTCGCCCCCGCGGATCACCGTCTCCTCTGCCCCCGCGGCCACTCCTTCGACGTCGCCCGCACCGGCTACACCAACCTTCTACAACCCCAGGACCGCCGCTCCAAAAACCCCGGCGATACCGCCGCCGCCGTTGCCGCCCGCCGCCGCCTCCACGACCGTGGCTTCACCGCCCCCCTCCTTGAAGCCATCGCCACCTTGGCCGCCCCCACCGCCCACGACATCGTCCTCGACGCCGGCTGCGGCGACGGCTTCTACCTCGGCTCCCTCGCCCAGCGGCTTTCCTGTCAAGGCCACGGCGTCGACATCTCCGTCCCCGCCGTCGATGCCGCCGCCCGCCGCTACCCCTCCTGCCAATGGATCGTCGCCAACGCCGACCGACAAATCCCCTACGCCAACGCGACCTTCTCCCTCGTCCTCTCCATCACCGCCCGCATGAACGCCCCGGAGTTCCACCGTGTCCTCCGCCCCGACGGCCGCCTCCTTGTCGCCATCCCCGCCCCCGAAGACTTCATCGAACTCCGCGGCGCCACCCGCGACCGCGTCGAGCGGACCGTCGAAACCTTCCGCCGTCACTTCAACCTTCTCGCCCACCACCGCGTCACCACCGCCGCCGACCTCGACCCCGCCTCCGTCCTCGACATCCTCCTCGCCATCTACCGTCCCCTCCAATCCACCCCGCCCACCGCCACCCACGTCACCTTCAGCCTGGACCTCCTCCTCTTCGCCTACGGCGGTGAAGGGGCAACCATCTAACCCGTCACCTCCAAAAGCCCAAGGCCGTCGCTGCGCTTTGTCGTCCTTACCCACACCAATCAGCGAGGTGGCAAAGAAACCCGTCCGCCCCCAGCGATCCAGCACAAACTGCGAAGTCGGCACCGAAGGGTCCAATGCCCAAGCCGGTCGGCTCAGAAGAAGTGCTCATAGCCAGACATCCCTTCATCCGAACCGCCAAAATCTCGATAGGCAACAAAACGGGTGGCCGAAGCCGGTGAGATAAACTGTTGGGGCCATGCTTGTACGCATCTCTCTCCTTCTGGTTGCCGCCTCCACCCTCTTGAGCCAAGCCCAAACAATCCCCGCGATTTATCAAAAATACTGTGCAGCCTGTCACGCGGATTCGGCTACCGGTACTGATCGAGGTCCGGGGTTGATCGATACGCGCTCACTCCGCTCCAAGTCCGAAGCACAGATTCGAGAGTTGATCCGCAAAGGCACGAACGGCGGGATGCCGGCCTTCGCCCTCCCCCCCAAAGAACTCGACGAACTCGCTGCCGCCCTGCGCTCCTGGAATTCCTCCGCCTTCGACGCCCACCCAGCCGGCGATAGCCAAGCGGGCAAAACTTTCTTCAACCAGAAGTGCCTCGGCTGCCATATGGTGCAGGGCCAAGGCGGCTCCAACGGACCCGATCTCTCCAATGTTGGCCGCGAACTGACCGTCCGGGAACTCGAGCAGACCCTCGCGGATCCCAGCTCCCGTAAGGGTAAGAAGAGCGGTGCCAGTTGCCCCAGTTGGGCCTTCTGCCCCGACGATCCTTGGGCTGTCGTCAATGTCCGCCTCAAGAACGGACAAACCCTTCGCGGTTTCGCCAAAGGCCGCGGACAGCACGACCTCCAACTCCAAACACTGGATGGCAAAATGCATCTGCTCACCGCCGTCGACTACCAGAGCCTCGACTTCGAAAAACGGTCCCTCATGCCGGCACTGAAAGCCACCGCCACTGAAACGCAGAACCTGCTCGCCTACTTGAGCACCCGCGGCGGAGTGCCCACCGGGCCCGTGCAAGCGGCCCTCCCGCCCGTCACGATCCAGGACCAGAACAAAATCCAGAAACCGGCGCTCGGCGAATGGCCGGGCTACCACGGCTTGCCCAGCGCCAACCGCCACAGCCCTCTGAAGCAAATCAACTCGACCAACGCCGCCCGCCTCAAACCAGCCTGGACCTACGCCCTGCCCCACATGAGCTTGCAAACGACGCCCTTAGTCGCCGACGGAATCATGTACGTGACAGCGCCCAATCGTGTCTGTGCCCTCGACAGCAGCACCGGCCGCGAAATCTGGTGCTACGACCGCACCCGTTCCACTGCCACGAAAATCTCGGGTGACGCCGCCAAAGGTGCTCAGCGCGGCGCAGCCCTCCTCGGAGACCGCATCTTCTTCTCGACCGACGATGCCCATCTTATCGCCCTCAACCGTTTGACCGGGGCCCTGATGTGGCAGGTCTTCATGCCCGCCAATCTGAAGGGAGCCTTCGGAACCACGGCCGCCCCGCTCGTCGTCGGCGACCTCGTTATATCCGGAATCGCCGGCGGCGACGCCCCACTCCGCGGCTTCCTCGCCGCCTTCAAGGCCACCACCGGCGAAGAGGTATGGCGCTTCTGGACCATCCCCAAACCCGGCGAGCCCGCCTCCGAAACCTGGAGAGGCAAGGCCATCGAATACGGCGGAGGTGCCACTTGGCTGACCGGCTCCTACGACCCCGAACTCGACACCCTCTACTGGCCCACCGGCAACCCCTACCCCGACACCGACGGCACCGACCGCGTCGGCGACAACCTCTACACCGACTGCGTCATTGCCCTGGACCCGAAAACCGGAAAACTGAAATGGCACTTCCAGTTCACGCCTCACGACCTCTGGGACTGGGATGCCACCGAACCCCTCGTCCTCGTCGACGCCAAATTCCAAGGGCGCGACCGCAAGCTCCTCCTCCAAGCCAATCGCAACGGATTCTTCTACGTCCTCGACCGGGTCACCGGCGAGTTCTTACTTGGCAAACCCTTCGTCGAGCGCCTCACCTGGGCCACCGGCATCGACCCGAAGGGTCGGCCCATTCTGACCGCCAACAGCAAACCAACGCCCGGCGGAACCAAGACCTGCCCGGCCGTCCGCGGTGCCACCAATTGGTACTCCACCTCCTACAGCCCCGATACCAAGCTGTTCTACGTCATGGCCGTCGAAGACTGCAACCTATACCGGCAAGCCGGGAACTGGTTCGTTCCGTACAATGATCCCGCCAACCCGCCCGTCAAGCTCCTGCGAGCGCTTGATATCGAAACCGGAAAAATTGTCTGGGAGGTCCCGCAAGTGGGAGCCCCCGAGGCGAACTACTCCGGCGTGTTGACCACCGCCGGTGGCTTGCTCTTCTACGGAGAGTCCGGCGGGACCTTCGCCGCCGCCGACGCCGCAACCGGCAAGACGCTCTGGCACTTCAACACCGGCCAGGCCTGGAAGGCCTCGCCGATGACCTACCTCGTCAAGGGCCGCCAGCATGTAGCCATCGCGGCTGGCGGCACCATCGTCTCCTTCGCGCTCGATTAGACCGCCCGGGTCAAAACCCGGTTCAGCCGTTGGACAAACTCGCTAGGGTTTTCTAGCGCAATGCCTTCGACGAGCAATGCCTGATCGAGCAGCAGGAATGCTGTGTCTTCCAGCAACGAATCGTCGGTCACCGCGAGTAGCTTCTTCACGATGTCGTGATCGGGGTTGATCTCGAGAATCGGCTTGGCGTCCGGCATCTCTTTCTGGCCCATTGCGCGCAGCATCTGGCGCATCTGCATCGACGGTTCTTCCTCGTCGGTCACGATGCACGACGGGCTGTCGGCGAGCCGCGAAGACTGGCGAACGTCCTTTACCTTATCGCCGAGCACGCCTTTCAGCTTCTCGAGCAACGGCGTCAGAGCCTCTCGCTTCTCCTCGGTCGTTTCATCTTTCAAGTCGTCGCCGGCCGAAGCCTTGTTTACCGACTTGAGTTCGATCTCCTGATACTTCTCGATCCGGGAGAAGACGAACTCATCGATTTCATCGGCCAGGATCACGACCTCGATGTCCTTCTTCTTGTAGATTTCGAGCAGAGGCGATGTCCGTAGCTGCGTCGCGTTCTGTCCGGTGATGAAGTAGATGGCCTTCTGGCCCTCTTTCATCCGGCCCTTCACCTCCGCAAAACTCGTCCAGGAATCGGCGGTCGTCGTCTTCACGCGGATGAGGTCGAGCAGGGTCTCCTCGTTGGCGTGGTCGCTATAGAGGCCTTCCTTCAGCGGTCGATTGAACTCCTCAATGAACTTGATGTACTGATCCGGATTGTCGGCGGCGACAGACTTGAGTTCCGAGAGAATCTTCTTTACGCTGGCGGTGCGAATTGCCGTGAGAACGCGATTTTGTTGCAGGATCTCGCGGCTGACATTCAGCGGCAGATCTTCGCTGTCGATGACGCCGCGAACGAAGCGCAAGTAGGTGGGCAGCAACTCTTTCGAATCGTCCATGATGAACACGCGGCGGACGTACAGTTTTACACCCGGACGATAGTCAGCCTGGAACAGATCGAATGGAGCCTTCGACGGGATGTAGAAGAGCGTCGTATATTCCATCGTGCCTTCTGCCTTGGTGTGGAACCAAAGCAGCGGGTCTTCCCAATCGCCGGAGATGGACTTGTAGAGCTCTTTGTAATCCTCGTCTTTCAGTTCGGACTTTGGTCGCTTCCACAGGGCGCTCGCCGCGTTGGCTTGCTTGGTCGAGCGCTTTTTGATCGACTTCTTCTCGGTTTCGTCCCACTCGTTTTCGTCGGCCGTGAGGAAGATCGGGAAGGCGATATGGTTCGAGTACTTCTTCACGATCTCGCGGAGCTTGTAGCTATTGGCATACTCCTTGCCTTCCTCGTGGAAGTGCAGGGTGACGGTGGTGCCGTAGGTGGCGCGCTCGGCGGGTTCGAGTTCGAAGCCCGACTTGCCGTCGCTCGTCCAGCGCCATGCAGTCTCTTCACCAGCCTTCCGGGAGACGACCTCAACCTTATCGGCGACGATGAAGGCACTGTAGAAGCCGACGCCGAACTGGCCGATCAGGTTCGAGTCCCGCTTGGCATCACCGGAAAGGTTTGCCAGGAAGTTTTTGGTGCCAGACCGGGCGATGGTCCCGAGATGAGAGACGAGGTCTTCATCGTTCATGCCGATGCCCGTATCGGAGATGCTCAGCGTTCCGGCCTCTTCGTTCAACTCCAGGTCGATGCGAGGGTCGAAAGGTAGCGACTTGTAGGGTTCCTCGGTGAGCGAGAGATACTTCAGCTTATCGAGCGCATCGGAGGAGTTCGAGACCAACTCCCGAAGAAAGATCTCCTGATGCGAATAAAGCGAGTGGATAATGAGTTGAAGCAGTTGGCTGACTTCAGTTTGAAATTCACGTTTTGACATAGTCTTAGTTGCTAGCTCTCCTCTTATGTTATCGAATCCGGTGACTCCCATCCCCGCTTTTACGCGACCCGTCGAGAATCTGATGCGGTACTAGGTGTTGAGGGCGGCGCTGACGATGATCGCCTTCCCGCTGACGATCACCCTGCTCTATTTCCGCAATCACACGATGCGGTACGAATTTAGTTCAATGCGCCGAGTCTAATCCCCCCGCCTTTCAGCCACAGTATTGCAAAATAGATTGATGGCCGAGTATCGACGGAGTGCCCATGCGGTTTATGACCTGAAGTACCACGTGGTGTGGATTACGAAGTACCGCTACAAAGTATTGACTGGTCGAGTCGCTGAACGAACG
>JANXMS010000390.1 GCA_025354525.1 Acidobacteriota bacterium
ATGGCTTCCACCGCCACCTTAGCTTTCAAAGCCGGCGAGTGAGTCTTGCGTGTTCGAGGCATTGATTCTCCTTCATTTTCAATGCCCTCCTACACTTAAGCAATAACCATTTTTGTGTCTAGTTTTTGGGGTCCACCACACATTTCCAACGCCAACCGCCACGGAAAGACGGTTCAACTGCCGATTATTAGGATAACGAGTTCAGCAGCACCAACGCCAGCGGGGTTTAGTCCTACGGCTCTTCCAACAGCGTTACCACCCCTGTAGCTTTCGTCCCTTTCGTCCCCGCAAACTTCAACGGTGCCTGCGGTGCCGGAGTCGCCTGCTGGACTGGGGGGGCTTCGATGGCAAAACCCAATTCCACCTTCAGCATTGCAACTACTCTCTTCGAACTTAATTTCCTCACCTTGCACCCCAGTTCTAACCGCGGACTCGCCGTCGTTCGATTCACCGCACCTGTCGCCGCCAACTACACCTTGTAATGGCTCATTCATCGATCAAGACACATCCGGTGGCGGTGGAGTCGAACTCTTCCTCGCCTATGAGACCACACCTACTACTACCTTCGGTTCTTCGGTGATGCCCGCCAACTTCATTGGCTCGCCGGTCAGTGTCACCGGTACCTTCGCCCTGGCCGCCGGAGCCAATGCCTACTTCGCCGTCGGCAGCAACGGTTCGTTCGAATACGACTCCACCGGCCTAGGCCTCATCGTTAGAAGCGACGCGCCCGGACAAACCAACGGCAACGTCCCCGAACCCTCCACGTTCCTGCTCACCGGTTGCGGAGCCGCCCTCGCGTTCCTCCTCCGCCGCCATCGCGCCTAAAGCTAACCGAGCGGCCAACCCGGCCGCTCTTCTCCCCACTTTTGCCCCGCCCCCCCGCCTTGGTCTACAATCACAGTCGCCCAAGCCGATATGTCATCTACCTACGATCAAGTCCTCTACCCGAGCCTCGCCTTCTCCGAAACCCACCCCGACAACCTTGCCGCCATCGCCACGCTCTTCGGCCAAACACCCCCCACCGGCCCCTGCCGAGTCCTCGAAGTCGGCTGCGGCGATGCCAACAACCTCATCCCCATGGCCCTCGTCGACCCCCAGTCCCACTTCGTCGGCTTCGACCTCGCCACCCGCCCCATCGAAGCCGGCCAAGCCGTCATCCGCTCCCTCGGCCTATCGAACATCGAACTCCACACCCTTGATATCCTCGCCTTCCCCCCGTCCCTCGGCACCTTCGACTACATCATCGCCCACGGCTTCTGCACCTGGGTCCCCGGCTTCGTCCTGGATAAATTCTTCGCCGTCTGCCAAGCCCACCTCACCCCCCACGGCGTAATCTTCGCTAGTTACAACACCTACCCCCAAGCCCACGCCCGCGAAGCCTCCCGCCAAATCCTGCACCACCAACCCCCCGGCCCCTCATCCTCTCGCGTCACCGACGGCAAACACTTCCTCTCCACCATTCGCGACTTCGTCACCGACCCCCTCTGGCAAGCCACTCTCGATTCCGAAATCAAACGCCTCGGCGCCCGCCCCGACGCCGTCACCTTCCACGACGAACTCGGCGGGGCGTACAACTGCTTCTACGTCGCAGACTTCGTCGCCCTCGCCGCTCGCCACGGCTTCCAGTACCTTGCCGAGGCCCTCCTCCGCCCCACCCTCCGCCCCAACGTCCCCCCCGAAACCCTCGCCGAACTCCGCGCCCTTTCTCAAGGCGACGAAGTCATCTTCCAGCAGTACCTGGATTTCGTCACCTACCGCGGCTTCCGCCGCACCCTTCTCTGCCGAGGCGACCTCCCCATCCAACGCGAGTCTTGCAACGAAAACCTCCTGAAGCTCCGCGTCGCCTCCCCTCTCTATTTCATCAGCCGCAACCCCAGCGGCTCGGAAACTTTCCGTAACGGCGGTGGGCCCGGACAAATGCAATCAAACAATCCGTTTCTCTCCGCCGTCATCCACCGCCTGGAGGCTGTCTGGCCCCGTTCCCTGCCCCTCGCCGAGCTCCTCCCCGACTGGAACGCCGTCGCCGAAACCCCATTCTTCGACCAACTCATCTCCCTCGCCGTCAACGGGCTCCTCTTCCTGCGCCACGCCGACCCGCCCGTCGCCTCTCCGTCCAAAGTCAATCCCACCGCCAACCCCCTCGCCCGCCTCCAAGCCGCCTCCGGTACTCTGTTCACAACCATGCTGCATACCCAAGTCCGCTTCGAAGACGATTTCTCCTGCCGACTCATCGCCCTCCTCGACGGCACCCGCCCCGTCTCCGCCCTCGCTCCTTTAATCAAAGGAGCCCAGCCCGAGCTCATCGCGACGGCTCTCCAATCCTTCTACCGAGTCGGCCTCATGATCGCCTAAAATCACCCCATGCTCCGCCTAACCTGCTGGTTCCTCGCCCTCGCCCTCGCCCTCCTCGACGGCACCCGCCCCGTCTCCGCCCTCGCCCCTTTAATCAAAGGAGCCCAGCCCGAGCTCATCGCGACGGCTCTCCAATCCTTCTACCGAGTCGGCCTCATGATCGCCTAAAATCACCTCATGCTCCGCCTAACCTGCCTGTTCATCGCCCTCCCCCTCCTCGCCCTCGAGCGCCCCGGCGTCGAGTTCCGCGTCTTCCAATTCCCCGCTAACCAAATCCCCCGCATCGACGGCAAAACTGACGATTGGGCCCTCGTCCCGCCCAGCTATTCCATCGGCATCGACCAACTCAAAGACACCGTCAACAACACTCCCCTGGACAAGAAGGACCTCGACGTCACCGTCAAAGTCGGCTGGGTCAAAGGGCTCAATCGTCTTTATTTCCTTTACGAGGCCTCCGACAACTACTGGGACTTCCGCCACCGAGACCTCCACAACGATATCTTCGAAGTCGTGGTCGACGGAGACCTCTCCGGCGGCCCCTTCATCAAACAGAAGCATCCCGTCAAGGGCTACGACCCCAACGAAGCCCATTTCACCTTCCACGGCATCCACGCCCAGAACTATCACATCTTCACTCCGGCCGACGGTAAGGATTGGGCCATGGTCTGGGGTTGCCAACCCTGGATCAAGAACCTCCCCTATGCCAACGCGGCCTATGACTACAACTTCAAGCCCGGCCAAAGCGGCAAGCTGACCCTTGAGTTCTACATCACCCCGTTTGACTACGCCGCCTACGAAGGCCCCGCCCGTTCGGTCGAAAGCAAGCTATGGGAAAACAAGGTCATCGGCCTTTCTTGGTCAATCCTCGACTACGACGACGAGAATAACCCCAAGTACCGAGCGTTTTGGAATCTCTCCCACAAGACGTCCATGTACGGCGACGCCTCCGACCTGGTCGCCTTCCGTCTCATGCCGTTAGAAGCCACCCTCCGACGCCCCATTGAGGCGAATTGGACCTTCCAGATCATCGACCCCGACCGCCGTTTAGTAGCGTTCCAGGACGCTACCCACGGCCCGGTGACGACCTACCAATGGGACTTCGGCGACGGCCAGACCTCCACCGTCCGCCACCCCCAGCACGTCTACGAAAAGCCCGGCGAGTACGTCGTCACCCTGGAAGTCGAAGGCCCCACAGGTAAGGACCGTCGCACTAAAGTCTGGGACGTCGTCCTCCGCTAGCGGGTAATTCGACTGGCCCGCTTCGGAGTCGTTTTGCGAACCTGCGTTGTAGGAACAGCTACAAATTCAGGAAGTCGTATCCCATCGTCGAAGCGTAATTGATTAGCGGCCTCCGACCCAATAGATTCAATGGCTTCCGTAGCATCGCGCGAGCCTGTGGCATGATTTCGAGGGGCCCTTGGCGACACAAACTCCCAAAACGCTAGGAAACTGGCAAAGATCTGGGGGCGAATGATCCCGAAACCCGCTAATCAAGTACCTCGAAGCCCAACGGATCGCCGAAAGCGGTAAGGTCGCACTGTTGGTCGCCTGGGAATTGTTTTAACCAATATTAACTTTCCGCCTGCGGCTTCGATGTACCTGCGCAGCGTTGATAGCAACAAGTCGGCGCGATGCTCTATAGCAAGTCTTGACTTAACAGAGGGCAAATCCGCGACGTCTGAAGAGATCAGGAGCAATGTCGGGAGAGAGGAAGGGGGAGAGAGCCTCGGCGAGATCGACGACAAGCGCGTGCATGGACGGGGCCCTGAGCTGGGACAAACGTAGTTTGCCGTCCGCCCAATACGGGGCCGGTAGTTCGGGTTTCCAGAAC
>JANXMS010000392.1 GCA_025354525.1 Acidobacteriota bacterium
ATGGCTTCCACCGCCACCTTAGCTTTCAAAGCCGGCGAGTGAGTCTTGCGTGTTCGAGGCATTGATTCTCCTTCATTTTCAATGCCCTCCTACACTTAAGCAATAACCATTTTTGTGTCTAGTTTTTGGGGTCCACCACACCTCGCGCCATCAATATCACTCTTGCGCATATCAATCCGCAACCGATCGGGCGTCAGGACAACTGTTTTGCGGAGAAAGTCCGTAAGATCAGAATTGGCCGCTACCGCGAGAGCCCTAATTTTCGCCCATCCTCTGCGATTCAGGTCTGCCGTCCGGGATGATGCTGGTCGATTCCAAAATCCTGAAATCTCTTCCGCGAGTCTCCAGACGCCCTCGCTCAAAATGGCCACCCGCTTTCCAGCGGTGACGACGGCACCAACTCTGTCAACGTTTCCGGTGTGCTCGCGACCTTCAGCATCAATCCATCCGGCGATCACCACCGAGAAATCGCGGTCTGTGAGCGTCCCTCGGCTCGCAAGTGAAAGGTGCCATTGATCGATTCCAGGTAGACCCAACAGCCCGATGCTTTGGGTGTCTTCCGACCTAACAAGCCGATAGAACTCGGACCATCTTAGGACGTGACGGTCTACTTCCGTCTCGACGTAGCCTTCCTCTTCCAACTGGCGAATCAGCAGTGAAAGTTCGGAGGCCGGAAAGGCCGTTACGCTCTCGATTTGAGGGGCGAGAGAAAACGCCACGCCATCTTGGTTCCATGAAACGCTCGTTTCTAACATTAGAGGGCTGCCTTGACTGCCGATTTGCTCTTCGATCGAACCGCGGACCAGCGCATTCGTTACTCCTTGTGCCAGCCCCGATGCGTTTTTAGCTTAAACCCGAGCGCCTTGAGTTGGGCCACAACATGTTGGGGCTGCTCTTGGCCGACTACCCAAAGCGCACCGCCGATCGGCCTACGATCTTCCACTTCAAGCTCGTTAGCCATCACAAATCGTTTCCATTCAGCACCGCTGAAGCTTCGTGCTCGTGAAAGTTGGGCAACGTCAGCTCCACGCGGCGCCTTCGCAGGCTTCCTTCCGAGGAACGGGAACATTTGATCGTCGAATTTCTGCTCCCAACTCTGCGCCGCCGAACTGATATGGTTCATCCTGGCCACAGCTATTGCCGGATCCTTCACTTTCAGTTCGCCAATCTCAACAAAAGCGCGGGCGCGACCGGATTGTAAAATATCAAGAAGCGACTCATCTAAAGCGCCCCACTTGAGGAGATAAAAGGCGTTCCCTTTCTCGCCAAATTCGACAGCCAAGTAGTTGCCGATTCGCATAACGAACGCGTTGTTCCCGGCGGTGGTTTTCGTCAAGTCTAACAACCGACCTCTGGCACGAGACCGGAACTCATAAAAGGCAGCGCCGCGTCTAGACCGAGCATCCGTTCCAAGCGCAAACCACATGTCCTCGATAAAGGGTTCGTATCGAAGCCAGTAGTCAAGCCTTCTTGGGTCGCCCGTGCCGTCGTAGCTAAGCAGCAGGAAGAAATCCTCAATAAGTCGACGTTTCAGCCAGCCGTTAACCATCTCGCGGGCACGATCATCTGGTTTTCCGTTCGCATCCGTGACCCTTGAGTCCCACTTCGCCCTGTTTAGCCATGGATTTCCGATCGTGGATGTGGAAGCATCGCGCAAGGCCATGTTCTCTGGCCTATCGTTACATCCTCCGTACCGCGAGACCAGTTGAGCCACACAGCGAATCCGTAACCGCTCACCGATCTTCACGCCGCCCTTGCCCATCGCCAATTCCAGAAGACTCGGTATTAGCAGCTTGAACTTATCGTCGTTGACTTTTACCGCTGCCCGAATGCGCGCGTAGACAGCCTCTTCCAACACCCAAGACTCTTGAGGTATCGCCAAGGCCTTCATCGCATCATTCAATCCAGACGAATCGCCGTTCAGCAGGGCCGCTCCGAACTTCTCACAAGGCTCGTCGCTCAACAATTGCACGTGGCGTGTCAGGTCGCCAAACCAAGGCGGCTTCGGTTCATTGGACAGCAAGATCCGTTGGCGCTCCGCGCGAAGCCACAAGCGAAGCTCCCCCCACCCCTGTACTGCAAGATCCGAGGCTTCGCCAGAGTAAATTGAAAACGTCCAGTAGCTCGACAACAGGGCCTGATAGCACCGAATTCGCCGCCGCACCTCTGTCTGAGCTTCAACGAGCTTGAACAGATGGCCGCGCGCCCAAACATCGGCAAGCACGCACCAGCCGCGCGAATTCGATACTCCTACACCAAGACAGACATACTTAAGGTTCCGAAGTCCCTCAATCTCGCTCGTCCGATGAAAGCTGTCAATGGCGGACATAATCGAGCGAGGATCGCCCGCTATACCCGCACTGCCGTGATCTCGCTGTACTCTTGCCAAGGCGCGAGAAATTGGCGAAAGGTCTCGCCACCCTTCAGGTGCCCGAACAGCTTCAGCAAACGTTCGGGTGAGTCCGAGTTCCAAAGAGGTAAGTGCGTCGTTCATCTCGAATCGTTGGGACACTTTGCATCTTCATCCCACGGGATTTCCCGCACCAGCTCGCGCTCCGCTCCTAAGTCCCTAAATTCCAATTTCAATTCCACGCGCCGCATTTCTGCCGGGCTCTTTGAAACGGTATTAAAAGAGGATCCGCCCGCGAGAAAAAGGGTCCGGATTTGTCTGCGATCAGCGATTGCAAGCGAGTTTTCAGCTTGGGAATCCAGAAGAACGCAGAGGATTCGCTGGGATCGGAGAAAACTCAGATTCAAATTGTACAGGTACGAACCAACTTGGCTAGCGAACCCTTCAACGACTACCCGTTTGAGCCACTGATCACAACTTTTGCGGCGAGCAACAACCAAAACCTTCGGAACAAAAGCGCGAACGAGCCGTTCCTGGTCGGAATCGAGCCGATGATCGTTGTTCTTGAATTCGGCCAGTGTGCCGAATTCAATGGAGTACCCCCTCAGGGAGATACCCTTGAACTCGTCGCGCTTGGTCAGGGCCTCAACGTCGCTCAGGCAACTATTAATCGTCGACTGTCGTCCTTCACCCTTCTTCTGCATCGCCGCAATTCCCTGGGTAACCGCCATAAGCGCGACCGCCATAGCAACCAAGAAAAGTACCATGAGCGCAGTCATTAAGTCAGAAAAGGAAATCCAGAATGGCTTCTCGGCCTCCTCCTTTCCGCCTTTCCCAGCTGATGCTTTGATTCCAAACATGCTCATCTCTTCTTTGGTGCTATCTCGTCTACGACGTCGCCGAGGTTTCTTATGGCTCCCGAGAGTAACTCGACCGCCTTCGAAAGCTCATCCTGAAAGTGCCGATTGCTTTCACGCATCGTTTTTCCAACATTTTCTGCGAAGGATTCGTGGGATTTAACAAGCACTTCGGTAACGCCCTTGAGGTAGCTCTCGGACTGAGTCTGGGCCCTCGCAAGCTGGGAAGTCGCGGCTTCAATACGTCCAATCAATGCGGACGTCATGGAAGCATCTCGCTTCGCATTATCGAGGGTCACATTTAGTTCCGAGACCATCCGTGCGAACGTATCCCGGGTCTTGCCGTAGTCCTCCAACACCGCCTTGCTGCCATTCGTAGCCAATACCAACTGGCCAGCAGCCAACTTAATCGTCTCAACGGCTACGGTTGATGCCCGCATTGATTCCGAAACGCCCTGCCCGGCCTTTGCGAAGTCGGTCGCGGCGAGACATAGCGTCTCCGCTCCGGAGTTCATTCCCGTAATGGATTTGTCGGTGGCCGACGCTAGTCTTTCTACGGTTTCTTGTAGCGCCCTGTTCGTCTTAATTGATTGATCGAGCAGCCGTTCTATATGAGCGGAAAGCGATCCAATCGCGCCTCCGGTGCTCTTCTCAAACCGTTCGTGGCGTTGGCCCTGAGATTCGGCTGAAGCTTCTGCCTGCTTTCGCAATTCCGCAACAACTCCCACGACTTGCTCGCCGACCGCGCCCAGAACTGCCTGCAATTGTTTCGACGATTCAGACTGCGACTCGGCAACCAGCGAGCGGACTTGCTCGACAAATGCTCCGGTTTGGTGGTTCATGGCCTGCTGCCGAGCCTCCATTGCTTCGAGCGACCGATTCAGCCGCTCCCCCATAGCATCGACCGCCCCGGTGCCAGCCTTGTCCATATTTGCAGCAAGCTGGCTAAACTGTAACGCGGTGGCATTCATTGACTCGCTGGTCCGCTGAAGGAGATCGGACATCCCTCGCATCTGCCCGCCGAACATCTCGCCCATCTGTGCCGAGAAGCTGGCGAGCACATCGGTGAGCATCCTATTCACCGCGTCCCCTTGATTTGCGCTTACTCCCCTGACAGCCTCGGAAATCGTTCTGATCGGTTCGCCCAAGCTATCCGCGATAGCCTTCCCTACGTCGACGGAAATCTGACCAGACCGCACCGATTGGGCCGTGATCTGCTGTGTAGTCAACTCGGTCAATATCTGCTTAAGGTCGACCACCAGGGCGTCTTTCAAATGAGCCGACTGTGTGGCAGAAGTCTCTGAAGCCGTGACCAACCGCGCTAGATATTCCTCACCAGCACCCGTCGTAAAAAAGCTGTCGATCAGTTCGCAAAGTTCCTCCACCTGCCGATAGCGACGAGTAACCGTTAACTTCTCAATGAATGTGATTGCTATCGCCAGTATGATCGCGGATGCCGACACGAGGAAAGCATGACCGACGGAATTGACTAAATTGCGGAGCTGCTTTTGCGCTTCCGTTGGATCTAACGAGACACCGAATTGGTTCAGGCCAGAAATCAGCCCGGCGAAAGTGCCGATAATTCCGAGGCCGGTCAGAATCCCCGGCACGTGTTTGAAGTACTCGGAATGAAGTCGAGAGTCTATGATCGCCTGCTGGGTGAAATAAGTTCCGGCCGTCGCTGTCGCCCGCCACTCAATAATCCTAGTCTGGCCAGAATCATCATCCCGTTTCTGTGGGTGGAGCGTTTTGATATATTCGTTCCAAAGCTGAAGCAAAAAGTGCTTCGTCATCGCCTTCGACGCGAGCTCATCGAGGTCAATAATTTTTCCGATTGTCCTTTCCTTGACGCTTTTCAATGCGCCAATTGAGTCCTTCAGTTCCTTCGCTAGATGCGCTGCTGGCATCACGAACCGCCGCAGAAAATCAAAGGAAATACCGAGCAGTAACGCTCCGACAATAGCGAGGTGCCAATAATCACCAATAAAGCTAGTTAAATCGCCCACGACACTACTCCTTCACGTTCGAACACAGTCACCGCAGTATGTTCAGCCAGAAAGCTCCTCCGCGATTCATCCAACTTTGGAAGCCTATAGCTTACTACACCGTCGCCTCCAATTTGTCCCGATGTATGCGGAAACTGGCCAAACGTCGCAGTTGTACACCGCCCCCGATGCCGAACCGAGTGCCGCTCGGCCAAGTGCGTCGCGCGTTCCTTCGCCGAAGCGCGAAGCTAGTCGGGAGCGACGGTGTTGACGTTGAGAAAGGAAACGAAGCGAGGCGACCGTTCCGGCCGACTTTTTGACGACTCACAGAACGCTTCCGTTCGCTTTGTTCTAACAGGCCGATAGGTGATATTCCCCGCAAGATGACATAAAAGCAGGGGCCACCGTCCAAGAACAGAAAATCATGGCGATCATCTAAACTACCGCCCTCGTAACCCAGGGCACCGCCACCCCGTCCGCCCCCCGGAAACGCCACTCATCAAGCAAAAATAGAGATTTTCCCGCGCCGAAATTGAGTCGTTCACAGATCATTCACATTTATTTTAGACCACTTAAGCCCATTGTTTACAACACACACCCACCACATCGGCCCCCTCCCCCCGCTCAATTCCTTGACGCCCCTCTGCTAGTTTTTTAGTGCGAAGGCGCTCTTCCCCATCTGCTGCTCACCAGCGATTCGGAACAGCGCCTTTTCCATTTCCAACGGAGAATCTTATGTCAACTCAACCAACGGATGAACTAAAACAGCGTCGCGCCGAAGCCTCTCGGCAAAACGGTCGCAAAAGCAAGGGACCTGTCTCGCCCGCCGGCAAATATCGCAGTTCAATGAACGCGATCACAACCGGTCTCCATGTCGAACTACACAAAGAGGACCTGCCGTCTTTCTATAACTTGATCTCCACCGATGATCGAGAAGATTACCTCCGCGGTCTCCAAGCCCACTATCGAAAATTCAAGCCAGACTCCGAAGTCGAACAAGGCTATGTCCGGCGCATGACCTCCGAAATGTTCCAATTCGACCGAAATACGTCCCTCTATACAAGAGCCATGCAGGAAGAGTTAGACACCGTCTTGCGGGAGTATCCCGATATCGACATGGACGCCCAGTTTCTCAACGGTCACAAACGGTCGATCACGCAGAGGGAATTTTTCCGCACCATCGAGCGCAACAAAAAAGCGCATCTCCAAGCTTACGAAAAACTGATGAAGCTCCTGGCGCAATCGAGAAAGCTGTTCCCGTTGCAGCCACCAGAACCCGTTGATATCTCCGCCGACTCGAATACCCTGGAGGACCCCGGGCCAACGCCGGAAGTTGTCGCCGAACTGCTGGGAATTGCCGACCAAGCCAAAAAGGAACCTAACTTTGTGCCGCCGGCCTATGTCCTCAACTTCTTGGAAGATAAGGAGTTTATGCAACGTTTCGCCCCAAATTACGATGTTGCGGATTTGCTCGTCCGCTTCGGTCGGGTCAAGCCTCCGATTGCGGCCTAAGCCATGCCGATTCCGTCTCCAACTCGAAAAACAATTCCCCGGGTACTCACCAAATGCCTGTCCGCGGCCACGGGTTCGCCCGATCTCGGCCTCTCCGACGACCCAGTAGCCTGGGCCCAAAAGGCGCTCAACTTCATAGCCGACCCCAAGCAAGCCGAGATACTCAGTTGCGCCGCTTCCCGGGTCATCGTCGTCACCTCGCGCCAAGTCGGAAAAAGTACGATAGCGGCCCTGCGAGCTCTTTATCTGGCGCTCCGTCACGCCGGTTCCCTGATCCTCATGATCGGCCCCGTCGGCTCTCAAGCCGGCGAAATCCTCGGTAAAGCCACGCATTTCGCCGCCGAACTGGGCCTACCCATCCGAGGCGACGGCATCAACGAGCGGTCGCTCCAACTGCCCAACGGTTCCCGGCTCATCGCTCGACCCGCCGTGCCTCAGTCGCTCCGAGGTTACTCGCAAGCCCGCCTCATCATCGTCGATGAAGCCGCCTACGTCCCCGAAGCAACTTACCGAGCCATGTCTCCTATTTTGGCCACCGGAGACGGTTCCCTCTGGGTCATCTCGACCCCCAACGGACCCTCCGGCCGCTTCGCCGAACTCTGGCACGATCTTACTAACGGTTGGACCCGATTTTCCATCCCCGCCGAGGAGTGCCCCCGACTCAGCCCAACTTTCCTAGCCGCGGAGCGCCGTCTCTACGGCGACATCTACTGCGCCCAGGAGTATAGTTGCCAATTCATCGCAGCCGGCCTGCAGCTACTAACCCGAGCCCAAATCACAGCGGCAATTATAACCAAACCAGCCGAAGTGCCCTTCCAACTTCGCGAGAAGACACGCATCTATCTCGGCCTCGACCTCGGCAAGCGGCAAGATCACACCGCCATCGTCGCTCTCGAACTCCGCTGGCGTTTCGGCCCGAAGGACAACGTCACCCAAGGGATTGCCCAATATCCCACGCTGTTACTAAGTTACTCTACAAGGTTACCACTCGATACCGAAACCACTCGAATTCCCCAGTTAGTCCGCGACACGTTGCAGCGGTACTCTCCGACCTATGGCGAACCGCCCCGTATCGACAAGCTGTTAGTCGATGCCACCGGCATCGGCCACACCATCGTCGAACTGATCCGCAAGAATCAGCCCAAGGCGCACGTCCAGCCCGTAACACTGACGAATGGCCACGTCGAAAGGCAACTCAAGGATAATTATCTTAGCCTGCCCCGGCCAGACCTGATCAACCGGCTCAAGATGGTCTTCGAACTCGGCAACATCCAGTTACTCGATTCCGCCCCCGGCTTCGTCGACATCGAGCGGGAGTTAGTCCAGTTCAAGCCCTCCGGCGACCAGCAGGAGCACGACGACCTCGTCATAGCCCTCTCCATGGCCGTCTGGCAAGCCGCCAAGGACTATCCAGACTTGCTCCGCGCCGCCGCCTGAAAATGATCCAATAAGGATGTGCTCTCCCGACGCGCCCTTCTAACAACACCGCTCTTAACCCTGCCCCTCATCGCCGCCTCCCCCGCCGCCCCCGTAGCCATCCAACGCGCCCGCACCTACGGCCCCAGCCTCGAAAACGTCATGCGCCGCCTCTTCGATGGCATCGGCGGCCTCGAAAACATCGTCAAGAACAAGTCCGTCGTCATGAAGATCAACCTCACCGGCATTCCCGGCCAGCACCTCTCCCATGCCCCCGCCGAACTCTCCCACTGGACCCACCCCCGCGTCATCGGCATGGCGTCCTATCTCATCCACCGCGCCGGCGCCCGACGCATCACCATCGTCGAATCCCCCTGGTCCTCCACCGAACCCCTCGAAACCTACATGCTCGCCGCCAATTGGGACCCCACCGTCCTCCGCAACGCCGGCGGCCCCATCAGCTTCCTCAATACCAACTACCTCGCCGGCGCCAAACACTACGCCCGCTTCCAAGTCCCCACCGGCGGCCACCTGTTCCCCGCCTTCGACCTCCATCCCATCTTCCGAGATTCCGACGTCCTCGTCTCCCTCGCCAAGCTCAAAGAACACGCCACCACCGGCATCACCTTGTCCATGAAGAACATCTTCGGCATCACCCCCTGCACCATTTATGGTGACGGTGCCGGCGAAAAAGAACCCTCCCTCGCCCCCAGTGGCGACCGCGGCGCCGTCTTCCATTCGGGCAAACGGGCCCCCAGCAAAAGCGCCCCTCAGGAACTCCACCCGAACTCCCCCCGACAAGACGGTTACCGCATCCCCCGTATTGTCGCCGACCTCAACGCCGCCCGCCCCATCGATCTCGCCATCATCGACGGCGTCGAATCCATGGCCGGCGGCGAAGGCCCCTGGATCAAGTCCCGCCTCCGTCGCTGCTCCCCCGGCGTCATCATCGCCGGCTCCAACGCCGTCTGCACCGACGCCGTCGCCGCCGCCGTCATGGGCTTCGACCCCATGGCCGGACGCGGCACAGCGCCCTTTGAAACTTGCGACAATACAGTAGAGCTGGCCGAACAACACGGCATCGGAACCCGCGATCTGAATCGCATCGAAGTGGCCGGCTTCTCGATCTCCGACGCCCTATACTCTTTCCGTAAAGTATGACCGATCTGAAAGCCCTTCCTACCCCTGTCCTCCTACACATCGCGAAACTCCTCGAAGTCTCGCTCCAAAGCCTGGTTTCCACCATCGCCCTCTTCGACGAAGGCGGAACCGTCCCCTTCATCGCCCGCTACCGCAAGGAAGCCACTGGCAACCTCGACGAAGTCCAGATCCTCGCCATCCAGGAAAAGCTAGAGTACTTCCGCGAACTCGAAGACCGCCGAGCCACCGTCCTCTCCTCCATCCTGGAACAAGGCAAGCTAACCCCCGAACTCCAAGCCAAAATCGAGAAGACCTTCGACAAATCCGAGCTCGAAGACCTCTACCTCCCCTATAAGCCCAAGCGCAAAACCAAAGCCAGCGTCGCCCGCGAAAAAGGCTTCGAACCCCTGGCGCTTTACATGTTGGCCCAACTCCCCAACGGCCAGCCCCTCGCCGACTTCGCCGCCACCTTCGGCAACCCCGTCGAAGCCCTCGAAGGTGCTCGCCACATCATCTCCGAAATGGTCGCCGAAAACGCCGACTACCGCAAAGCCGTCCGCACCATGATGGGCGAAAAAGGCATCGTCGTCTCCAAAGCCATCGAAGGCGTCCCCGACCCCGAGGACAAGTTCAAGATGTACGGCGACTTCTCCGAACCCGTCTCCAAGATCCCCTCCCACCGCATGTTGGCCATCCGCCGCGGTGCCAAAGAAGGTATCCTCTACTTCGAAATCGAACTCAACCGCGACGAAGTCTGCGCCTGGCTCCGAGCCAAAGTCTGCCAGTCCCCCGGCGAATGGCAGCCCCATCTTCATGACGCCATCGAAGACGGCTACGACCGTCTCCTGAATCCCTCCATCCAAACCGAAATCCGCCTGGAGCTTAAGGACCGCTCCGACGAAGAAGCCATCAAAGTCTTCCGCGACAACCTCGAAAACCTACTCCTCGCCCCGCCCGCCGGCGCGCTCAACGTCATCGGCGTCGACCCCGGCATCCGCAGCGGCTGTAAGATCGCCGTCGTCGATGATACCGGCAAGTTACTCGAACACACCGTCATCTATCCCCTCGAACCCAAGAAGGATGTCGCCGGCTCCGTCAAAACGCTCGCCCGCCTCATCCAACAGCACAACGTCCAAGCCTTCGCCATCGGCAACGGCACCGGCTCCCGCGAAGTTGCCGATATCATCAAAGCCGCCAACCTCGGCCCGTTCAGCGTCGTCGTCTCCGAAGCCGGTGCCTCCGTCTATTCCGCCTCTGACGTCGCCCGCCAAGAGTTCCCCGATCTCGACCTCACCGTCCGCGGCGCCATCTCCATCGCCCGCCGCCTCCAAGACCCCCTCGCCGAACTCGTCAAAGTCGACCCCAAATCCATCGGCGTCGGCCAGTATCAACACGATGTCGACCAGCGCCGCCTTAAACAAGGCCTCGAACAGACCGTCGAAAGCTGCGTCAACCGCGTCGGCGTCGATCTCAACACCGCCTCCGCCCCGCTCTTGAAACAGGTCGCCGGCCTCTCCGAACGCGTCGCCCAAAAGATCGTCGAGTTCCGCAATGAACACGGCCGCTTCAAAAGCCGCGTCCAACTCATGGCCGTCTCCGGCTTCGGCCCCAAGACGTTCGAACAAGCCGCCGGCTTCCTCCGCATTCGCAACGGCGACAACCCGCTCGATATGACCGCCGTCCACCCCGAGTCCTACTCCGTCGTCGAAGCCATCGCCGCTTCGCTGGGTCTCTCCGTCCCCGAACTCATCGCCAAACCCGAAGTCGTCGAAAAGGTGAAAATGGAGGGCTTCAAAACCGAGAAGGTCGGCATCTTCACCCTCAACGACATCCGCGAAGAACTCCGCAAACCCGGCCGCGACCCCCGCGATAAGTTCGTCGTCGCCACCTTCCGCGAGGACGTCAAGGAGATGCGTGATGTCACCGTCGGCATGATCCTCGAAGGCGTCGTCACCAACGTCACCAAGTTCGGTGCCTTCGTCGATATCGGCGTCCATCAGGACGGTCTCGTCCACGTCAGCGAAGTCAGCCACCGCTACATTACGGACCCCGCCGAACTCCTCAAAGCCGGGCAAATCGTCAAGGTCGCCGTCCTCGCCGTGGATCTCAAAGCCAAACGCATCGCCCTCTCGATAAAGGCGCTCGAACCCAAACCATCCGGCGGCGGTCGCCCCCAACCGCAGCAGCGCCCGCAGCAGAATCAGCCCTCCATGCAGGACAAACTCAACTCCCTATCCGGGAAGTTCCGCACCCGGTAACTGCCGCGCCTGCCACAAATGCCTCCGCCCATGGGCTGCCATCGCTAAGATCGCGCAGCCCAGCGGCGGCTTGATCATCGAACTCGCCGGCGACACCACTTTCACCTTCTCCAGGTCGTACTCCGCCGCCCGATGGATCCGTTCAATCAACCCATCGTGCGCCGCCGCGAACCCCTTCACCGTCGTCGCCACGTCCGGCCTCACACCCGGCTCAAACGCCTTGGGCACCCGAAACCGCCGCTTCACCGGAGGCTCCATCATCTTCAAAAACAACTTCCAAACCCACCCATACCGCGGCTCCAAATTGTGTACCCCTATCTTCACCGCCCCGTCCATCGCCGCGTCCATGGCAAACAAATACTGCTCCACGGTCAACCGCATGTGGTCCAAAATCTCCACTGCGCTCCAAGCCCCCACCGCTGGCCGCTCCAGCATCTGCTGCGGCGTCATCTGCGCCGCCAGCGCCAAGCCCCCCGCCTTCACACTCTCTATTTGCCGCCGATAATCTTCCAACACCGGCGGTAACGTCTCGTTCCTCATCTGGGCTCCTGATGCTTCTCCGCACCCCGTTCCATAAACTCGATCTCCCACAGTAACCCCTGCGATGACATCCGGGCTTCAAAGATCAGCCGAAACATAGCATACGCCAAAAAGCAGGCACCCCCCAGCCCCATCGTAATCGGCATCCAACTCAGTTGCCTTACAAACACCGACGAAATCCCAATCGCCACGCTGGTCCCCACGAACATCCCCGCCGCCAAATACAGCACCTGCATCACCTCCTGCAGCAACCGCGCCCGCCGACCCAGAATCTCCACCTGACCCAGCAGCAGCCTCTTCCGCTCCGGATTGATGTGCATCTCATGCTTCGGGTCGAAGTCGTTCTCCAGCACTTCAGAGATCTTCCGAATCCTATCAATGCATCGACCCAAGCGGTTCGACGTCGACAAAATAAAGGTACCGGTCGCTGAAAGCAACAGGGCTGGCGTAATCATTGATGTGAGTACGGCCAACCCCGCCGACAGCGTAAAGAGCTCCGGATTGTTCAAAAACGGAGGAATGGGAAGCACCCTTATAGGTTAGTCGTTCTTCTTCTCAATCCGCATCCTTTGTATCACCGGACCAGTTATATTCTCCCTCTCCACCGTATAATCCGCCGGCAGTTCGAAGAATAGTCGCGAAGGCTCGCCCTTCCGCGGATTGGTCAGCTTATACGTCGTATCGCCAGCCTGAGGATCCTTCCGCGACGTCATCACGACAGTCTTCAGCTCCGCCGACATCCAACGCTCGCTCACCGTCATCATTGGCAGTTCGTTGCCGACAGCACCCGCCGGAATCGTCACACTCGTCCGCGTCCCCTCCGCCTCAATGCCCTCGATCATTCGCTTCCCCAGCGGTTCCGTCTTCGTCTCAAACTTGCCCATCTCGCCGCTCCCCGCGACCGTACGCGAAAACGTCCGCACCATCGCCGTCCCCCCTCCGGCCGCTGGGGGCATCATTTCCCGGTTGAAAAACATGACGTTCTTCCCCGGCCAAGTCCCGCTTCCCATGTCGGGCAGAATCATCTTCCGGGCCGTCTTCTTATGCGCCTCCAACACCCATTCCACCTTCGCCACCGGATCATGGATAAACGTCACCGGACCCATCTCCCGCCGCGTCCGGCCCTCGCCGTCCCGAGCGTAAACCTCCGTCCGTTTCGAGACGATCCGGTTCCGATCCACCAACTGCTGAACGCTCTCCGTCACGAACTCCCCCGAGAACGGAGCACCCTTGACGAGCGATATCTCCGAATCTCAATTCGCTCCTGCGTCACCACCGTCGGCGGAGCTTGCGCCATCGCCACCGCACCCGCGCCAATTACCAAGGCAACTAGCTTCTTCATACTCGTTATCTCCTCTAATCTGACGTTACTGTATCGACGAAACTACCCGCATCGCACGCACCGTCCCGTCTTCGCCCAACGACAACTCAACCGGTGCCGGCTCGCTCAATCGTCCGCGACCCACCGGCATTCCATAACTCGCTAAAGTCGCCCACGCCACCGGTGCCCGAACGATGTTTCCCCGTTCAATTGGCTCCACCGCTTGCCACGCGCCCACCGCCACAAACGGCGCGGTCTCCGGCCTTCGCCACCACCGGAGCAAACGCCACCGGCCACCACAACATCACGAGCGCCGCCGCCGCGGCCTAACCACATTCGCCGCCTCCAATCCCGCCGGAGCCAACCGCTCCGCCAGCATCGCCTTGGCCCGATGCAGCCGCGACCGAATCGTGCCCTCCGGCTCCTCTGCAATCCGTGCCGCCTCGCCGTAGGTCATCTTTTCGACCACACACAGCGCCAACACCTCGCGGTACGCCGGAGGCAGCGTCGGAATCAACGCCCGCAGTTACGCCCGCAAATCAGCGCGCTCAAACTCCTCGCGTGGATCTACCCTCGGCCCTATTTCATCCTCGCCCATCGCCTCGTACCGCCGAGCCACCGCAGACAGCCCACTCCCCTGCCGCATCGACGCCGATAGACCACCGGAAACGCCGCCTCGTCGCCTCCGGCGATCGCGGGCAGTAACTCTTCGTCGGTCCGGCTCACCACAGGCTGCTGTAACTATATGCGCCCCGACTCCCCCACCGTTCCAAATACTTTTAGCCCAACGACCGCATCACCGCCCGCCGGATCGGATCCGGCAAGTCGTAGTCCCCAAATCGCGCCACCGAGCACCACGCCGTCCCCCGCACTTCCGACGATCCCGCCACCACCGCCGTCGCCGCTCGAAACCGAAAGATCAAGTCATGGTGCAAATGGTACGGCTCCCTCTTCCGCCCCGGTATCCCATGCACATCAAGCCCCACCAGCACCGGCGACGATCCCGCATCCAGAATCACCCCCGTCTCTTCCACCGCCTCCCGAGACGCGCTACCCGCCAGCGTCACATCGATATCCACTTCCACATGCCCCCCCGGCAACAACCATCGGTCCAACCGCCGATGATGCACGAGCAATACCGCCGCCTCCCGCGGATGCAGCACACACGCCGTCGCCGTCACGTGCCCCGGCGCAAACTGGTTCCGCGCAAACGGGTACGGCGTCTCCCGCAGCAGATGCAGGATCAACTCCCGGCTCTTCCATGCCTCCCCGTCCGACTCCGCCCGCCAACCCTTCACCAGCGTCTGAACCGTCAATGGCTCCAGCACCCTACAGGTTCCTCTTCAAAAAATTGATGATTTGGTACCCATCCATGAACTTGAACGGCGATTCGCCCATCGTGTAGTGCCCACAGGGCAACTCCACCACCTTATGCGGAATCTTGTGGTCCGCAATCGCCCCCACAATTTGGCGGCTAAACTCCGGCAAAAACGTCGTATCGTACTTCGTGTAGATGAACAGGTTCTTCTTATGCCCGTGCGCCGCGTAGTGCGGTAAATAGTTCATCGGGCTGATCGCCCCCCACAAATCCCGCAACCGATCCCGGTCCAAATGCTCCTCGAATCCCTTCTTCACATGGATCGTCGAAAGCCCCGTCCACACCACGTCGGCCACGTACGACGAGCAATGGTTGTACACGTTCACCTTGATCCGCGGATCAAACGTACTCGCCAAAAACGCGTAGCACGATCCCAAACTCGTCCCCACAATCCCGATCTCCGTGTAGCCCACTTCGATCAACCAATCGACGCACGCCCGAATATCCGCCACCGCCTGCCGCGTCGCATCTAGCGTCCGGCCCACGTTCGAAGAAACCGCGTAGTCCGCCCGGTGCAACTCCGCCGGCATCCGAAAATCGTGATACGGCAAACTCAACCGCAACGCCGAAATCCCAAACTTCGCTATCCCCTTCGCCAACCCCACATGCTGCGGCAACGCCGAATTCCAATGCGGCAATACCACCACCGCCTTTCCCTTCGGCTTCTCCGCCGGGCACCACAACGCATGAACTAAATTGTTCGACGGATGCGGACTTAGCAACGGCGTCCGAAACCGCAGCCAATCGCCCTCTAGCCGAAACGCCTCCGGCTTCTCATAACTAAAAAAAGCCTCCGGCGCCGCCAAAATCGCCGCGTTCAACTCCCGAAAATACTGCTCGGGATCCTTTTTATTCCCCGCCGAAAGCGGCCATTTCTCGGTCCACTCCATACCCCATTCAAATGGCCGTACCACCCGGTCCGTTGACCGAAAGCAAAGTGACGATTCCCATTGGGTGATCCAGTTTTCGTACCAAGTTTGGAGCATAAGCAAAGAGCGATTCCCTATTTTAGCAGCGTGCCTGCGTAGGGTGAATCCCCAATTCCCTCTGGAATAGTCGCTGAGCCATGTTGCAAATGGAAAGAATCGCCGCATCATGAAGGTGGGAACGTAGACGTGAATTGCAAGTACTGCCAAAAATCGATAGGCCTTCTCCGTAGCCTAAAGGACCGTGACTATTGCTCTGACGCCCACAAGGCCGCCGCGACCACAAGTTCCGCGCGTGTCCTCCGCGAGCTCGGCGAACTCGACTACAGCACCGTCGACTCCCGGGACGCTTCCAGCGAAGTTGTTGAACCCACCAAACAGCCCCCGTCCAACGTCTCTTCCACTGCCACGGTACTCATTCTTCTCGCCTTAGGCGGCGTCCTCATCCTCTCCCTCGATTCCCAAGGGGGCGGTGCGTCCGGAGCACCGGAAACCGCTGAGCGTCGTCCCACTTGGATCTCCCACCAGACCTCATCACTGCTCAGCCACCTCCCCAGAATCTCCGCGGGAACCGAACTGCGCAGCGACTTCGTCTCGTCCAACCTGCGCGATTGGCAGGCCGCCGCGGCTTCGGCCAGTTCCGGCTGGAACATCAATAATGGGCTCCTCCGCCCGGGAGGCCTACGCATCTGGAGTGACTCGAAAAAGCTGGCCGACTACCGCTTTCAATTCGAAGGCCGCATCGAAAATACATCCGTGAACTGGGCCATCCGCGCAGGAGATCACCGTAACTACTACGCTACAAAGCTGATGCTCTCAGGCCGCGGCGACTCCCACACCACAGAGCTCGTTCGCTTCTCCATGATCGGCGGTAAAGAAACCCGTCGCGTCCGCCTCCCCTTGCCGCTCACCCTCGACGACAAGGCGTTCTACCAATACGAGATCCGCGCCCTCAGCGACCGGTTTGTCACCATCGTCGGGGGACGCGTCATCGACATCTTCCACGATCCCAGACTCCGCTCCGGTGGCGTCGGCTTCTTTAGCGAGGGGTCCGAACGCTCCTCCATCCGCTGGGCCAAGGTCACCGTCGGCGAAGACTTCGTCGACAAGCTTCGCGGCTTTCTCACTTTCGGCCTCATCCTCCCCCCCATGGAATAAATGCTATCAATGCAGATAGCATGCGCCCTCTTGCCGTAGCCGTTTTCTCCGCCCTCTCCATCCTCGCCGCTGAGCCTGAAGCGCTTGCCCTCTCCGCGCTCATCCAATCCCGCCATCTCCCCTTCGGCACCGCCCTCGATCCCTTCTACGCCTCCCCTACCTCATCCGAAATCACCGGCTATACCCGCTGCGGCGACTCCGCCCTCTGGACCGGCCACTACCTCGCCGCCGAAGCGTTCCGCTTTCGCGTCACCGCCTCCACGGACGCCCTCTCTAACGCAACCCGTGCCCTGGAAGGCCTCCAAGGCCTCGTCGACGTCACCGGCAACGACTCCCTCGCCCGCTGCCGCCTCGCTCTCAATTCGCCCTTCACCGCCGGCATCGAGCGCGAAGAAGCCGCCAACGGGATCTTCCGCAATCCCGCCCTCGGCTATTCGTGGGTCGGCAATCTATCTCGCGACCAGTACCTCGGCGTATTCTTCGGCCTCAGCGTCGCCTACGAGCAGATCCCCTCCCTCCGACCCACCATCCGTCCCCTCGCCACCCGCCTCGCCAACTTCCTCATCGCCAGCAACTGGAGCAATCCCGTCTTCACCCTTCGCCCCGACCAGCAGCTCGCCATCCTCCAAATCGCCCGCCAAATCAACCCCGAACGCTTCACTTCCACTTACGAAGTCGAGCGTTCTCGCCTCGCCGATTCCGTCTCCCTCCCCATCGCCTTCGATTCCCGCTCCACAAGTTCGTACTTCAAGTTCAACCTCATCTATATCTCCTTCTACTCGCTCATCCGTCTCGAGTCCTCCCCCACGAAGGCCACCTACGAACGCGCCTTCGCCATCGCCCGCCGCTACACCGCCAACCATGAAAACCCCTTCTTCAACCTCATCGACCGCGCGCTCTCCACCCCCTACCAGCGCCGCGACGCCGAGTCTGTCGAACTCCTCGACCTCTGGCTGAAGCGCCCCCGTCGCGATTTCTTTGTCGACCGCCGCTCCGAAGTCCGCATCTGCGGAGACCAAGCCTGCGACCCCATACCCGTTGACCTCCGCACCCCCACCGATTTCCTCTGGCAACGCAGCCCGTTCCAACTCTCGGGCGGAGGCGCTGGCACCATCGGCAACGCTGGCGTCGACTACATCCTCCCTTACTGGATGGCCCGTTACTACGGACTCATCCCCTCGCTAGGCGTCCCCGCGACCACGGCGCCCTTGGCCTCGCTCACGATCTGCAAAGGCTCCCAAACCGCCTTTGACCACTGCCGAAAGTAAACCGGCCAATCCCCCTCCGCATTGTCCAACCATCCCACCGATGGCTCGCCCTTCGCGTTCAGAGCCAAGCTCACCCCAGTCGCCGCACCCATCTTCCGCGGAAACGGATACATCCCCGGATGGTTCCCTTGGTCCAGCCAGCCCTTCGCCTCCCGCCGTCTCACCCACACATCGGCCCGGGAGCCATACTGCTCCTCCCAAGCCAATACCGGCCTCCCCTGCGCATCCGCCACCAACGACGGGTTCCGCGAAGATCCGGTATTCGTCTGGCTCACATTCTCCACCTTCCCCCAACCCTTGCCGTCCCACCGCCGATAAACCGTTTCGTCGTTTCCGATCGACCGGTCCTGCCACCCCACCATCACGCCCCCCGACCCATCCACCGCCACTGCCGGAATCACTTCGGCGATTATGGAGCAACCTCCCGCCAACGCCGCGACTACCAACCAGCGCCACATCAGTCCAACTTCTTAATCCGTATGTTCCGAAACCGTACTTCCATCGCCGGCACCGCCTCCACCTCAAACGCCAGCAACCCCGCAAACCGCGAAGCTTCCAGACCCTCCCGCTTCACCTCCCCGTTCACCACCACCTTCATCTTGCCGTCTTTGCAGGTCAGAAAATACTCCATCCATTCGTTGGTCTTCACGACCTTCTCCGCATCGGAGATCTCGACCATCGGCCCCGTCACCACGCCCTCGGTCCGTTCCTCACCCTGCACCCACAGCTTCGCCCTGCCATTCCGCAGCCGCACTTCCATCCGCAGTTCGAAATCTTTGAACCGCTCCCCCCGATGAATCAGCGCCAAACTCCGACCCCGCCCGGTCATCTTGTCAGTCGATCCCCAGATCCGGCCGCCCTTCTCGATTTGCCAAACCTGCTCGTCCCCTTCCCAACGGCCAAACTCCTTTCCGTTAAACAGCGGCACGAATCCTTCGCCCGCCTCTCCCGGCATTAACACTTGCCCATGCAGTGTCATTATTGCCAAACTGAAAATTATCATCCAACGCATCTTCTCAAAGGTACACTAAACGATGTGAAAGCCTTCGACTATACCGCTCCCGCCACCCTCCCGGAAGCCGTCGGTCTGCTCGTGAGTCAACCCTCCGCCCGGCTTCTCGCCGGCGGGACGGACCTTATCGTGCAACTCCGCTCCGGCCGCAAAGAAGCTGATCTCGTCATCGACATCAAGAAGATTCCGGAACTCAACGCGCTCGACTTCGACCCCATCGCTGGGCTCACCATCGGTGCCGCCGTCCCCTGTTACCGCCTCACCGCGCACCTGGTGATTCAATCGCACTTCCCGGCCCTCGCTGAAGTCGCCTCCTGGATCGGCGGTACCCAGATTCAAGGCCGGGCTTCGATCGGCGGCAATCTGTGCAACGCCGCCCCCAGCGCTGACTCCATCCCCCTCCTCATCGCTCTCGGAGCGACGGCGCTCATCGCCGGACCCGGCGGTCGCCGCACCGTCGCCATCGAAGACTTCTGCACCGCCCCCGGCCGCAACCAACTGGCCTCTGGCGAACTCCTCGTCTCTATCCAAATCCCCACTCCAGCGCCCCACTCCGGCGCAGCCTACCTCCGCTTCATCCCGCGCAATGAAATGGATATCGCCGTCGTCGGCGCTGGCGTCGCTGTCACCATTGCCGATGGCGTCTTCACCGCCGCCCGCATCGCGCTCTCCGCCGTCGCTCCCACGCCGCTCTTCGTCCCCGCCGCCGGTGCCGCGCTCGTCGGCCAACCCGTCGCCCCCGCGGCGCTCGAAGCCGCTGCGCAGATCGCCCAATCCGCCGCCGCCCCCATCTCCGACATGCGCGGCACCGCCGCCTATCGCAAACACCTCTGCGCAGTGATGACTCGCCGCGCTCTCGAAATCGCCGTTACCCGAGCCCAGGAAAACTAACATGGCCCCCAAAGTTCAAGTCCAAACCACCATCAACAACGAGCCCGTTCAATTCCTCTGCGAACCCCGCCAATCGCTCCTTGAGTGCCTTCGTGACGTCGTCGGCCTCACCGGCACCAAAGAAGGCTGCGGCGATGGCAACTGCGGCTCCTGCACCATAAAACTCGGCGACCGCATCGTCACCTCCTGCCTCGTCCTCGGCGTCGAAGCCGAAGGCGAAACCATCACGACGATCGAAGGCCTCGCTCACGGCAACACCCTCCACCCCCTGCAAAAAGCCTTCCTCGAACACGCCGCCCTCCAATGCGGCATCTGCACCCCCGGCTTTTTAATCGCCGCCGACGCCCTCCTCCAGAAGCACCCCCATCCCACCGAGGACCAAACCCGCTTCTGGCTCTCGAACAACCTCTGCCGCTGCACCGGCTACGACAAAATCATCCGCGCCGTCCAAGCCGCCGCCGTCGAAATCCACGGAGCCCCCCAATGAGCGTCACCCCCTATAACGTCCTCGGCACCCGCCCCATCCGTCACGACGGTGCCGACAAAGTCACCGGTCGCGCCCTCTACGGCGCTGACCTCCAGCTCGCCCGCATGGTCCACGGCGCGATTCTCCGCAGCCCCCATGCCCACGCGCGCATCCTCCGCCTCGATACTTCCAAAGCCGCAGCCCTCCCCGGCGTCTTCGCCGTCGTCACCGCCGCCGACTTCCCCCCCGCCGCCGCCGACAAAATCGTCGACTTCGGGGAAGGCGACATGCTCCTGTCTTCCCTCCGCGGCAACATCCTCGCTTCCGGCAAAGTGCTCTATAGCGGTCATGCCGTCGCCGCCGTCGCCGCCGTCAACGCCCACGTCGCCGCCGAAGCCGTAGCGCTCATCGAAGTCGATTACGAACCGCTGCCCTGCGTCCTCACCGCGCCCGCCGCCATGGCCCCCGGCGCACCCCTGCTTCACGAAGGCCTCGCCAACGGCAACGTCGCCGAATACATCCGCCACGAGATCGGCGACCTCACCGCCGGCTTCGCCGCTGCCACCGTTATCGTCGAACGCGAGTTCGACACCGCCACCGTCCACCAGGGTTACATCGAGCCGCAGAACGCCACAGCTTTTTGGAGCTCCGACGGCCGCGTCCACATTTGGTGCAGCACCCAGGGCAGCTTCGTCGCCCGCGACGCCACCGCCGCCGTGCTCGATCTCCCCGTCTCCCAAGTCAAGGTCACCCCCATGGAGATCGGCGGTGGCTTCGGCGGCAAAATCAACGTCTACCTCGAACCGGTCGCCGCCCTACTGTCGAAAAAGTCGGGCCGCCCCGTCAAAATCGTCATGTCGCGCCGCGATGTTTTCACCGGCACTGGGCCCACTCCCGGCTCCCGCGTCCGCGTCAAAATCGGCGTCGACACCGCTGGGAAAATCACCGCCGCCCAAGCCTGGCTTGCCTATGAAGCCGGCGCTTATCCCGGCGCCATGGTCGGTCCCGGTGCCATGACCGTCTTCGCCTGCTACGACATCGAAAACGTTCTCATCGAAGGCTTCGACGTCGTAGTCAACAAGCCCTCCACCGCCGCCTATCGCGCCCCCGGCGCTCCCAACGCGGCGCTGGCCACGGAAACCATCCTCGACGAAATCGCCGAAAAGCTCGGCATCGACCCGCTCGAACTCCGCCTCCGCAATGCCGCCAAAGAAGGCACCCGTCGCGCCGACGGCCCGCGCTATAAACGCATTGGCTGCGTCGAAGTCATCGAGGCCATGCACGCCTCGGCCCATTACAACGCCCCGCTCCCCGGCCCCCACTGCGGCCGAGGCGTCGCCATCGGCTACTGGTTCAACATCGGCCTACCCTCCTCCGCCACGCTTTCGGTCAACGCCGACGGCACCGTCAACCTGATCGAAGGCTCCACCGACATCGGTGGCTCCCGCACGTCGCTTTCTATGCAAGCCGCTGAGGTCCTCGGCATCCGCGCCGAAGACGTCCATCCCACGATCGTCGATACCGATTCGGTCGGTTACACCGGCGTCACTGGCGGCAGCCGAACGACGTTCGCCACCGGCCTCGCCGTCTATGAGGCCGCGCAAGACGTCGTCACCCAGATGAAGGCCCGCGCCGCCACGCTCTGGACCGCCGAGGAAGTCGACTTCTCAGGCGGGATCTTCTCCTCCGGCCCAAACACCCTGACGTTCGCCCAACTCGCCGCCCAACTCGGCGCAACGGGCGGCCCCGTCGTCGGCAGCGCCGCCGTCAATCCCCGCGGCGCCGGCGGCTCGGTCGCCGGCCTCATCATCGATCTCAAAGTCGATCCCGAAACCGGCAAGACCGACGTCCTCCGCGTCACCTCCGTCCAGGATGCTGGAAAAGCCATCCACCCCGCCTACGTCGAAGGACAAATGCAAGGCGGCACCGCCCAAGGCATCGGATGGGCGCTCAACGAAGAGTACTTCATGGATGCCTCCGGCGACATGCGCAATTCGAGCTATCTCGACTACCGTATGCCCACCGCCCTCGACCTCCCCATGATCGATACCATCATCGTCGAAGTGCCCAACCCCGGCCATCCCTTCGGCGTCCGCGGCGTCGGCGAAGCCAACATCATCCCGCCCCTCCCGGCTGTCGCCAACGCCCTTTACCGCGCCATCGGACGACGGCTCAATTCGGTTCCTATGAACCCAGCCACCATTCTCAACCTCTGATGGCCACCGTCTTCATCCCCACCGTCGTCCGCCCCCGCCTCAATGGCCTCGCTCAACTCGAGGCCACCGGCTCAACCGTCGGGGAACTGCTCATCGACCTCGAAACTCGTTACCCCGGCCTCTCGCAGCATCTGCTCCGCCCCAACCTCGCCATCTCCGTCGATGACGAGGTCACCCCTCTCGGCGTGCTCGAACCAGTCCGCCCGGACTCCGAAGTCCACTTCATCGCCGCCATCTCCGGCGGCTAACTCTTCCTCTCTTTCTCCCGCCAACCGAAGAACCGCCGCTTCTTGATCACCTCAGCGATATCCGGCGGAACCATCTCTTCCCACGAATCGTCCTGGTCCTTGATCCGTCGCAGCACGTCGCGCGAATAGATGTGCAGCACGCTTTTGTCGTAGTTCTCCATCGACCGAATCCGCCCTCGCTCCACCAAGTGCCGATAGAGGTTCCGCAATTGCTCCGGCATCTCAATGTTCTCTGCCGTCGTCAATTGCCCCGTCGCTTGCTCCAGCAACGGATAGACATAAACCCGCAAATCCCGTGTGAACAACCGACCAAACGCCTCGAGAATCCCACCCTCCAGGCCCTCGTAATACTCCTCGGTGAAAAGGTCGCGCACGCTCTGCGCCCCCATCGTCACCGCGATCGGTTCGTTCGTATATGTCCCCAGGTAAGCCGCCAGCCGATAGTATTCGAAGTAGTCGGAAATCAGCACCGTCTTGCCGGCCGTCGACAGCAGATCCGCCCGCGCCAGAAAATCGCGCAGGTCGATATCCCCCGACGCAAGCAGGTTCCGCATCGTGATTTCCATCAGTTCGACGACATCTTTCCCCTTCACCTCCGGCTCTTGCATGAACTGCTCGCGCGCACTCTCGATCATGTCGATGTTCACTTTCGTCACCGGCCGAAAGCTCCCGCGTTCCACCAGCACCGGCTTCTTCCGCAACACCTCCGACGGTTGCAGCACGTCGCCCTTCGGCCCGAACATCGCCGCCCCGCTTAGCCCCAACTGCACCAGCTTCAAGCTCATCACCCGGTTGTCAACTCGGCGGAATTCAATCCCCGAGAAGTCGATCATGTCGATTTCCAACCGGTCCGTCGTCAAGTTGTCGAGCAGCGATTCCAACATCAGGTTCGGCGTGTGATGCAGGAAAAACGCCGCATATAACAGATTCACGCCGACAATCCCCAGCGCCTCCTGCTGCAATGGATTCTCCCGATCAAGCATCCGGACGTGCAAAATAATAGTGTTGTCCGCGTCCCCCGGGAACGCCTGGTACTTCACCCCCATCCACCCATGGCACTCGTTGGTGCCCTTAAAGTTCAGCGCCGAAACCGTATCCGCGAAGGTGAAAAACGCCGTCGTATCGCCCCGCGAAGTCCCCAACCTCTCCACGTTCAAGCTGTGCTCATAGTCGAGCATCCGTTCAAGCCGTTCCCGCGAAACATACCGCTTGCACTTGCCGTAAATCGCGTCGCTGACGGTCATGTCGTAAGCCGAGATCGACTTCGAAATCGTCCCCGCCGCCGCGCCCACTTTGAAGAACCACCGCGCCACCTCTTGCCCCGCCCCGATCTCGGCAAACGTGCCGTATCGCACGGGGTCTAGATTGATACTCAACGCCTTCTGATGCGTGCTCAGCCGCTGACGTTCCGCTTGCAGATTAGTTCCCGAAGTTGTACCCATGCCCCTAAGTCTAGCGGCTTAAAATGTAACTCGCAGCACCACCTCGTGTTGCCGACTAATATTGGCCTGACTCGACACCTGGCCAAATTGCGCCACGCCAAACGTCGTATTGGGACCGCCGAAAACTGCGTGGTTCATTAGGTTGAACGAAGAGCCGCGCAGGTTCACCTTCAGCCGCTCGGTCACCGCAAAAGTCTTCGTCAACGTCAGGTTCCAATTGTTCATGCCCGGGCTCCGCAGCCACGACGCCCGCGCCGGCGCGTTCCCAAACGTGAAGTTCGCCGGCTGCGCAAACGCCGCCGTGTTGAAATATCGCAGCAGCCGATCCTGCACTCGTCCGCTGATCCCCGCGTTCGGATCGCCCACCACATTCGGCCGCTGCCCGCCCGCACCCGCCAAAAATAGCGTGTTCTGGTTCAACCCAAAACTCAGCGGAAATCCGCTCTGAAACGTGTTGAACATCGCTACGTTCCACCCGCCAATCACCGCGTCCAACGCCTTGCTCATCTGCTGACCCACGGCCCGGCCCCGCCCAATGGGCACATCCCAACTCATCGTCGTCGTCAACCGCTGCGGCACGTCGAACGCCGCCGGCCCCCGCTCGATGCTGCGGTTGTAAGTGTTCTGATACGGCTGAACGTCCGTTAAATTCTTCGCCATCGTATACGACACAATCGTCGTTAACCCCTTGTAAGCCCGCGTCTCAAACTTCGCTTGCAGCGAGTGATACGACGAACTGCCAAACGTCGGCAGGTTCCGCGTAATGTTGCCATACGCCGGAAACGGCCGCAGCAACTGCTGCCGCTGCACGGTTCGCCCCGCCAGCGGACCGCTGGTCAACGACCCGAAATACGGATTCTCCACCACGGTCAGCAAATTCTGACCTTCAGCCAAAAACCGCGGATCCACCTGATTGATGTTCTCCGACACGTTGTTCCCAATCGAAACCTCGCTCGTCAATCGCACGCCCTTGCCTCCGATGTAACCGACCTGCACCAGTGACCGCGCAAATAACTGCCGCTGCAGGTTCACGTTCCACGTGTGATAAATCGGCGTCCGGTCCGCCGGATCCACATAGCTCACGTTCTGACCCAGGAACGCCGCCGCGTTCGCGCCCACCGTATTCAACTGCTGCGGGAAAGGGTTCGAAAGCCGATTCAACGGCGTGATGCCGTCCTGGGACGTTACCATCGGCGTGGTCACCGAAAATCCAACGGCATCCACCGAGCCCACCACCGGCACGTAGTTCAACCCATACCCGGCGCGGATCACGGTTTTTGTATTCCACGAATACGCAAGGCCCAAGCGAGGGGCGAAGTTATTCCGATCCGGGTTATAGATTCCGCGCATGGAGTCCGTCGCATAAGCCAACGCTCCCTGCACCGTCTGCGTTCCCAACCGGTTCGTCGCCGTCCGGTCGAACCCGCGCGTCGCCCGATTGTACCGCTCCGTCCGCGGCGTCTCATATTCAAATCGTATCCCCAGATTCAGCGTCAGCTTCGACGTCACCCGGAAGTCGTCCTGCAGGAAAAACGCATAGTACTTATTCAAAATCGAAACACCCGTATTCCGATCAATCGACCCGCTCGCCGCCGTCCCCAGCAGCATCGAAGCCATCGGGAACCCGGTCGTCGCCAGCGGCGTATCCGCTCGCGGCCCGTTCGTCCACGCGTTCGTAAAGCTGTAAGTTCCCGGCCCCGAAAGGTTCCGGAAGAAGTTTCCATACAGCAGTCGCAAGTCCGCCCCGTAACGCAGCAGATGCTTCCCGTGCTGCTCCGATACGCTCGGCTGCAGCGTGTACGTATACCCCGGATCATTCACGAGGCCGCTCCCCGCCAAATTCATAAACCCATTCACCCGCATCAACGGAAACGACGGCGATTGCAACGTGTTCACGAACGAACTCGGAAAGCCCAACGAAGCCAGATCGAACCCAGCCGACCACGGCTTATTGTCCTCCTTCGCCCGCGCGTAACCCAGCCGAACGTCCAGCGTCCGTCGCGGACTCAACAAAAACGTGCTCCCCCACGAAATACCGAAATTGGGCCGGTTCACCACGTTCCGGCCGTCTGACGCTAACCCGTCAAACTGGAACGGGAAAACCAACAGCGCCGTCCCGTAGTTCACCCGCACAAACGTCGTGAACTGATCGCTGAACTTGTGATCGAACTTCACCGCCGTCATGTTGTAGTTTCGCGGCCACTTCCCACCGAACGTAAAATTATTCGCCCAGGGTTGGGCCGCCAATGGCGGCGTCCTGTTCGCGGTCGGAAAGTACGTCATCACTTTCTGCGCCACCGGGTCTTGCCGATTCTGCGGAATCACGTTCCCCGCAAACGGCGTTCGCGTCGGCGCGCCGTTCACGGTCGCCACCGAAAACGGATCGTAGATCACTTGCGGTGCCTCGCTGAAATCGCCCGCCCGCATCTTTGCCGTCGGCGTCGAACCCAAAAAGTCAATCCCGTTCCCTTCCTTCGAACCCTCAAAATTTAGGAACCAAAACGACCGGTTCCGCCCGTCGTAAAGCTTCGGCAGGAACACCGGCCCCCCCAGCGCGAACCCATACGTGTTCGCTCCGAATGCCGCCAATTTCCGTCCCTGGCCCCGCGCAAAATAGGTGTTCGCATCCAGCTTGGAATTCTTGAAGAATTCGTACATCGTTCCGTGAATCTGATTGGTCCCGCTCTTCACCACGATGTTCGTCATACTCCCGCCGGACCGCCCGAACTCGCTCGACAACGAACCCACTTCCAGTTTGAACTCGCCAATCGCATCCACCGCTGGCACCCAGCCCGAAATGTTCACGCCCCGGTTCACGTTCACGGTATTCGCCACGCCGTCGACAAACACGTCCGTCGCCGCCACCGGCGCCCCGTTGGCCGAAAACAGAACGTTGGTAATCGTATCGTTCGGCCGCGTATCTTCGCCGTACCGGTTGTTCACGACTCCCGGCGTCAGCGTAAACAGGAACAACGAACTCCGCCCTTTCAAGGGCAGGTTGTCTCTCACCTCCTGCCGAATCGCCGTCCCCAGCGAAGTCGTGTCCGTCTCAATCGTCCCGACGCTGGCGTTCACCTCCACCGTCTCAGCCGCGTCGCCCAACGCCAACGCCAAATCCAAGCGCACCGTCTGCGTCACGTTCAACTCAATCCCGCTTCGCACCAAGCTCCGAAACCCCGGCGCCTTCACCGTCACCTGATACTTCCCCGGTGCCAAAAGCTGAAACAGGTAGGCGCCGTCTCCGTCTGTCTCCATCGCCCGATCTACGCCCGTGTCCGTGTTCTTCAACACCACTTGCGCCTTCGCCACTGACGCCCCCGTCGGGTCCGTCACCGTCCCCTGCAACGTCGCTCTAAAATCTTGCGCCAAGGCTAACCCGGCCAATGCGAATACGGCCATTCGAAAAAAAATCATGCGCTGGAGTTATATCACTCCAGCCGAAACCGAACAAGCCTCCCCTTCTCCATCTCTGTCACAAACACCGTCTTCCCGTCCGCACTGATCGCGACGTTACTTGGCTTCTTCCCCAACGTGTCGATCTCTCGGATCACCTTCCCCGCCGCTGACACCATTGCCACCGTCCCCTTCCCATGCCGCGAAATCAGCAGATTGCCCTTCCGATCCATCCGCATCCCATCCATCGAAAAATCCGGAAACTCAATCAGCAGCGTCTTCCCGCTCAACGTCCCATTTCGTTCCACCCGAAACCGCCACACCTTCCGCTGCACCGACTCATTCACATACAGATACTTCCCGTTCTTACTCAACTCAATCCCATTCGTCGTCCCCATTCCCTCCGCCGCCCGCACCACTTTGCCCTCCCGCGAGATCCGCCAAATCTGCCCCGTCCCGTTTCCCCAATTCGGGTCCGATGCCCACAGAGTCCCGTCTTTAGCCATCGCCAAATCATTCGGCTGATTCATCCCGGCCTCATGGGCAAACACGCTGATCTTCCGCGTCCCCGGATCAATCTTCAAGATGTTATGCCCCGTGTAATCCGCCACGTATAACTGCCCATCCCGACCAATCCGAATGCCGTTGGCCAAACTCCCTTTGGGCATCTCGACAAACACTTCGCCCTTCCCTTCCGGACTCACCCGGCCAATCGTGTTCTTCCGCGCAAAACTAACGGCGTACACATTCCCGGCCCGGTCCACCGTCGGCCCTTCGATCTCTCCGGTAAAACTCTTCTCCGCCGTGAACGGCACCGCCACAAACAAAACTTCGGCTGCCAGTAAAAAGACCATCATGTCCATGCAGTATAGTTCTAACAATGCGCCTCCAGCCAAAGTGGCTCCTCATCGCCCTCCTCTGGTTCTGCTACGTCCTTAACCACGCCGACCGCCAAGTCCTCTATACCCTCTTCCCCGCTCTGCAGTCTCACTTCGGCTTCTCCAACGCCACCCTCGGCCTCACCGGTGCCCTCTTCCTGTGGATCTACGGCCTCTTCTCTCCCATCGCCGGCATCCTCGGCGACCGCTGGCCCAAGCCCGCCCTCATCGCCGGCAGCGTCGCCCTCTGGAGCCTCTTCACCGTCTTCTCCGGCCTTGCCCCCAACGGCCCGGCCCTACTCCTCTGCCGAGCCTTCCTCGGCATCGCCGAGTCCTGTTTTATGCCCGCGGCCTTCGCTCTGATGGCCAACGCCCATGGCCCGGAAACTCGCTCGAAGGCCATCGCCCTCTTCGCCACCAGTCAAATGGTCGGCGTCGCCTTTGGGGGCTCCATCAGCGGCTACATTGCCGAACAGTTCCATTGGCGCGTCGCCTTCTGGATGCTCGGTGCCGTCGGCCTCCTCTACGCCTATCCCCTCTATCTCTTCCTCAAGAGCCTCCCCGAAAACATCCGCATCTCCCCCCAATCCGCTGCCCCCGCCCGCCTCGCCGACTTCGCCCGCCTCGTCCGCATCCCCACCCTCCAAGTCGTCTCCACCTACGTCGCCGTCGCCACGTTCGGCCTCTTCCTCGTCTACACCTGGCTGCCCACGTTCCTCTACGACAAGTTCCATCTCACCCTCGCTCAGGCCGGCTACGAAGCCGCTATTTACCCGCAAATCGGCAGCCTCACCGGTCTCCTCTGCGGCGGCCTCCTCGCCGACGCCGGCTACAAGCGGACGAAGGCCGCCCGCTTCTGGCTCATCTTCGCTGCCTTCTGCGGAGCCGGCCCCTGCATCTTCCTCCTCGGTGCCGCGCCGTCGCTGCTATCAATGCGCATCGCCGCCGCCTTCTTCGGATTCTGCGCCGGCCTCGTCACCGGAAACCAAGCCGCCTCCGCCTTCGACGTCGTCCCCAGCGCCTTCCGCGCCACCGCCATCGGCGTACTGAACTTCCTTGGCTGCTTCATCTCCGGCTTTGCGCCTTATCTCGGCGGCGTCGCGCGGGACACAATCGGAGTCGGCCAACTGATGGCCTTCACCGGCATCGCCTACCTGATGACGGCCTGCCTTATTCTCTACGCCGTCCTCCGGCTATTTCCCAAGGACCACGCCGCCGCCCAGTAACTCAGAATGTCCAGTCGGAGAGCCAACTCCGCGTCGCGGAGTCGAGAATGGGGGGATGGACAGCAGCGGCGTATTGGCCGATGTGAGAGGGATCGATGTCGGCCTTGTGCTGGGCATCAAGCCAGTCGCAGTTCCGGCAGTGGGGATCGGCGGCATCTTGAAGGCCCGTTGCGAAATGGGCTCGGGCCGATTGATGCAGCGGAGTATTGAACAGATCCGGCGCGGAATTGGCGGGATCTAATCGGCCGAACACCAAGTTCTGCCGCGGCGTGGGAGCACAAGCGCAGGGAAGGATCCTGCCATTTGCGTCCATCACGGTATTCATGTAGAGCCACTGGCACGTGTGGCCCGGAGTGGGTGGGTCAAGGGGACCTTGCTCTATAATCGGCCAGGCGCCTTCGAAGGCTTGTTGAATGGAATTGACGGCGAGATCGTCAGGGAAGCGGTTCCAGTTGCGACTATAATCGTCGGGCGTGACGGGATGGAGTTCGATGCCTTGGCCGAGAGAGTCCGACGCGGGAAGCAGCGACGGATCATCCCAGCTCACATCGAAGGGCTCCGAGATACGCATCTCATTGACGCCCAGATCCGTTGCGATTTGGATGGCGGCTGGAATCTCGTGGCGGTTGTGCTCAAAGGCTAAAAACTGCCAAGCGAGGACGGGGAACTTGCAGCCAGCGCGGTCGCGCGCAGCCACGAGTTTTTCAATGTTTTGGAACACCAGTTTTATGTCGCCATTTTTGCGAAAGCGCTGGTAGACGGTTTGCGTGGTTCCGTCAATCGAAATGAGCATGTAGTCGAGGCCGGAGGCGACGTATGCATCGGCGTCGAAACGAGTCGTCGAGAGGCTAGTGGAGATCATGGTTTGGGCAAGAAATCGCTTGGCCATGCCGATGTACTCGGGTGTTCTCGGATTGAGCAGTGGCTCTCCGTAGTTGTAGAACATGACTTGGACCGCATACGATCCGTAGCGGCGCAGGAACGCGTCCATGCGATGCGGAGATAACATGCCCTTGGGCCAATCGAAGAGATTTTTTCTGGAATGGACGCAACCGGGGCAGGCGAGGGTGCAAGCGTTGCAAGGATCCACCAAGAGCCCAAACGGGCGGGAAACGGTTTTGATCCGGCGGGCAGCGAATTCCGTACGGGCTAGGCTCGCATTGATCATTTTTAGGGCCAAGACCTGCGCTACGGTCTCGGAGTGACCAGCCTGAACTATCCAGTCGCGCGCGGCGAGCTTCGCGTGGCCGAGAGTAGTCGCTAGTTCAGCACCGGTTCGGGCACTGGTTATTTCAGCATCAATCTGACGCAATTTGGCGGAGAACACGGATTAGTCGAACCCAAGCCGACGTCTCATTGCGTCTCCTTTACCAACTCATGATGCCGCTTCCGCGCCGCCAGGGCCTTCCCCCGCGCCCCCCGTTTGGCGTACAGTTGCGCCAGCGCATAGTAGGCCGGCGCATACTCCGGGTTCAACTCAACCACCCGCTCCAACAACTCCACCGCCCGCCCCGGCTCCACCCGTTTATGCAGCGCAAACGCCGCCGGCCAAAACTTCCCATCCAGCGCCCAAGCCTTCTCCCACAGCGCCGCTTCGCCCCGTTCCAGGCCCAACAAATACCATCCCAAAGCTGACTCCGCGTGCCCCGCCACGTATTTCGCCAGCCGCGCTTCCACCGCCCCCCCCCCGGCAGCAGCGTCTCGAGTCCCGCGTACAAGCTCTCCTCCTCCGGAGCCAAATCTATCGCCGCCACAAACGCCGTCACCGCCGCCGCGTTCCGCCCCTGCGCATAGAGCGCCAACCCCAGCAACCGCCACAACTCCGCCTGCTTCGGGAACGCCTTCACCGCCACCTGCAACACCGCCTCCGCCCGCTTCTCCTGCCGCGCGTCCAACAGCCCTTGCCCCACTTCGCCCATCCGTCGCGCAAACATGTCCCGCCCCCGTTCCACCATCGGCGACCCCGGTGCCAACCGCCCCGCCTGCTCCATCGCCTCCACGGCCAACCCCGCCTCCCCGCTCCGCAACCGCGCGTCAGCAACTGCCAGCCACATCACCGGCTCCCCGGGAGCCAACTTCACCGCCTCCTCCAGCGCCGCCCGCGCCTCCACCACATTCCCAGCCTTCAGAGCAGCAATCCCTTTTTGGAGCCACTCCTCCGCGCCGAACAACAGCAACGCCAGAACTAACGCCACGGCACCCGCCCCACCACCCCATAGCAGCCGCGCGTCAGCCACTGCCAGCCACATCACCGGCTCGCCCGGAGCCAACTTCACCGCCTCCACCACATTCCCCGCCTTCAAAGCAGCAATCCCTTTTTGGCACCACTCCGCCGCGCCGAACAACACCAACGCCAGAACTAACGCCACGGCACCCGCCCCACCACCCCGGCCCCTTCCTTCATCCGATACATCGCTCCTGCTTCCAGCTTACCCATCACCTCCGTCTCCCCGTTCGGCCACCGCACCTCCACCCGCTCGGCCTCCTTCGCCGCCCCCAATCCGAACAGCAACAGGAAGTCATGCTGCGACCCGTAGCTCCCCCCGCTCCGCACCTCCTCCGTCTGCGTCTTGCCGCCCACCGTCACTTTCACGCGAGCCCCAATCGCGCTCCGATTCCCCCGCGTCCCTTCCAATCGAACACCCAAACTGCCTCCCCGCTTTCCGTCAACTTTGTACACCGAAGGTGCCGCGTTCATATTTGCCACCACCACCTCCGCCACCCCGTCCCCGTCCAAGTCCCCCACCGCCAACCCGCGAGAAGCCATCGCTGCCCCGGTTCGGATCATCGCAAACGCGCCCCCGCCGTTCCAATACAAACTCTTGCTCTGCCGGAACGCCGCCTTCAACTCGGGGTAGATATGCCCGTTCGCCATCACCAGATCGGGCCGTCCGTCCATGTCAAAATCCATCACCCCGACGCCCCAACCCACGGCTGTCGCATCGCGACCGAAGCCAGTCTCCTGCGTCGCGTCGACGAAAAACCAATCCCCCAAATTCCGATACAAACTCGGCGTCTCGTCAATGAAGTTGGTCTTCACCAAATCCATTCGCCCGTCTCCATCCACGTCCACCGCCGCCACCCCCATGCTGCCTAACTCCTCCCCGTCGGCCCCATACGCCGCGCCAGCTTCCACCGCCACATCCGTCATCGTCCCGTCACGGTTGTTCCGCAACAGAATCCCCGGCGTCGAGTCGCAGGCGATGTAGACATCCATCCACCCATCGCCGTCAAAATCCGCCGTCACCACCCCCAGGCCATAGTGCAACCCGCTGATGCCTTTCAGCGCCGTCGCGCTCACGTCTCGAAACTTCCCTGCCCCGTCGTTGTGCAACAAAATCGGCCGATCCGTCGGGAACCCCCGCGGCCCGCAGAACACCTCCAGCCCCAACCATGTGCAGTATTTCGTGGCCCCCGGCTTCGCGGCCGTCGTCAAATCGAACCCAACATAATTCGCTATGACAACGTCCAGCAACCCATCCCGGTCGTAGTCGACAAACGCGCAGCCCGTCGCAAAGCGCTTCCCGTCCTCGGGCATCCCCGCCGCCCCCGTTACATCGCGAAACTTGCCCTGTTCATTCCGATACAGCCGACTCGCCCCGTAGTAAGTCAGCAGCACGTCCGTCCATCCATCGTTGTCAAAATCGCCCGCGCAAACGCCTTGGCCCCACGGCCGAGCCGCCAGCCCACTCCCCGGCGAAACGTCCACGAACCCCTTGCCCGTGTTCCGATACAGCACCGGGGCCACGCCGTCGGCGAATAACAGATCGGGCTTCCCGTCGTTATCGAAATCGATGATCGCGACGCCGTTGCCAGTCATGCTCAAAATGTACTTCGAAGTCCCGTCCCCGTACCGGTGCTTGGCCGTCAACCCCAGCGCCACCTCGCGCAAAGAAAAAGCGGGCGCGGCCACGTTCGGCCCGCCCGCTGGTTTGACCGCTCGCGGACCACCACCCATCCCTTGGAAGAGCAGCAGTCCCGTGAGTAGCCACGCTGTCATCGTTTGTTTAGAACGTGAACTTCAACGCCATCTGCACTAAACGCGCGTTTACCGACGTCGACGTGATCTGTCCGTAGTTCGCGTTATCCAGGTTGTTACCCGGATTCCCGAAATTCGCTTGGTTCAGCAAGTTGAACATCTCCGTCCGGAACTGCATATTAAAGCGCTCGGCAAACTTAAAGTCCTTGAACACTGAGAAGTCCACGGTGGTTTGCCCAGGTCCGCGCAACATACCGCGGCCCGAATTGCCGTACGTCCCCCGAGGCGCCCGGAAGAATGCGCCCGGGTTGATGTAGTTCCGCAGGTTGCTCTTCAAATCACCCGGCGTGAGAAGGTCCACTCCGGCATTCACATTCGCAAAAAACGGGGCCGCCGGATCCGTTGCAATCCCGCCCAAACCCTGGCCGCTGTCCCGGTTGAACACCGTGATCGGAGTTCCGGTCTGCGCCACGAAGAAGGCGTTTAGACTCCAGTTGTTGAGCAGGAACTTCCCCGCCCCGCCCGTGAAACGGCTCGGTAGATCCTGATTCAATACAATCGTCAATCGGTGCGTCCGGTCAAAGTTGGCCGGCCCCTTCGCCCGGCTAAAATCGTTCCACGGCGTCGCGAACATGCTTGTGAAGAACCGTGCATTGTCGTCGCCGTTGCCCAGCGTCTTGCCCCAGGTGTAAGCCCCCTGCATCGTCGTCAGCTTGCTCCGTTTCTTCACCGTCGTCTGGAACGAGTGGTAGGTCGAGGAGCCGTTCTGCGCTGTTATGAGCAGCGTGCCGAAGCCGGGATACCGGCGGACTTGCGAGCCATCGGCCTGCGGAATGATCGGGTTGAAATTCCGCCGAGCCATCAAGTTGGTTCCCTTGGTGCCGACGTAAGCAGATTCGATCAGCACGTTGCCCCGCAGTTGCCGTTGCATACTGAAGTTGTACTGCCACGCGTTGTCGTACTTCGTGTTCTTTTCGGTTCCCCAAACCTGCTGCTGGTCGGTGGTCCGAGTCGGAAACGGAATCCGCTTCGGGTCATAGCCCGGATCCAAGTACGTCCAGTTGTCTGCGGTGTTCAGCCGACAGGGGGTGCCCGGTGCCGAACAATCCGCTTCCACCTGGGAGGTAGTCGGCGGATTGTTAAACGCCTGCTGAGCAATCTGGCCCGTCCGGGTGTCGTAGTAAAGTCCGGCACCCGCCCGAATCACCCACGAATCGGCAATTCGGTAAGCGATTCCGAGCCGAGGAGCAATGTTGTTAGCGTCGTTGTATACGCCGGCCTTTGGCACCCCGTTCACGCCGCCCTGCACGATCCCCGATCCTTCCAATGTACCGACGCCCGTGTAGCGATCCGGCCACCAGTTCACCATCCCAAGGTTGTAGGCGGCCGGCTGGAAGTGATACTCGTACCGAACCCCGTAGTTCACCGTCAGCCGCTCATTTACCTTCCAGTCATCGTTGAAGAAGGCACCCAATAGGTTGTCCCGCATCTTCAGTTCCCCACCGGTTCCCGGCGCACTGAACTGCTTCAGCCGCGCATGGCTCAGCAAGAAGTCGGCATATTCGTCGCCGCTCGCCTGGCCGTTGTACTGCCATAGGCCTCGGCTGACCAGCGCATTCTTCGGGTTATAGTCGGAAACTTGGCTCTCGGCACCGTACCTGATGTTGTGTTTCCCGCGGATCCACGTCATCGTCGCGCCCATCGTATAGCGTTTAATGAAGTCCGACCAGTTCGCCTGATTGCCGAACTGCACGTAGTTCAGAATGTTGATGCGCGGCATCCCGTCCAGGTTCGTTACCGAGGTAGGCTTCAGCCCCACGGTGGTCGGAGCATCCGAATTCTGCATCTGCAAAAATTGCGAAGAGTCGTCAAACCCGAACCGGCCTTCCAGCACCTGGGTCGGGCTGAACAAATGAGTGTAGGTCACATTGCCCGAATCCTTCTGGCGGTTGGCGATATTGCCGAAACCCGGTAGCCCTTGGCCAAACGGAGTCAAATCGCCTTGTTTGCTCTTAAACCAACGGCCGGAAATCGTATCATTTTGGCCGAAACGATGATCAAACTTCACCGTCCACATATCGATATCGGTCGCAATCGATTGCGCCGCGAAGAAGTTGTTGGCACCCAAAGAGAAGTTCGGCGTCGGGATGAACTTGTCTTGAATCGCCTTTGAAATCGGGTTGATCCGCGAGGCGGGAATCATCGCTCCGGGGAAGGGCTGACCGGTTACCGGATCGTTGATCACGCGGCGCTGGGAGAAATCGCCGTTCCGCATGGCCAAGGTTGGGACAATGCGCTGAATCGCCGCGTTCGACGAGTTCGCGTTCCGTTGCCGCGAACTTTCAAATCCGACAAAGAAAAACGTCCTGTCTTTGCCGTTGTAGACTTTCGGGATTAGGATCGGGCCTCCGATATTGCCTCCGTACTGGTTCTGATTGTTTTGGCCGCGCACCGGGTTGAAAAACGGGCGCGCGTTCAACCTTGTGTTCCGCAGGAACTCGTAGGCCGAACCGTGGAACTGGTTCGTTCCGCTGCGGGTGGTTACGTTGATAGCGGAGCCGAGATTCCGACCGTACTCGGCGCTGAACAGGCTCGTCATCACTTTGAACTCGCTCAAAAACTCAATCGACGGCGTCCCATCGCCATCCGGAGCGTTGTTCAGCGGATTCGTTGTCGGCACGCCGTCGACAAGCAGATTATTGCTGCCCCGCCGCGCTCCGTTCACGCTCACACTCGCGCTACCGGTCCCAGGGTTGTCAGCGTTATAAACGTCGCCGACCACGCCGGCCGACGTCCCCAAAATCTGCGTAAAGTTCCGCGTCGCCAGCGGAATCGATTGAATCGTCCGCTGCTCGACAACCTGCCCGATCGTAACTTTCTCACTTTGGAGCAACGGCGTCTCCGCCGTCACGGTCACCGTATCCGTCAACTGGCCGACGCTCAGTGAAAAATCGATACGCGCCCGTTCGCTCGTGTTCACGATCACCCCCGTCTGCTGCACCCGTTGAAAGCCCTTGCTCTCCACCACCAACCGATAGGTCCCCGCTCTGAGCAGGGGGAACTGGTAGCTGCCCGATTCGTCCGAAACGGTCCGAAACTCGCCGCCGGTTGCCAAGTTACTCGCCGAAATCGCGGCCCCAATAATTACCGCACCTGTGGGGTCTTTCACCACCCCGGTAATGCTGCCTGTCGTTTCCTGGGCGGCCAAGACGGCCAAGCTCAGAAGGGTCCCTATCGCAAAGCGCTCATAGCGAGTCATGGGCGAAACTATATCATGTTCCTTATTTCAACGAGGTGACACCGGGATAGGGAACCGAAAAACCCTTCGCGTCGCCCCACAGAATCCGGTTGAGCGTTCCAGTCGGAATATCGTCGACGTCGTTCCAGTTCATCTTCGCCGACTCCTCCGCCGCCCATCGCTCCCGGCCCCGCAACGCCTTAAGCGGTGGGTTCAATTCGTCTAACTGTAACTTCGCCGGAATGTGGGTGTACGGGGTCAGATCGGCGTCTTTGACGAACACGCTGTTCATCGCCCGCGCCGCCGCCAGGAACCGCGTCCGCGGTTCAATTCCAAAAACATCCTGAATCGTCCGAATCATGCTCGTCTGCGTGTAGAAATTCGAATCAAGCCCCTTCCGTTTCACGTTCGGCCCAATCGCCAACGCCACCGTCCGGTTCCCCGCCACATGATCCACCCCGTCTTGGGCATCGTCCTCCACCACCAACACGAGCGACTTCGCCCACATCTTGCTTTTACTGATCCCTTCCACCATCCGACCCAACGCCAGATCGTTATCCGCCACCATTGCCCGCGGTGTCGGCGCGCCCGGAGTCCGGCCCATCGTGTGATCACTCGTCATCGTTACGATCGTTAGCTGCGGCGTCGTCCCGTCTCGCTCCCATTTCCCCAATCGCTCTAGAAACGCCTCTGTCCGAATCTGATCCGTAATTCGCATCGCGCTGCACGGAAACTTCTCATCGTAGATCGCCTTCATTGCCGGCACTCCGCACTTAGACGCGATCACGTCCCGCCACGTGCCCTTCTTGTAATGGTCCCAATACTCGCTCCACGACAGAAGTCCCGCTTCGTCGTCCACATCTTTCACCAAACCCGTTTTTGCGTCAAACTCCGCTGGCAACGACAAAGGCCCCAGTAACTGCACTTTTAATTGCCGTCGCGCATTCTGCCAAAAAAATCCTTGCGGCGAAATCGCCAGTCCATCAGCCATGTTCCAGGCATAGCCTCGCGGCGCGGCTCCCAGCGCCCGCTCGACGTGGTCGCTGACGAAGCCCATCATCAGCCACTGATGGCCCTCAAAACTGATCGCTCCGCTCGCGTAAAAATTGTCGAGCAGCACATACTGCTCCGCCAACGCATGATGGTTCGGCGTCACATCGCCGCCGTAGATGGCAAACTCCTTCTTGCCGTTCCCCTTCGCCACATCCCCAAACACTTGGTCGTAGGTTCGGTTCTCTTTGATCAACAGGAACACATGTTCAATGCCAAGCTTCGCCAGCTCTTTCACTCCGCCGTGCGGCGTAAACTTCGGTGCCCCGGCCAGCTTCACTTCCCGCATCCCGGCCACCAACTGCGCCCGGCTTGGCGCTGGAATCTGAAGTAAACTCCCTTCATACGACCTCGTGTTAAACGTCCCCGGTGCCTGCTCCGTGTTGCCGGTGCCCTTAATATTGACGACCCGCAGATCGCCCTTCCCGTCCAACGCCAGCGCCGAAGGGAACCAGCCAGTCGGTACCGCGCCGATCATCTTGCCGCCTTCGATGACGGCGACGGCGTTCTCCCCGGCGCAGGCGACATAGAGCCGCGACCCATCATTGCTATATAGCACCGCAATTGGCTGTGCGGCCGTTTTTACCGTCGTCGTCTTTTTCGATTTCGTATCGATCAGCGTCACCGTATCCGAGTGGCCATTCGCCACCGCCAACTCCTTCCCGTCCGGCCGCAGCGCCAAGCCGGACGGAGCCCGGTCGACTCCAATGTCCTGCCGTGCCCCGGTCTTCAAGTTCAGCGCCGTCAGGCTACCCGGGAGCACGGAGCCGTTGGCGTCAACCGGCACGTCGACGCCGCCGCTGGGGGCGGTGGCCGTCCCCGGCGCTACGCTTGATCCGGCCCGGTTCGTGATGTAGGCCATCTCACCGCGGATTACGACGCCAAAGGGGGCCAGCCCGGTGTTCCATCGGCGGGTCTCCTTCCGAGTCGCTACATCGAACTCGACAAGCACGTTGTCCCGATGCATGGCGACATAGGCTTGCGACCCGTCCGCCGAGAAGGCGATCCCGGTCGGGATCGAATGCCCGGCCAACTCGATCCGGCCCGTGGCGCTGATTTTTCCATTCGAAGCCATTGTCAGAATCAGCAGACTGTCTGGCCCGGTCCGCGTCGTCTCCGACGCCCAAAGCTCCTTGCCATTCGGCGTGAAGGCGATGCCGGCGTAGGAGGTGGTCTTCGACGGGCCCCGGTCGATGATGCTGCCGCTGGCCGCGTCGAGCACGAGCACTTCCCGACTGCTGAGCACCGCCAGCCAGCGCTTGGCCGGGTCGAAGGCGATGTCGACGGGACGCCCCTTGAAGAACGTCTGCGTCCCCCAGGGCTTCACCAGTTGGTGATTGGCGAGCAAAAAACTGTTGTCCGGCTGCTTCCCGAGCAGCGCCGTCGAGACCAAGGGAGCCGTCGTCGCCGCTAACGCGACAGCAGCGGAGAGGAGCAGAACGGTACGAAGAGTCATCGTCGCCAGCCTAGCAGATGAATGCTACAGCACCATGGCAAGCGGCGGGGCGGAGCTACAATTCGATCGCAGGAAAAATCATCACGTCAGTCCGGCTTTCCTTCCGAATCATACACAACCCGTGCAGTCGGCTGAGGCCAGCTCCGGGCGTCGGGCCAGCGACAGGTGCGTCCTCTCGTTTCGAGGGTTCGTTGAGCGGCAACAAGATTGTCGTCCCCGAAAGACGAGTGTTTTCCAATGCCCCACTTCTGCTCTTCGCGAAACAGTCAGCCATTGGAGCCGCCCGTTTTGCTGCACTGTCATAGGATCACCCGGGCCGGACTTGAACGTCTCAGCGATACGATTAACCGAGATATGTATCGTATGTCCTGATCGTACTTGATTAGCGGGTTTCGGGATCATTCGCCCCCAGATCTTTGCCAGTTTCCTAGCGTTTTGGGAGTTTGTGTCGCAAAGTGCCCCTCGAAATCACGCCACAGGCTCGCGCGATGCTACAGAAACCATGGAATCTATTGGGTCGGAGGCGGCTAATCAATTACTCTTGATCCCTCCTTTTCTAGGTTGAGAAACGACGAGTCCATCCCCCGAGAGATAAAGTTATCCGCCTCGCAACTCGACGGAAAGTTCCGGGACCGGTCCGCTGGTATTGAATATGAGCCGATTCGGTTCTTCGCTGTTTGACGTGGGTAGAAGCGCCCGTTCAAGTGCGCCGGCGAGGGGCGACCAAGCGTACTTGCTTCGCGAGGTCGACCGTGGAAAGCGAGGAAACCAAAGGCTGGTTTTCACTCTTCTCCCACCGCCGGGACGGCGATTCTCTCGCTTCCCCGCTCAAACCCAAACAAGAGCACCGCAAGCTTCGAGATCGTCTGATCGATTCGCAACACCATCTAACCCGGCACCTCCAAAAGACGAATGCCGTCGCTTCGCTTTCTCGTCCTTACCCACACCTGTTCTGATTTACCGTGCAGGAACCGCAGCAGTTGATCGTATCCAGTTTTGTAATTCTCTCCCCGCAAATCCTAGAGAGATACCCGCCTTAATGGAGGAGTTCTGGAAACCCGAACTACCGGCCCTGTCCCAGCTCAGGGCCCCGTCAGCCGAGGCTCTATCCTCCTTCCTCTCTCCCGACATTGCTCCGGATCTCTTCAGACGTCGCGGATTTGCCCTCTGTTAAGTCACGACTTGCTATAGGGCTTCGTGCCGGCTAAGAATGTCGGAATTGCTGTCTTTTTTTCCCCCGTGAAGAGCAAGGCAATGGGCTTGCATCCGATTGTCCTAAGCCGCTCCGCGCTCGCGATTTGTGCCTCGTATGAACGCCGACGCGGTCGCGGTCGGCTCCGGTGAAGGCACCTTTGAGGGCACCGAAGAGTTCGCTTTCGAGGAGGGAAGGGGGGATGGAGCCGCAGTCGACGGGGACGAAGGGTTTATCGGAGCGTCGGGAGTGGCGATGGATCATGCGGGCGATGAGCTCTTTGCCGGTGCCGGTTTCGCCTTCGATGAGGACGTTGGCTTCGGTGGGGGCGACTTGGGCGAGGGTCTTATAGATTTCGACCATGCCGGGGGAGGAGCCGATCATGTCGGTATCGGGGATATCGTCGATGCGGGCTTCTTTTTCGTCGGCTTCGAGCAGGGATCGATTCCGGCCCGACGAAGGGTGGTCGCGAGTTCCGTAACCCGCGCCTGAGGTTCAGCAAAAGACTTTCGGCATCGTGGGCTCAGCTGAGAGTATAGGTCAGTTCCGGTGCTCGCTCGGACATCGCAATTACCTGTTACCCTATCGAGATGCACCTGATCGAAGCCATCGGCAATACGCCGCTCTTCCGGCTCGACCGTCTGACCTCTCATCTGCCCGGCATTGAACTTTACGGTAAGGCCGAATTCTCGAACCCCGGGGGAAGCGTTAAAGATCGTCCGGCCCTGAGCATGATTCTGGACGGCGAGCGTCGTGGACTGCTGACGCCGGATAAAGTGATTCTCGATTCGACCTCAGGAAACACCGGCATCGCCTATGCCATGATTGCCGCCGCGCGCGGTTATAAGGTTAAGCTCTGCCTGCCGATGAACGCTTCGCCCGAGCGTAAGTCGATCCTGAAAGCCTACGGCGCTGAACTGGTTCTGACCGATGCGGACACGGGTTCCGACGGGGCCATCCGCGAGTGCAAGAAGATCTACGCGGCCGACCCCGATCGCTACTTCTACCCGGACCAATACAACAACCCGGCCAATTGGAAGGCCCACTACCTGACGACCGCGCCGGAAATTCTGGCGCAGACCGAAAATCGGATCACCCACTTCGTCGCCGCGATGGGCACGAGCGGCACGTTCGTCGGTACGACCCGTCGCCTGAAGGAGGTTAACCCGGACATTACTTGTATCTCCTGCCAGCCCTCGACCGGCTTCCACGGCCTTGAAGGGCTGAAGCATATGCCGACCGCCATCGTCCCCGGGATTTACGATCCGGCCCTCGCCGATGAAAACCTGTGGTTGGAGACCGAGGACGCTTACCGCATGGTCCGGCGCTTGGCCCGTGAAGAGGGTATCCTGATCGGGATTTCCGCCGGTGCCAACGTCCACGCCGCCCTGCGGATTGCCGAACGAATTAAGACCGGTGTCATCGTCACCATCCTTTGCGACGGTGCCGAAAAATATCTCTCTGAACCTTTCTGGAACGACCCCCAATACTCATGATCCGTGTACAACCTGAACCCTGGGCCACCATGGTCGCCCACGCCCAATCGACTTACCCGAACGAATGCTGCGGCGTCATGCTGGGCTCGATCGACGACGACAACAAGACAGTCGAAATCGCGATGAACCTCGAGAACGCCTACACCGGCCCGCAAAACGAGCACTACGAAGTTCGGCCCGAGGACCTGCTGATGGCTGATCGGGAAGCCCGGAAGCTTGGCATGGACGTAATCGGGATTTTTCATTCTCATCCGGACTGCGATGCTTATTTTTCGAAAACTGACCTTGAAAACTCTTGTCCTTGGTACAGTTTTATCGTTCTCAGCATCAAAAAAGGGACGTTTGATCATGCGAATAGCTGGCTCCCGAATGAGGAGCGGACGCATGCAGCCCAAGAGCCTTTAGAATATTAAGAAAGAAGCAATGGCCAAGATCCTTATCCCTACTCCCTTGCGGCAATATGCCGAAAAGAACAATTCTGTCGATGTTGCGGCCGGCACGGTCGGCGAAGCACTCGCGAGTTTGACGACACAGTTCCCCGACCTACGGAAGAACCTGTTCAACGACGAAGGCAAGCTGCGTAGCTTTGTTAACGTTTACGTGAACGACGAGGACATCCGTTATCTGCAGAAGGACGCGACCCCTGTCGCCGACGGCGACACGATCTCGATCGTCCCTTCGATTGCAGGCGGCCGATGCTAACCCAGGAAGAAGTTTCTCGCTACAGTCGGCACTTGATCATGCCGGAGGTCGGCGTCGAAGGCCAGGAGAAGCTGAAGGCGGCAAAGGTTTTGTTGATCGGCACTGGCGGCCTGGGGGCTCCGGTGGCTATGTATTTGGCCGCTGCCGGCGTCGGAACGATCGGTCTCGTCGACTTTGACGTGGTTGACGTTTCGAACCTGCAGCGGCAGGTGATCCATGGCACCAAGGACATCGGCAAGAAGAAGATTGATTCGGCGGAAGAAACGATGCGGGACATCAACCCGCTAGTTAAGATTATTAAGCATGACGTCGCGCTGACGAGCGAGAACGCGCTGGACATTATGCGTGATTACGACATCATCGCCGATGGCACCGACAACTTCCCGACTCGCTTTTTGATCAATGACGCTTGCGTCCTGCTGAACAAACCCAACGTTTACGCTTCGATTTTCCGTTTCGAAGGCCAGGCGACGATCTTCGCCGCTGAGGGCGGACCTTGCTATCGCTGCCTCTATCCCGAGCCACCGCCTCCGGGGTTGGTTCCGAGTTGCGCCGAGGGCGGGGTGCTTGGCATTCTGCCTGGCGTGGTGGGCCTGATTCAGGCGACCGAGGTGGTGAAGTTGATCCTCGGGGCGGGCGAACCGTTGATCGGCCGGTTGCTGTTGTACGACGCGTTGGCGATGCGATTCCGCGAGTTGAAGCTGCGGAAGAATCCCGAGTGCGTTTGCGCGACTGGGGAGATGAAGCTGATTGATTATGACCATTTCTGCGGCATCGTAAAGCAGCCGGAGCCTCCACCGCTCGTAAATGAGATTGGGCCCAAAGAAGTGAAGGCCATGATCGATGAGCGGAAGGACTTCATTCTGATCGACGTTCGGGAGCCGCATGAGTTCCAGATCGGACGGATTCCGACTTCGAACCTGATCCCGCTCGGCGACCTTCCGAAACGGATGGCGGAGCTCGACCCGAACGCGCAGTACGTGCTGCATTGCAAGATGGGCGGTCGCAGTGCCAAGGGCTGCGACGTACTGCGGGCGGCTGGTTTTAAGCGGGTCCTGAATATGACCGGTGGAATCACGGCATGGTCGGAGCAAGTGGACCCCAGCGTTCCCAAGTATTAGGCGTCTTCCTGCTCGCCCTGGTCTGGTTAGGCTGGGGCGTGCGGGACGTGACGCTGGCGAGCGGCTATACGGACCCGGTCCGTCAGATTCGGACCCAGGACGAAGCGCTGTATAGCTCGATCGCCATGGGGATGGCTGATCGAAACGAATGGCTGACGCCCCGTTTTCTGGGGCGTTTGGCTTTTGTGAAGCCGATTCTGGCGTTTTTGCCGTCGGCTCTGTCGGTGGAGCTATTTGGCGTTTCGAACTGGAGCCTGCGGCTGCCGTCGCTGTTGCTGGGGGCGTTGGCGTTGACCCTGGCATGGCGGATGGCCGGATGGGGCGCGTATTTTCTGTTAGCGGCGAACTATACATTTTTCTCCTTGTCGCGGGCGAATATGACGGATGTTCCGCTGCTGGCGTGCACGATGGCGGCGATGTACTGGCAGCGCGGCGGCTGGCCTTGGGCGGCGGCGGCGATTCTATGGAAGTCGGTCGCCGGGCTGCCGGCATTGCTTTGGCAGCGGGGGCATTGGCGCTGGATCGCATTGGCGGTGGCCCCTTGGCACCTTTATCAACTGGCGACCAACACGGAGTGGTACTGGAAGGAACACATTCTGGACGAGCACTTGCATTGGGGCTTGGCGGCCGTGGCGCAGGAGCCGGCTTGGCGTTTTTATCCGGTCCGGGCTTGGGAGATTGACCCGTGGTTGGCGGTTGCCGCTTTGCCGATATTGCTGTGGCGGCGGGACCCTTGGTTGGGTTTGAGCATTGGTTTGCTGTTTTTGTTTGGTTATCGGAACCCGACGTATCTGCTGCCGGTGTTCGCGGCGACGGCGGTGGCCGTGGGCCGGGAGTTGCAAGGGCGCTGGGCTTGGCTGCCGGTTTTGATTTTGCTTTACCGTGCTTCGGCGCTGCACGAAACGCCGGTGCCGGTGCCGAGCTACGGGGCGGGGATGGCTTACGCGGCGTTGCACCGGAGCCAAGGGCTGCTGGCTTATGGGCTGGCGGATGAGTTTGTGTTGACTACTTTGCCGTTGGCCAGGGTTCAGTATGTTTTGGCGGGCACGGAGGCGCCGCCGCATACTCTCGACTTTCGGGCTCGCGGCATCGTGTTGTTTGGGGACGAGTATCGGGAGACGATAGCGCCGGAGGGCACCGTTTTTCTTGTCCGTGACGCGGCGGAGCGGGATCGGCTGTTCGCGGCGGCGGCGGGCCACGATTTGCTGCTTCCGGAGGGGATGGCGTCGCCGAGCCACACGCCGGGGGCGGCGGTCGGCGGGTTTCGAATTTGGCTCTGTCATTAACATTTAGCCGTTTCTGCGCTATAACTTAGGGACGTCTATGAGTAAATTCTTGCTAATTGTGATGGGGCTTGCAGCCATGCCGCTGCTTGCTCAGTTCGACTCAGCCACGGTGCTGGGTTTGGTTCGTGACTCGTCTGGGCTGGGGATTCCGAAAGCGAAGCTGAAGTTGAGCAACACGCGGACCGGCGTCGAGGTGAACGCGTTATCGGACAGCGGCGGGAGCTTTCAGTTCCAGACCGTGAAGCCTGGTTTTTACAAAGTTTCGGCTGAATCGGCAGGTTTTAAGACCGCCGTGGCTAAGGAATTTGAAGTAACGGTGAACGCTCGTCAGCGCGTGGACTTGCAGCTTGAGGTGGGCGCAACGACCGACAGCGTAACGGTGAACGACGCGGCGAAGATTTTGGAGACTGATTCCAGTTCGCGTGGCACGGTGGTTGGCACGCAGCAGATGGTAAATCTGCCGTTGAACGGTCGGGCGTATGCCGACTTGGCGCTGCTCGCGCCGGGCGTTCGGCGGAGCACCATTTCGAATACGCGGGACGCTTCGTTCAATGTGAACGGGATGCGCAGTTCGCAGAATAATTTCGTCGTGGACGGCGTCGATAACAACGCTTACGGCACCTCGAACCAGGGGTTTTCGAACCAAGTGGTGCAGGTGACCCCGGACGCCATGCAGGAGTTTCGTTTGGAGACGAACAACTTTTCGGCCGAGTTTGGCCGGGCGGGCGGCGCGGTGATCAACGCATCGATTCGGAGCGGAACGAACGAGTTGCATGCTTCGGCATGGGAGTATTTGCGGAACACGTCGTTGAATGCGACGGGCTTTTTTAAGCCGGTGAACAACCAGAAGCCGACGTTGATTCAGAACCAGTTTGGCGTGGCCATGGGCGGTGCGCTCGTGAAGAACAAGATGTTTATTTTTGGAGATTACGAGGGTTTTCGTCGGGTGAGCCGCGTGATTACTTATGCGACGCTGCCGTCGATGGCAATGCGGCAGGGCAACATGGGCATTCCGATTCGGAACCCTTACACGGGCGTGGTCTACACCGACGGTGTAATTCCGGCTTCCGTGATCGGCCGTTCGGCCCGCGAGATTTTGGCGGATTTGCCGGCCCCCAACCGGGCGGGTGCGGGCCCTCTGGGTGTGGGTAACAATTTTGAATCGCAGCCGAACCGGACGGACCGGAACGACAAGGGCGACATTCGCTACGACCAATATTTTAATTCGAAGTGGACGGCTTTTGCGCGTTACAGCCACCGATTGCTGGGCAACCTGGAACCGCCGGCGATTCCGGGTCCGTCGGGGGGCGATGCGAACGGTTCGGTTCGCGTGCGGAACGAGCAGATGGCGCTGGGGACGACCTACACGTTGAGCCCGACTTCGCTGATTGAATTCCGGCTGGGTATTTCGCGGACCGAGGGTGGTAAGTTTCCTCTTTTTGTTGGCACTCCTACAATTGGCGAGCGCTTTGGAATTCCGAACATTCCGAACGATAAACGATTCACGGGAGGGGTGATGAGTACCGGCATTAATGGATTCACCTCGATTGGGGTGCAGGGTTCGAATCCGCAGTTCCAGAATCCGTTCGTAATTGATCCGAAGGTCAACTACTCGAAGATTTTGAACAAGCACAGTTTGAAGTTGGGGTACGAGTATCAGAGCATCGATACGGATATTGACGACTTCAACCCGAAGTATGGTGGGAGCAGCTTTAGCGGCCGGTATTCGCAGGCTCCGGGAACGGCGACCGACGACCGTCAGTTTGTGGCGGACTACCTGATGGGAGCACGTTCGAGCTATCAGCTCAATACGGCGACGATTGTGAACTACCGACAGCGGATGCATTTTCTGTATCTTCAGGATGACTTTAAGGTTTCACGTCGTCTGACGTTGAATCTGGGGCTGCGTTATGAGTTTGCGACTCCCCAGTGGGAAGCGCAGAATCGGTTGTCGAACTTTGACCCGTCGAACAACACCCTGGTTTTGGCCAAAGCGGGATCGTTGCGGGATCGAAGCCAGGTGAACCCGGACCGGAACAATTTCGGCCCCCGGTTGGGAGCGGCTTATTCGTTGAACGATAAGACGGTGATTCGGGCGGCGTTTGGCGTCAGCTACCTGCACTTCAACCGCATGGGCGGCGAGAACCTGTTGGCTTACAACCTGCCGTTCATTTTGAATCCGAACATTAACCAAGTTGCGCCGGCGGTGCCGAATGGCGGGCAGACGCTGTGCCCGACGACGGGCAATTATAATCCGGCGACGTGCTTTTTGCCCTTCGAACGGGGTTTTCCGGACAACTTCCTGAACATCGCGAACGTGCGGACGAATACCGTGCGGACGAACCAGATTCCGTTTAATCTGCCTTCGGCTTCGGTGAAGAGCTACCATGTGACGATTCAGCGGCAGATTGCTGCCGGGTTGGTGCTCGATGTTGGCTACGTGGGCACCATCGGCCGGAACATGATGATTCTGGGCGATTTGAACACGGCGCGGGCGAATAACCCTAACGAGAATATTCCGCTGGACGCTCGGCGGCCCATCAATGGTTTTAGCTACATTCAGTCAGCCTTCCCTGGTGGTTTCCTCGATTATCACGCTTTCCAGGCGAAGCTGGAGCGGAAGTTCTCGAACGGATTTTATCTATTGAACTCGTTTACCTGGTCGAAGGCCGGAGCGTGTCAACAACCTTGAGACACAAGTTAGGTTAATTTAGCGAGTTTGTTCGTCCGAGGTTTTCGGTTTGTTGATCCAGACTTGGGTTGGCAGTTCGAGGGCTTTGGGGGCGTTATGGACGAA
>JANXMS010000227.1 GCA_025354525.1 Acidobacteriota bacterium
GTCAGAGGCGTTTCCGTTGCAGGCGGTGTTTTGGCATGCGGCGGCGCGACTGCGCTGCTGAAGGGCGGCCGGAGGGGCAGCGAACGCAAGGAGGAGAAGGCGGAGGGGATCCGGCGAGCGGAGCCGTGGCTGAAAGGGGCCATTGGCGAGCGATTAGAGCCCCGCCACGGGGTTTCCGGGCCGCCGAGAAGGGGCGCTCTCGCGGGTTTGAGGGAAAAGGGGCCCAAATGCCACTTTTTGCGGTAAAGCTGGATGCTGGTGAGAAATGGCGGCTAGACCGTGCACTCAGAAACTAAAGCTGGAGGGGTATCGAGTTGAGGTAAGGACGTTCTGGGGGTTTCCCGGCGCTGTGAATTCTACGGGTCAACCGTCTTGAAACCAAGTCGAGCGGCGCCTCGATGGACTCGCCAATCGGCCATGGGCCCGCTTTGCGGTCGAATCGTGCGGTCTCGGCTCTCGTCTCCGAAGCCAAGCAGGCCCACTGCCTCCAGAATCCCCGCCCGCAGGGCGGAACCATCCCGTTAAGGCCAGCGGCAATCCTCATGATCACGCTGAACCAAGACATTTTTACCCTCGGGCACCTGCTCCCATCGCTGGGCAAAACAGTTTGGCACGCTTTTCCAACGCTTGGCGCAAGTATGGGTAGGAGATTCAAACATGACGGTGATCAGCGGTACAAAGAGCGGCATCAAGAATTATGGGTCGGCCATCACGGACACTCAGGCGATGACGGGGAACGGAATAGGTGGCGTGAAAGTAATTTTGGGCAAACACCCAGGGGGCAGTCGCCTAGCCACAATTGACGTTTCCGAAGGAGGTCGGGTGAGCGTCTCCGCCTTCGCCGAAATGCAGAGCCACACCCAGTTATTGAACGCAATTGGCGAAATGGTATATGCAGTGGTGAACATGGATCCCCGAAGCCCGCAAGCAGCCCAAGCGGTGCAGGCGATCCGAAATTCGGCGAAGGCTATCGCGAAAAGCGGATCGGCGGGATTCTAGAGTCGCGGTCAGGGGCTCCGGACACACATCGGCATAAAAAAATGCCGGAATTCAATTGCGAGATCTTATTGCAATTGAATTCCGGCCAAGAGTACCCGATTGGGCGTCAGAAGAAATGGTTGGAAGCTCGTTAGACGAGGTTCGGAATTTTGATGATTTTTTTCTGGATGGCGTACTGGACTAGTTGAGCCTTGTTGTGAATGTCCAGCTTGCGCATGAGATTGAATTTGTGAGCTTCGACGGTTTTGACGCTCAAGTTGAGGTCGCAGGCGATTTCCTTGACGGATTGGCCTTCGGCGAGCATTTTAAGGACTTCGCGTTCGCGCGTGGTGAGAGTGGCGAAGCGAGGTAACCGGCTGGCTGATTTGATGCGAGACCGGAAGTCGTCCACTAACTGGGAGAGCATCCGGGGGCTGAGGTAGCTGCCGCCGCGAACAACGTCGCGTACAGCCGCAATGAGTTGTTGGGCGGGGCTATCTTTGAGGACGTAGCCACCAGCACCGACTTCCATGCCCTCCACCAGATAGTCTTCGTCGTCGTACATTGTGAGGAAGAGGATCTTGGTTTCGGGCCGATTTTTCTTGATTTGGCGGGTTGCTTCGAAGCTACTGAGTCCGGGCATGCCGATATCCATCAACACGACGTCGGGTCGGAGTTCGTTTGCGCGTTCTACAGCTTCACCACCGTTGGCTGCGTCGCCGATGACTTCCATATCGGCTTCCGCGGCAATAAGGGTTCTAACCCCTTGGCGGAAGAGGGTGTGATCGTCCGCTAACATAATACGAATCTTAGCCATAGTGCTTACCGTTGTTGTTCTAGATTTTCCAAGCGAGCTATTTTTGCGTGCGCCGGGGGCGCGACATCGACGAGCTACTGCGATCTTTCGGCATTGGTAGTGCCGGAATTTGTTTCAACAAGGGTCGGTTCCTGTTCCCGGCTAGTGCTTGGGGGCAGAAGGGAGCGGGTGCATCATGCGTCCGGTTCCGGATTTCTTCGCCAGAGCAGGGACAGCCTCTCTAGGAATCGGCAGTTCGACCAGAATTTTCGTGCCCGAGGTTATGCGGCGAGTAGGCCGTTTCGCTTCGGTTTTTTGACTGCTTTCTTTGCGCAAGCCCGACTGGGAGGCCATAGCACTTTCGAGTTGGAACGATCCGCCGAGGAGAGTAACTCGCTCGCGGATTCCGGAAAGACCGAAAGATTCCTGCTTGCGAAAGGCTTCCTCGACGTTAAAGCCGATGCCATTGTCGATGACGCTCAGCCTTAATAATCTATCGGTTGTTCCGACAGAAATGTTTACAGTGTCAGCAAAAGAATGCTTTGCAATGTTGTGAAAACACTCCTGAACGAGCCGATAGACGATGCATTCGGTGCGTTTGGGGAGTCCACCCAGATTGTGCAGTTGAACCCGAATTTTAGCGGGGCTGACCTGACGAAATCGTTGCACGAGTTGGCGAATTGCCGCGTCTAGGCCGAGTTGATCGAGAACGGCCGGACTAAGGGCACTAATGAGTCGGCGGGTTTCGATAATGGTGCTTTCCACGGCGGCGCGGGTTTCGCGGAGGGTTTCCCGCTCGGCGGCGAGAGAATCTGGCAGGCGGGCTTCGAGCATCTCCATTTGGAGACGGACGCAGAGGAGACTTTGGCCGGCTTCGTCGTGAAGTTCGCGACTGATGCGGCGGCGTTCGGCCTCTTCGACATGGAGCATGTGCTCGGCCAGTTGGCGAATTTGTTCTTCCCGAGCGGCGAGGCCTTCGACGAGTTGCGCCTTTTCGATTCCCATCCAACAGCGTTCGGCAGCGGCGGTGAGCAGTTCCTGCTCCCGAGGGAACCACTCGTAGACTCCGGTGAAGGCGAATTGAATGACACCGGAGGCAAGTTTTCCACCGAGGGGGACCGACCAGAGGGAGCCGCCTTGGCGGGGCCAGGCGGGATCGAGGAGACTGCCCATGATGGGTTGCGAAAGGGCACGGCGGAGAGCCGGGGTGTTTGGGATGCGAAGGGCGCGATGGGCGACGGGCCCCGAGGGACGGGATTCGGCGCGCAGATGCCACTCAGCGGCGGGCTGGGGCCGACCAGCTATTTTTGCGCCCGATTCTTGGAGCAGGAAGATGCGCGCTTTAGCGGCACCGCAGAATTCGGATAGGCTCAGTAGGACGCGGGGCAGCAGTTCATCGAGCGAACGGGATTCGAGCTCGATGCGAAACAGATCAAAAAACGTTTTGGTTTCGGCTTCGCGGACCTGATAGTAGGCGTTATTGAGCGTCAGAATGACGCAGAAATTGAGTTGCTGAAGGACCCAGCGGAGGTTGGCTTCCGGTTCGAGGAGCTGGGCGTATTCTTCGAGCGCCGCGATGATGGAGCCGGGAGGAATATTAAGCTTTGCAAGGCGACGGCCGTTGTATTCGACCTGTTCGAAGAAGGCCGAGATGGTCGCTTGTTTTTGGAGGAGACGAAAGGCAGCGCCGGGGGTGGTCGCCAAAATGGCGAGCCCGATCCGAGCGTCTTCTTTAGGGTCTTGTTTAGAACGTTGGCGACGGCGGCGCTGAAGGAAGAGACGGTCCGCCTCTTCGATGCGAGAACCGAGTTGGGCCGCGAGTTCGGCGAGCTGGGCGTGGAGCTGATCGCTGAGGACGTCAGCGGCATCGGCCAGCAAAGCGGATTGTCGTAGTCTCGCCACTAGGAGTCTTATCGAACACTTAGCGGAAATCCTTTAGGGGAACCCTACCGAAACTAGGGTCGATATGGGAGGGAAGCGCCTAATCGTCTTCCGATGTCTGATTTACCTTCAGGACGGCAAGGAATGCTTCCTGGGGAATTTCCACGCGACCGACGCGTTTCATGCGGCGTTTGCCCTCTTTTTGCTTATCGAGGAGCTTGCGCTTTCGGCTGATGTCGCCGCCGTAGCATTTAGCGAGGACATTTTTACGAATGGCGGCTATGGTTTCGCGGGCGATGATCTTGCTGCCGATGGCGGCTTGGAGGGCGACTTCGAACATTTGGCGGGGGATCAGCTTCCGCAGACGGTCAATGAGGCCCTTGCCTCGTTCGAAGGCTATGTCTCTATGAACGATTATGGAGAGAGCGTCTACGGATTCGCCCGCGACGAGAACGTCGAGCTTGACCATGGGCGAGGCGCGGTGGCCAGCGAGTTGGTAGTCGAGCGAGGCGTAGCCCCGGGAGGCGGACTTCAGGCGATCGTAGAAATCGAGCACGATTTCGTTGAGGGGGAGTTCGTAGCCGAGGACGACGCGTTCGCCGCCGATGTGTTCGAACTTTTGCTGTTTGCCGCGTTTTTCTTCGAGGAGGGCGAGGATTTCGCCGATGTACTCTTCGCGCGTGATGATGGTGGCGTTGATAATGGGCTCGTTGATGACCTCAATGGTGGCTGGGTCGGGCCACCGGGAGGGATTTTCTACCTGGACGACCTCTCCGCCACGGAGGGTGATCTCATACCGAACGCCCGGGGCGGTGGTGATGAGATTGATATCGAATTCCCGTTCGAGCCGTTCCTGGACGATTTCGAGATGGAGGAGGCCGAGGAAGCCGCAACGGAAGCCGAAGCCGAGGGCAACGGAGTTTTCGGGTTCAAAGTTGAAGGCAGAATCGTTGAGGCGGAGTTTTTCGAGGGCGTCGCGGAGAAGGCCGTGCTCGGAGCTTTCGCAAGTGTAGAGGCCGGCGAAGACCATGGGTTTGATGGGTTCGAAGCCGGGCAGGGCGGCAGCGGCGGGGTGGACCGCGTCGGTGATCGTGTCGCCGATGAGGGCGTCGCTGATCGTCTTGATATTGGCGTAGAGGAAGCCGACTTCCCCGGCGCTGAGTTCTTCGTTGGGAACGGGTTTCGGCGACTGGTAGCCTAGCCCTTCGACTTCGAAGACTTTGCCATTGGACCAGAGTTTGATTTTCTGCCGGAGTTTGATGCGGCCATTGATGACGCGCATCAGGATGATGACTCCTTTGTAGGGATCAAACCAGGAGTCAAAGATGAGCGCGGAGAGGGGGGCTTCGGGGTCACCGGACGGCGGGGGGACGCGTTGCACGATCTGTTCGAGGATTTCGGGGATGCCGATGCCTTGCTTGGCTGAACAGAGAACGGCTTCGGATGCGTCGAGACCGACGAGGGCTTCGATCTGTTCGCGGATGCGTTCGGGATCGGCGGCGGGGAGATCGATCTTGTTAATAACGGGGATGATCTCGAGATTTTGATTGAGTGCTAGATAGGTATTCGCGAGCGTCTGAGCTTCGACACCCTGCGAGGCGTCGACGACCAGGAGGGCACCTTCGCAGGCTTGGAGGGAGCGGGAGACTTCGTAGGTGAAGTCTACGTGGCCGGGGGTATCGATGAGGTTGAGCTGGTAGATTTCGCCATTTTTCGCTTTATGCAGAAGCCGAACGGCGTGGGCTTTGATGGTGATGCCGCGTTCGCGCTCGAGGTCCATTGAGTCGAGAACCTGGGCCATCATTTCCCGTTGGGCGAGGGCTCCGGTATGTTCCAAGAGGCGATCCGCGAGGGTGGACTTGCCGTGGTCGATGTGGGCGATGATGGAGAAGTTTCGAATATGTGATGGATCCATGCGTTACACTTGCGAAGGGCGGGCCTAAAACTCCCGATGTACCCGATTATCCCATATGTCCCTAGAATTCCTTCTGTATGACATTGACGGTGATGGGATTGCGACAATCACCTTCAATCGTCCAGCGAAGCTGAACGCGTTGAATTCAGGCACCTTAGCAGAACTCGAAGCCACTTTGGACGACGCAAAGAATAATGCGGCGGTAAAGGCTGTGATGCTCACGGGGTCTGGGGAACGGGCGTTTGTGGCTGGGGCGGATATCAGCGAGTTTGCCGCGATGTCGCCGGTGGGGGCACAAAAGCAGTCGGAGAAAGGCCAAGCGCTTTTCCGGAAGCTAGAGACGATGGGGAAGCCGGTGCTGGCGGCGTTGAACGGGTTTACGTTGGGTGGAGGCCTGGAGATGGCCATGGCGTGTACGGTTCGGGTGGCGGCCGAGACGGCAAAGCTGGGGCAGCCGGAAGTGAAATTGGGCATTATTGCCGGGTATGGCGGGTCGCAGCGGTTACCTCGATTGGTGGGCAAGGGGATTGCGCTCGAGATGTTGCTGACGGGGGACCCAATCACGGCCCAGCGGGCGTATGAGATTGGGTTAGTGAATTATGTCGTGCCGGGGGCGGAGCTGATCGGGTTTGCGAAGCAGCTTTTGCGGAGAATGTTGTCCAATGCTCCGGTGGCTTTATCGTTGACGATGCAGGCGGTGGATGTGGGTTTGTCGTGCGGGCTGGCGGAAGGGCTGCGGTATGAGGCGGCGGCGTTTGGGTTATCGGCCGCGACGAAAGATATGCAGGAAGGGGTGGCCGCGTTCTTAGGGAAGCGGGTACCGAATTTTGAAGGAAAGTGAATTGTAATATGCAGGATAGGGTAATTGAGGGCGCGTTGACGGGGCAAGGGCTTCGGATTGGGATTGTGATGGCGCGGTTTAACTCGCTGGTGACCGAGAGCCTGCTGAGCGGCGCTGTGAGCGGACTGCGTCGGCACGGAGTGGCGGATGAAGCGGTTACGGTGGTGAAGGTGCCGGGCGCTTGGGAACTGCCGCTGACTCTGGCCACGATGGCGGAGACCGGCAAGTACGATGGGTTAATTGCATTGGGGGCGGTGATCCGGGGAGATACGCCGCATTTTGACTACGTTGCGGGTGAAGCGGCGAAGGGGATAGGCCAAACGATGATGAAGAGTCAGGTGCCGGTGGTGTTTGGGGTGTTGACGACGAACACGCTGGAACAGGCGATGGATCGGGCGGGGGCGAAGTCTGGAAACAAGGGTTACGACGCGGCTGCGACGGTGATTGAGATGGTGAATTTGCTTCGGGAGTTGAAGAGTTAGTGCCAGCAAGACATCAATCCAGGCGCCGTGCAGTGCAGATAATGTACCAGTGGGACATGCGGCAGCCGTTGTCGCTCGACGAGGCGATGAAGGCCTACTATTCCTCTCTGTACTCGGAAGAGGCGGAGGTTCGTCCGGAGTGGGATGAGTTCATGGAGATCCTGACGCGGGGGACGGTAGAGAAGTTGGAGGAGTTGGACGCGCTGCTGGATCGGCATTCGCAGAATTGGCGGGTGGCTCGAATGTCGGTAGTTGATCGAAACATTCTTCGTTTGGCGGCGTACGAGATGCTGCACACGGCGACGCCGGCACCGGTGGTTATTGATGAAGCGCTGGAATTGGCGCGGCGGTTTTCGAGCGATGAGAGCGTAGGGTTCGTAAACGGCGTACTGGATGCGCTGCGGCGCCAGTTGGCGGCGACGGTGTAGGTTAAGGCGCAACGGCGAGGGAATCTAGCGCATCATAGAGGGAGATGAATAATTCCCAAGTCCAGAGCACTACTCTTCCGAACGGAGTAAAGATTGTAACCGAGCGGATGTCGCATTTGCGGTCAGTGGCGTTAGGGATTTGGGTGCGATCGGGGTCTCGACGAGAGAGCGAGGCGGACAACGGAATCACGCACTTTATGGAGCACATGGTGTTCAAGGGCACCAAGCGGCGGAGTGCGGAGCAGATTGCGCGTTCCTTCGACTCCATTGGCGGGCATATGGATGCGTTTACGAGCCGGGAGATGGTTTCGTATAACGCCAAAGTGCTGGATGAGCATCTGCCGCAGGCCTTCGACATTTTGGCCGATTTGGTAATGAACCCGATGATGCGGGACGAGGACTTGGCGAAAGAGAAAGGCGTGGTGCTCGAAGAGATCAAGATGGACGCCGACAACGTGGAGTATCAGACGCACGAGCTATTCTGCCGGAACTTTTGGAAAGGGAACGCGATTGGGCGATCAATTTTGGGGACGGCGAAGACAGTGAAGGCGATTACGCCGGAGTCGTTGCGGGCTCATTTTAAGGGCACCTACATTGGGCCGAATTTGCTGGTGACGGCGGCGGGCCGAATGGAGCACGAATCCATCGTGAGGCTTGCGGAGGGGACGCTGGGGAAGCTGCCGAAGCGTAAGGCCTTGCTGGCGCTGCCGGTGGCGTTGACCTCGCCGCAGATTTCGCTGAAGGAGAAGAAATCGGTGGAGCAGGCGCATTTGTGTTTAGGAGCGCCATCGTTTCCGATGCCGCATCCGAGGAGGTATGTGGCTTACACGTTGAATAACATTCTGGGTGGAGGGATGAGTTCGCGGTTATTTCAAAACATACGGGAGCAGCAGGGATTGTGTTATTCGATCATTAGCGAATTGACAAGTTACCGGGATACGGGTTGCTTGGCGATTTATGCCGGCACTAGTCCGGAGACGCTGCGTAAGGTGATTGATTCGACGCGGGTAGAGTTGACGAAGATCAAGAACGAGCGAGTGAGCGACGAAGAGTTGCGGCGGTCGAAGGACAACTTGAAGGGGTCGATTGTGTTGGGCTTGGAGTCAACGTCGAGCCGGATGTCGAATTTGGCGAGGCAGGAGATGTACTTTGGCCGGCACGCGGAGATGGAAGAGATTCTGGAACGGATTGAGCTTGTGACGGCGGAGGAGGTGCAGGAGGTGGCGAACGAGTTTCTGCAGCCGGCGAAGATGGGGTTGACGGTGATGGGGCGGTTGAACGGGCAGAAGTTTACGCGGAAAGATTTGCAGTGCTAGGGTAGCGATGAATTTTGCAGCTCGTTACGTACGGTTGGCGATTGCCTTCTGGATGGCAGCTTCTGGCTGGGCCTTGGACCTGGGGAAGCTGGTGCCGCAGGGCTACGTCAATGATTATGCGAATGTGATTTCGCCGGCACAACGGGAGGCGTTGGAG
>JANXMS010000303.1 GCA_025354525.1 Acidobacteriota bacterium
CGACTGCTATCGGAAGACTACCAGACTTTGTGAAACATTTCTACACCTTTTTGTTGTGGACGCCCCGGCGGAATCCGTCGAGCGAAGCCAGAGAGGCCGCTCGCCGCTAATCAATTACGAAAAATTGATAGAATCAGAAACGGCACGCTGACCACACCGGACATTGCATCAAGCAGGTAAAATGAAAACGTGTGTATATACTCGCTCAGTCTCGGACGCTTTTGCATTTGGATTTCAATGGATTGTATCGCCCCATTCAAACCAGGGCAAGCTCTGCGCCGCCCCTCATCGCATGGCTGCGCAAATAGTTGGCTCTCGTCCGGCAAAGCGTTCTTTAAAACACTTTCTGGCGGCCTTGCCACGGGTTTAACGGCACCGAGAACCACACTTCCCACATCCCCATTCCCCACCCGTAAAACGGAGAAACCGCACTTCTGTAGGAACTCGTCACGTCGCTTGTCGTACCTCTCGTTGTGCATACTGCCGTCAATCTCGACCGCCAACATCTGCTCTGGGAGAGTGAAGTCAACGATGTAGAAGCCCACCGTGACTTGGCGCTTGTAAGGGATATCAGTGTCCTGGAGCCGGGTGGCGAACCACATTTAATGGAAGGTTGGCTTACGCTTCATGCGGTGGGCGAGGCGTTACGAAGTTCGTGGCTGGACTTCATGGCGACAACAGAGTAACATTGTTCAGGGAAAATCATCATGTTTACAACACGTTGGCAAAATCTTATACCGGTTGCGGTTCTATTTGCGAGTCTCTTTTCTTATGAGTTGAGAGCTGAAAACAAGATACTCGTAGGACTCGGGATGAAAAAAGAGACAGCAATTGAGCAACGTGCCTACAGTTTGATAACTAGGGAACTTCGAGCGCTCAGAGATGTACGTATAGGCGAACCCACTAGTGTCCGGTTAAAAGTCGAATAGAATCAGTTGTTTGGGCGTGTTGCTTGTATCTACTTCGGAGTCTGTATCTTGGAAGGCCTGTAAAATGGGCATTTTTTCGAAAAGCGTTAGACTCAGGACCTGTAGAAAACCGTAGTGGGATAACTTGATGGCGAGGCGCTTCCGGACGATTGCCACGAGGGCATAAACCGAGACGGCGATCCAGATTTGAGACTTCACCGCGTTCTCGCTGGTTCCGTAGAAGGCCTTAATTCGGAGGTGCTGTTTGATCCATTTGAAGAACAACTCCACTTTCCAGCGGGACTTGTAGATAGCCGCAATTGTCAAAGCTGGCAACGCGAAGTTATTCGTCAGGAAGACCAATCGTTGACCCGTCTCTGGGTCGCGATAGGAGACACGTCGGAGTGGGTCGGGGTAATGGCTCGCGGAACGCTTGGAATCCAACACAACGGTTTGATCGCTGATGAGGCCGGTGCCGCGGTCAACCGGATGGGAGTACCGGCGGCGTAGCACAACGTTGGATTTGTTCCGCAAAACAAAGAACGCAGACTCAACGGTGAAGCGGTACAGACGATCAAAATCCAGGTAGCCGCGATCCATTACATAAACGGCCCCGGCCTCTGGAACGATGCTGTCAAGAACGTTCACTTCATGCGCTTTCCCCTCTGAAATATAGAGAAATGCTGGAATACTGCCTCGCAGGTCGAGAAGGGTATGCACCTTCACGGCCGCCTTGCCTTGGCGAAACCGTGCCCATGGAAAGAGGGAAAGACATAGATCAATGGTTGTTGCGTCCAGGGCATAGAGAGTCTGATCCAACTCCACACCGAAGGGGTCAGTGGCGTGCAACGGCCGAGCGATCGCGATCAGCGTCTGGGTGAAATCGGCAAACATCCGCCAATCGTGATTCTCGTTGGCCTCGGCCAGAGTCGAGCGTGCGACCGCCGTCCGAATCCCCATGTGATACAGTTTCGCTCGCATGGAATGTAAGCAAGACTCGATGTCGCGCAGACTCTCACGGTAAGTCAACTGCGCGAACGCCATCGCCAAGTAATGATCCCAGCAGGTGAACTTCTTTGAGTAACGATCTCCCTGATAGCGGTTGACGCACTTTTGGAATTCCTTATGTGAGGCGAAAGCCATCAGCTGGGCGAAGACTGTGCGTCCGATATTCATGCACCATTCTGACCACACAGCACCACCCGCCCGTGGTGGCGAAACCGGACCAAATTGGAGCGACCGCGATTCAAATCGTTCCCGGTGTAGTTGGCTCCCAAACTGGTGAATTGGAGCTGGTTAGCCGCGAGATGAGAATCGGTTACCGGACACTAGTGGGGTGCAATATACGTTGTTGGTTGGGCAAGTGGGGACGATTTTCCAGTCACGCCGTCCGCTTGGGCGAAAGAAGGCGACGGTGACTTTGGTTCTGGTGGATTTATTGCGGCATTGAGGGCGGAAGACTCGCGATTACTCGCGGCGACTCGCTTGCCGGGAGGCTACCCGACGGCCATCGGTCTCGATTCAGCCGGAGATGTGATCGTCGCTGGGTCGACAGTTGAGACGCCCAAGCGAATCCCAGCCACGGAGGGGGCGTTCAACTCGGTCATTCCGAGTTCTATCAACCTCTCCGACGCCTTTGCGCTGAAAATCGATGGGCAGCTTACGTCCCTTCGATGGTGCTCCGTATGGGGCGACACCGGTAGGGAGGCCGTCAGGGCGATTCATGTTGATCATGAGGGAGACATCGTTCTGGTTGGTTCGACGGCGAGCTACGGAGATACGGCATCGGCAGCAAAAAGATACCCGACAACCCCGAATGCTTACAATGCCGTGAGGGGTAGCGAAGCTGTTTTTGTCACCAAGTTACACCGGTCTGGAACCCGCCTCGTGTATTCCGCGACGTGGGGCGGATCTAAAGGTGCGGGCGTTGGGTTACCGCATTTTGCATCCGACGGGAGTACTTACCTGGCGGGTATCACTCGATCTGATGACTATCCGACCACGGCGAGAGAGCCAGGAGTTGCGCCTGGCCGTTTTTTTGTTTCCCGGCTCGCGGCTGATGGTTCGAATCTACTCCTTTCTCGTACTTTTGGCCCAAGCGTAGATGTTTACCCCAGCGTTGGCGGTATCGATGTGCTCAACGATGGCTCGATGTTGGTCTATGGCAGCTCTTCGAGTCCGGCATATCCGATAACAGCGGACGCCGTGGACCCGTGTCCTATTACTGACGGAGGGGGAAACTTTATGACTCGACTCTCGGCCGATGGGGGCAAGATACTGTATAGTAGCTTTACTTACAGTCTGTTTGTTCCCGGTTCGGGCGGAGTTTTCTACTTGTATGATCCCTTGGCGAGCAACGGGGTGTTCTATCGGCGGACTCTTGATGATCCGCCGTTTCGGGGCGTGCGTTGTGTTGCCAATGCGGCATCTGGCGCTCAAGGGGACTTCGCGACGGGCATGATCTTTACTGTCAAAGGCCCTAGTATAGGGTCGTTTCTTCCAGCGACGGGTCGGGGCCCCAATAATTTTCTGGCGGGAACGGAGATCAGGGTGGAAGGGAGACCCTGCTCCATCCTCTATACCTCGCTCAATCAGATCAATGCGATTTTTCCATTTGAAGTCTATGGGTCGCCGAGGATGATTGAGATGGAAATCTTTCGAGATCGGGTGCTGGTCGGCAAGGTTTCGCGTTTCCTGAACTATGCCGACCCGGCGATCTTCACGATCGACGGGAGCGGACGTGGACCGGCGGCGGCGTTGAACGAGGATGGAAGCCTAAACAGCGAAGATAATCCGGCTAAAGTTGGTTCGATCATCGTGCTGTACATCACGGGTGCTGGCGAGCCAATTACGTCGGAGCGAACGGGTACGATCGCGACAGAGCCGGGAGGAGCGCTGAAGCGGAAGGTGACAGTAAAAATAGGAAACTTTTTTAGCCCTCCTAGTAGTGAAGGTGAGGTTCTATACGCCGGGGATTCTCCGGGTAGTGTTCGCGGACTGGTACAGCTTAACGTTAGGATTCCGACCGATTTGATCGATCATGGCGCGGTCATGACGAGGTTGACGATGATTGGATCGCTTCTCACGAGTCGATCCGAGCCGCCGGTCACGATTTGGGTGAAGTGAGGGGCGACCCGGCTAAGCCGGGTTGTGGCACAAGTTGCATTCGTTGGAGGCTTTGTGTTCGTCGTGGCAGGCCATGCAGGCGACCATGGTGATGGGTTTTTCCTTCACGATCACGTCGCGCTCGGCGACGAGGCCGTGACAGAGGGCGCAGTCGGCGACGGCGTGAGCTTTGTGGGAGAACCAGACAAACTTGGGCAGTTTGTAGACCTGAACCCAGGGGACGGGTGCCTTCGTACGGGCGTACTCGGTTAGAAGTTGGATATGTGGGCTCTCCTTCTTGACCGCGACGTGACAGGTCATGCACTTGGATTCGGCAGGGTAAGTGGCGAGTTCCCCCTTGCCCGGCATCGTGTGGCACTCGTTACATTTGAGGCCCATCTTGAGGTGAGTCTTGTGGCTGTAGGGGATGGGTTGGTCAGCACCGATCAGTGCCAGGGCTAATAGGCTAAGGCAGAGCAAACGCAACGTACGAATCTCCTGACTTAGTGTTTAGACGGGCACCGCCTCCGCAGGCGATGACAATGTACTGCTTGCCGTTGAGCGAGTAAGTGGCCGGGGTGGCGTAACCGCCGGCGGGGAGCTTGGCTTCCCATAGGATGGCCCCGGTGGCGGCGTCGAAGGCGCGGAACATTTCGTCGCGGGTGGCGCCGATGAAGACGAGACCGCCGGCGGTGAGGATGGGCCCGCCGAAGTTTTCGGTGCCGACATCCTTTTCGGTCGTGTCGTTCTTGCCGAGGACCTTCTGCCAGAGGAACTCGCCCTTGTTGAGGTCGATGGCGGTGAGTTGGCCCCACGGGGGTTTGACGCCGGGGTTGCCTTTCTCATCGCGAAGCTTGCGGTAGCCGCCGATTTGATAAGGATACGGGGAGCCGGCGGGGGCATCGACGATCTGCATGATGGACGGGAGGTTTTGAGAGTTGACGTAGAGGATGCCCTTGGCGGGATCAGCGGCGGCCCCGCCCCACAAACCGCCGCCGACGGTGCCGGGGAGCATGACGGTGCCTTGGCGACTGGCGGGGACGTACATGCCTTGGTTGAGCCAATCCTTCGACATTTCGGTGAAGTGGGCCTTCACTTCGGGGGTGACGTCGCTGGGTTCGAAGTGTTGGGGCGAGAAAGGCGGGGGCTTGAGGGGGATGGGTTGGGTTTTGGCGGTGACCTCGCCGGGAATCGTGGAGGCGGGGAAGGGTCGTTCTTCGACGGGAAGGAGGGGAAGGCCGGTGGCGCGGTCGAGGACGAAGACGTAGCCTTGCTTTGTGATCTGAGCGACGGCGGGTTTGCCGCGCCATTGGATGAGGTTGGCGTTGACGGGGAGGTCCATATCCCAGATATCGTGGTGGACGGTTTGGTAGTGCCAGATGCGCTTGCCGGTGTTGGCGTCGAGGGCGACGAGGGAGTTTCCGAAGAGGTTGTCGCCGACGCGGTCGGCGCCGTAGTAGTCAAACGAAGGGGAGCCGAGGGAGACGTAGACGATGCCTTTAGTTTCATCGAGGCTCATGCCGCCCCAGTTGTTGGTTCCGCCGGCGGTTTTCCAGGCGTCTTTGGGCCAAGTTTCGTAGCCGAACTCGCCGGGGTGGGGGATGGTGTGGAAGATCCAGCGGCGCTTGCCGGTGCGGACGTCGTAGGCGCGGATGTGTCCGGGGGCGGCCATGCGGGGGCCTTCGCCGACGCTGGAGCCGATGATGATGAGGTCTTTATAGATGACGCCGGGGGAGGTGGCTCCGTTGAAGGCACCGGGCGGGTCGCGGTCGAGGTCTTTCGAGAGATCGAGACGGCCGTCGGCGGCGAAGGAGGGGATGGCTTTGCCGGTTTTGGCGTCGAGGGCGAAGAGTTGGGCACCGGCGGCGTAGAAAATGCGTTTTTCGCCTTTTTCTTCCCAGAGCATGACGCCGCGGTTGACGCCGCGGAAGCGGGAGGCGGGAGGGGCGAAGCGCCAGAGTTCTTTGCCGGTGGCGGCGTCGAGGGCGATGGCGTCGAGGGTGGGGGTGGTGGCGTAGAGGACGCCGTCGACGATGATGGGGGTGCACTGAATGGCGGTGCGGCCGCGGGGGTCGGCGTCGCCGGATTTGTATTCCCAGGCTACTTTGAGCTGTTTGACGTTGGCTTTGTTGACCTGGGTGAGGGGGGAGAAGCGGTTGCCGTCGTTGGCACCGGACCAGGAACGCCAATTTTGTTGGGCGAGGAGGAGGGTGGGGAGGAGGAGGAGAAGCAGGAATTTGCGCATGGGCAGCTGGGTATGACTTTATCAGGAAACGGGGAGGAATTCGATGCGAGGCGCTTACGGACTAAAGGGGTCCCCGGGGACAAAAGTGGCGTCCAGGGGACTGGAGTTTTGCGAAGGCCCTGCTTACTTATGCGATTTGGATGAGTCGGCGCAATAATAAAAGTTAGAGCAGGTTAAGAGCACGCGAAGTCGGATTGCTTATCGGGACGGTCCATCGCTTCCCCCGTCATCGAGTGCGCGGGCTTCCTGTCTCGCTCGTTGCTCGTGCTCGCGGAGTCGCAGTCGCTGAGCTATCTGCGCGCTCTCTCCAGCCGAGCCCGTAACCGCACGGCCGCACCCAAGCACGCGGTGGTGCGAGCGCCCAACTCATTCATTAGCGCGGACATTTCACCCTGCCGCGGCGGACCCTGTTGGTCTTCCGCAGATTCCGTGGATGTCCCAAGTGCCCGCCGCACGACGCCTTCCACTTGCTGCTGAAGGGCTACCACCTCTTCTTGCCAAGTACCGGAGAAGAGTGGTCCCACCTCTGCCTGATCTACCTCGCTCGGTTCCAAACTGCTACGCAGCCGCCGTAGATCATCTTCCAGCGCGATTGTGTGGTCGTCCACGATCTGCAAAAGTTGTTGCTCGGTCTCGGGAGGCGCGCGGCGCAATCGCGACGGAGGGAAGTGCTCCGCCAGTCGCCGGATGGCCCATCCCTCGCTTGAGACCTGCTCGGCGTCACTCACCATTGAGTTCATAAGACTGACAATGTCCCGTTCGTTGCGTCTCGGTCCGCCCGCATGAGACTGTCTGAGCCATGCCGCCATGGGCGGAACGCTGAGTGGAGGTAGGTTTTCCCTTGCGGTCCCGCTTGCCACCACTGGGCCCGAATCGCTCTCGGCCCGGGAGGCGGCATCGGTCAGCAGCACCCGCATCCGTCCGTCCGTCGCGACCATTGCCAGAACGCGAATGAGCCGATCCCGTTCCACCTTGGACTGGACAATGCCTGTCACTTCGACCACAGAATCCACCCGCCGAACGGTTATCGCGGTGTTGAGACAAAAGCGCGACCGGTGCAGCGCCGCAATTGTCTGGACTTCCGCGTCCAGCAACTCCGCTTCGGTCGGCCCGACCGCCACGGGCGAAGTTGGCATCCCCGCTTCGGGAAGGCGCGGGCGTACCGAAGGAGAGGGCGGAATACCCGGCCCAGGCGGTGCCACCGTCGCGGGGGGCGCTGTGCTGCTCCGCGGCGGGACTTTGCGAACGGGGAACAGCACCGGGCGAACGAGGAACAGGACCGGCCATGTGATTACGCACGCGAATCCGATTGTTCCGATGAGGACCAGAGCCCATTTGGGATTCAGGCCTACCGACGAACGGGGAGGAATCGAGTCCAGATGACGCGAAGCATCGCGGAACCGCCACCACGCTCTTGTCACATCCACCCGCGACAACTCCGGCAGCCCGGCACTCAGTGCGCAAATCAGGTTTTCCGTCTCGTAGAGGCTGCTTTGGCAGGCCCAGCACCCTCTCACATGGCGTCGTACGGGCCACGTTCGCCACCAAGGCAATTCACCGGCCGCCCATGCCAACAAGGTCGCCTGGTTCGGATGTCGCCGCATGTCACCGCCGTCCATAGCGGACCTCCTGAGGTACGGCCAGGGCGGCGGATTCCGCGGGGACGCCAAACACCTGCTGCAATCGCCCGAGGGCCCGCACGAGCAGGGTGTTGACCGAACTCGTGCTGATCCCCAGGGCCAAGCCGATTTCGCGGAACTTCATCGATTGCAGGCGGAGTAAGAATACCTCCTCTTCTCTGACGGTTAACAAGGACAGACAGCCCCTCAGCTTTTGGACGTCCAGGTGCCAGTGCATGTCGGTCAAAGGGCTCTCGCCGCGCTCCTCAACGTCTTCCAGAGTTGCGTGGACCTGATCCATATCGAACGGCCGATTCCGCAATTCAGCCCACTTTCGCCTTGAGACTCGCAACGTCCACGCCTTTGGAAACTCGATTCGCTGTCCGGCCCGCAGAGCCGAATACAGATCGAGAAACACTTCCTGGCTGAGATCCTCCGCCGTTGCGCGCGAGGCCGCGAAACGACAGACGTACCGCAACAGATGGGGATACCAAGTCTGAAAGAAGGCTTCGAATTCCTGAAGAGAGTTGAGGGGCTGCATGCTCAGATGGCGGGAAGGGTCGATTGTATCGTGTTCGGGCGGGAGCAGATATTGCGCCGTCTTTGTAGCAAAATTGTGTCGGCGGGGCCACTGGTAGAGCTGGAGTGATCCTATCCGCATGAACCGTCGTGAATTCACAAGCCTTCTGTTGTCCGCCCACGCAGCTTCCGCAGTGGGCCGCAGACCACCCAATATCGTGTTCATCCTCGCCGATGACCTCGGTTGGGGCGAGCTTGGCTGTTACGGCAACACGTTCAACCAGACGCCGAACATCGACCGCATTGCCGCCGAGGGGATTCGTTTCACCAACGCCTATGCGGCGGCTCCAGTCTGCTCCCCGACGCGGACGTCCATTATTGTTGGCCAGCACCCGGCGCGAGTCGGGATCACGGATTTTCTCCGCGCGGACGATCCCAACTATCTCCGTCCCGGCCCGGCGAGTCTTGCCCGTGTGTTGAAGAGCGCCGGATACCGTACGGGGCTGATCGGCAAATGGCACCTGATGGGCGACTACAAGACCCGCCGAGGCGACCCAAAACACCATGGTTTCGACGAGGTGATCTGCTCGGAAACCAGTTACATCGGCCCAGGCTACTACTGGCATCCCTACAAGCACCTCGCCGGCCTTCCGGCGCGCAGGCCAGGCGAGTACCTCACTGATCGACTGAATCAGGAGGCCGTCGACTTCATAGCCCGCAACGCGGGAACTCGGCCCTTCTTCCTTTACCTATCTCACTACGCCGTTCACACGAAACTTGACTCCAAACCGGAGGTGCTGGCGAAGTACACCGCGAAGCCCGGGGCGGGCCAGAAGAAAAACAACCCGGCGCTTGCCGCGATGTTGGAGACCGTCGATGAGGGCGTGGGCATGATTCTTGACGAACTCGGCAAGCGCGGACTCGACCGCGAGACGATCGTCATCTTCAACTCGGATAACGGCGGCGAAACGAACGTCACGACGAACGCCCACCTCCACGGTGGAAAGTCCATGCTCTTTGAAGGCGGCCTCCGGGTGCCGCTTGCCGCGCGTTGGCCTGGTCAGATCCCTGCCGGCGCGGTGAGTCATGATGCTGTCGTCAGCACGGACTATTACCCGACGCTCGTCGAACTTGCCGGGGCGCGCCCTCCCGCCGGTCACATCCAGGATGGCGTCTCACTCGCCGGACTTCTCCGCAGACCGAAGTCGCATCTTGCGCGGCGGGATATCGTCTGGTACTACCCTCTCGCCGGGGACCATTTCCTGGGAGGAAAATCCGCCATGTCCATCCGGAACGGCCGATGGAAACTGATCGAATTTCTCAACACCGGCCACCGCGAGTTGTATGACCTTGAAGCCGACCCATCCGAACTGCGCGATATGGCCGCCGCTAAGCCGGGTTTGGTCAAAAGAATGGCCGACCGATTGGCCGTCTGGCGCACGGCTACCGTTAAGAAGCCCTCTTGAAGCAGTTTGTCCAGTCGGTCGCCGCCACGGGAAACACGGTCGGCGTCTGTTTGGGGAGCGGTGAGGCGACCGGTTTAGTTTCTGAGTGCCGGGTCTAATCTCCCCGCCTTTTAGGCGGGCCGGTTTTAGCCTCGGCGCTGCAAAACAGGGAGATTGCGGAATGCCGGAGAAGCGCCCGCGCGGGTTGCCAAGAATCGCTATAGCAAGTCTTGACTTAACAGAGGGCAAATCCGCGACGTCTGAAGAGATCCGGAGCAATGTCGGGAGAGGGGAAGGGGGAGAGAGCCTCGGCGAGATCGACGACAAGCGAATGCATTGACGGGGCCCTGAGCTGGGACAAACGAAGTTTGCAGTCCGCCCAATACGGGGCCGGTAGTTCGGGTTTCCAGAACGCCTCCATTAAGGCGGGTATCGCTCTAGACCGTGTGGAATGTAGGCGACCGATCAGCTCGCGACTGAATGTGGCGAACTTGCGGGCCCTTAAGCGCGATCCTCATCCGGTATGCGCTTCAGACGGGTTTAGCCGCGCCCTGCGACTTTCAG
>JANXMS010000310.1 GCA_025354525.1 Acidobacteriota bacterium
CGGCGACCTCGGTTTCATCCTCCACTCCCGCCACCAGTTCCATTGGCACACTGGCTACACCCCGCCCCAATCTGTCGCCTGCCCCCACTTCGGAGCCTTCGTCGCGCGGACTCTGGGAAAGAAAAATCCCGACATCCCGGCCTTCCTATCCATTGGCCAAAACCTCGAAATCGGCGGCGAATCCGACGCCGTCAAAGCCTTCCACACCGCCGGCTTTCTCGGTGCCGAGTACGGCCCCTTCCACATCGTCGACCCCCGCGACGCCGTCGCCGTCACCCGGCCCAACCAACTCCTCGGCCAATCCCGCTTCGCCAGTCGCCGCGAACTCTACCGCAAAATGCTCGCCGCTTCCCCCGTCCAGCAAGGCAGCGACCACCAGAAAGAGAGCTTCCTCAACTCCCTCGACAACGCCCACCGGCTCCTCACCTCCCCCGCCGCCAAAGCCTTCGACCTCTCCCTCGAACCCGAAAAGCTATATAGCACTTACAACACCTCCCGCTTCGGCCTCGGCTGCCTCCTCGCCCGCCGCCTCGTCGAAGCCGGTGCCCGCTTCATTGAGGTCACCACCGAGTACATCCCGTTCCGCTTCTGGGACACCCACGAAAACGGCCACTCCCGCGTCGTCGGCATGAAGCAAACAATCGACGCTCCCATCGCCCAACTCATCCACGACCTCGAACAACGCGGCCTGCTGGAAAAAACCCTCGTCGTCGTCGCCACCGAGTTCGGTCGCGACATGATGACCGAAGGCAAGCCCGGCCTGGAAGTGAAAAATCAAGTCACCGTCCCCGACATCATGACCGACCCCAAACACTACGGCATGCACCGCCACTTCACCGACGCCGTCAGCGTCCTCGCCTTCGGCGGCGGCATCAAAAAGGGCTCCGTCTATGGCGAAACCGCCCCCGAGCGTCCCTGCAAAACTATCAAGGACCCCATCGGCATCGAAGACCTGCACGCCAGTCTCTATTCCGCCCTCGGCATCGCCCCCGATACAAAATACGAAATCGAACAGCGTCCCTTCTACGTCACTAAGGATGGCAAAGGAAAAGTTCATCCGCGCCTCTTCGCCTAAACAAATCTCATGTCATCTATTGCAACCAAACATGGCGATACCGGCCAGACCAGCCTCGCCGGCGGCAAACGCGTCTCGAAAGGCACCCTTCGCGTCGAAACCTACGGCACCGTCGACGAACTCAACGCCGCGCTCGGCTACGCCCGTTCCATCTGCGCCGACGAGGCCCTCGCCGCCGCCACTCTCGCCATCCAGCAGGATCTGTTCAAGGTCGGTGCCGCCCTCGCCACCCCACCCGAAAGCCGCAAAGGCGATGCCCCGGTCACCGAAGCCATGGTCGAATCGCTCACCTCCCAGGTCTACGCCCTCGAAACCCTCCCCGGTCTCCTCAGCGATTGGTCCGTCCCGGGCGGCGATCCCGCCGGTGCCTCGTTTGACCTCGCCCGCACCATCGCCCGCCGAGCCGAACGTCACGTCGTTCGGATGGAAGAAAACGGGGAAGACGTCGGCCCCTTCGTTTTGGCCTATTTGAATCGACTTAGCGATCTGCTCTGGCTCTTCGGTCGAAAACTCGAGGTCGAAGCCAAAGCCCAAACCGCGCTCCGCCAGCTAAACGGATTGGCGGGCCCCCGCTGGTCCAGGGCTTGGTGAAGCTCCGTAACACTTCCCGAAGGTGTACTGAAAAAAATAGCTGTTTATTGGCACTTGCATTCGGTTTGACGTGGATATACACTAGGTAAAGATGTCAGCCGCATTGACCAACAGCTCGTCGTTCCGATTTTGGTGGTATTACCAAATCACGCGAGTGGCGTTGGGCCAGCGGTAAGACACTAAAACTTCTTAACCCGAAAATCCAACCCACTCGAAAGAGTGGGTTTTCGCTTTTTGGCAGATCTATTCTTTCGAGGCAAAGCAAATCCATGATCATCTCTATGAAAATCCACAGCACCAGGGAACAGATCGAAGCCGTATGCGACCGCATCAGCCACTTCGGTTACAAGATCCACGCCATCGAAGGAGAAGAACGTTGCGTCATCGGAGTCGTCGGCGTCGGCGACGTCACCAACTGCCTCGAATCGCTCGAAGCCATGCCGCAGGTCGAAAAGGCCGTGCGGATCTCCGCCCCTTACAAGTTCGTTTCGAAGGAATACAAATCCACCCCCACCGTCATTACGGTTCGAACCCACACCGGACCCATTGAAATCGGTGGCGATGATTTCGTCATGATGGCTGGCCCCTGCTCGGTCGAAAGCGAAGAGCAGATCATGGAATCCGCTTACGCCGTTGCCGAGGCCGGAGCGCAAATCCTCCGCGGTGGTGCCTACAAGCCCCGCACCTCACCCTATGATTTCCAAGGCATGGAAGGCGAAGGCCTCAAACTGCTCGCCAAGGCCCGCGAAGCCACGGGACTCGCGATCATCACCGAAGTCATGGCCGAACGCGACGTCGAACTCGTCGCCGAATACGCCGACATCCTACAGATCGGCGCCCGCAACATGCAGAACTTTGCGCTGCTCAAGCGCCTCGGCTCCTGCGGCCGTCCCATCATGCTCAAGCGCGGCCTCAGCGCCCAGATCAAGGAATTGCTCATGTCCGCCGAGTACATCGTCGCCCACGGCAATCCCAACATCATCCTCTGCGAACGCGGCATCCGGACCTTTGAAACCGCCACCCGCAACACCTGCGACATCACCGCCGTCTCCGTCCTTGACGAATTGACCCATCTCCCGGTCATCCTCGATCCCTCCCACGCAACCGGCAAACGCAGCCTCGTCCCGCCCCTCTGCCGCGCTGGCGTAGCCATCGGAGCCGACGGCCTCATCGTCGAAACCCATCCCTGCCCGGAAAAAGCGGTCAGCGATGGTGCCCAAAGCCTTACGCTCGATCAGTTCCGGAAACTGATGAAGGATCTGGCTCCCTACATCTCCCTATGGAAAGGTTCCCGCGTCAGCGAGGCGGTAATTGCGTAAGTGTGTAAGCTAGTCTGAAGCGAATTCGCTGGCAAGGTTGGAGTGTCGCGCTTCTGGTGATCGTGCTCTGTGTCGCCATCGCCGGAGGCCTAATCTGGAAGCGTTCCCGAACGATTCCCCCGCTCGGGGCGCGTATGAGTCGTCTGCCCGCCGGAAGCACCGTCGTCTATCTCGACGTCTCGTCCCTTCGCCAGTCTGGTTTGCTCGAAAGGATAAACGGTAATTGCGTAAGCGTGTAAGCTCGTCTGATTCGAATTCGCTGGCAAGGTTGGAGTGTCGCGCTTCTGGTGATCGTGCTCTGTGTCGCCATCGCCGGAGGCCTGATCTGGAAGCGTTCCCGAACAATTCCCCCGCTCGAGGCGCGTATGAGTCGTCTGCCCGCCGGAAGCACCGTCGTCTATCTCGACGTCTCGTCCCTTCGCCAGTCTGGTTTGCTCGAAAGGATAAACGGTAATTGCGTAAGCGTGTAAGCTCGTC
>JANXMS010000412.1 GCA_025354525.1 Acidobacteriota bacterium
CAGACCGCCGCCGCCAAGCTAAGCAAGAATCTCCCTGATTGGCTTTCCGTAGTCGACTTCGATCCGCTTCCTTCCCGGAATGTCCAACTTCCGCGGATCCAAACCCATTTGATGCAGCACCGTCGCATGGATATCGGTCACATAATGCCGATTCTCCACCGCATGGAACCCAATCTCATCCGTCGCCCCATGAACCACCCCGGCCTTCACCCCGCCGCCCGCCATCCACACCGAAAACCCAAACGGATGGTGGTCCCGGCCGTTCGAAGCCTCCGCCCCCGGCGTCCTTCCAAATTCCGTCGCCCACACGACCAGTGTCTCGTCCAACAACCCCCGCTGCTTCAAATCCTTCAACAACGCCGCAATCGGCTTGTCCACCTTCATCGCCAACTCGCCGTGATTCTTCTTCAAATCCTTATGCGAATCCCACGCGTTTCCCGCCCCGCCGTGGTAAACCTGCACAAACCGCACCCCCCGCTCGGAAAGCCGCCGCGCCGCCAAACACACCTGACCAAACGGCTTCGTCACCTCCTGGTCCAAACCGTACATCCGCTTCGTCTCTTCGCTCTCTTCCTTATCCTGAATCGCCTCCGGCACCGCCATCTGCATCCGAAACGCCAACTCGTAACTCTTGATCCGCGCCCGCAGCGCCGCATCGTGCGGATACTCCACCGCCGACATCCCGTTCAACTTCTTCAGTAACGCAAACTCCCGCTCTTGGTCCGCCTTCGATAGCTCCTTCCCCGGCGACACAAACGGCAGCGGGTCATCCGGATTCACATCCAGCGATACCCCCGCATGCTCCGGCCCCAAGTACCCCGATCCGTGCGTCCCATTTCCCCCGCAGCAATCCCCCGGCGGCTCGCCCAGCACCACGTACGCCGGCAAATTCTCGTTCATCGACCCCAACCCGTAATGCACCCAACTGCCCAACGTCGGCAAATATCCGTCGAAAATGTGCCGCCCCGTGTGGAACTGCAAAATCGCCCCATGATCGTTGTCCGTCGTCCAAGCCGACCGGATTAGCGACACCTCATGCATCTGGTCGCCAATATGCGGGAACCAATCGCTCACCGCCACGCCGTTCTTCCCGCGCTGCTTAAACCCCGTCTGCATCGGATACAGCGTCAGCTTGATCTGGTGCTGCCCCGGCACAAACGCCTTCAAGTTTTCCTTCACAAACGGGTTCGTCAACGTATCCCGGTGCGGCGTCTCCGATAGCTGCTTCCCAGCGTGCTTATTCAACTCCGGCTTCGGATCGAACGATTCCACGTGGCTCACCCCGCCCAGCATGAACAACCAAATCACGCGCTTCGCCTTAGGCGCAAAGTGCGGCACCGCGTCCGCCACTAACTTCTGCGGCAGCAGCGTCCCCAGCGCCAACCCCGCCAGCCCCATCCCGGCGTCAGCTAGGAATATCCGCCGACCCTTCCCGTCCGAACATAACCGTTGTGCCATAAAGTCTCCTTTCACCGCACTGTTACGAAATCGTTGTGGTTTAACAAAACGTGTACCAGGCTCTCGCGCCCGTTCGTCTTCCCGTCCAAATAAGCAACCGACTCCCGCAATTCCCCCTCCTTCGGCCCCCTGCCCAACAGCCGCTCGAACACCGCCCGCACAAACGCCTCCGGCTCCGTGACTTTCGCCAAATTCGCCTCCACCGCCCGCGCCACCACGAAGCCCAACTTCCCGTTCGCCAGCGCCAGCGCCTGCTGCGGCACAATGCTCTCGCTTCGCTGAAAACACTCGATCGGGCTCGCCGCATCGAACGCCTTCATCAGGTCCATCTGCAAGTCCGGTGCCGTCCTGAAGTACATGCTCCGCCGAAAGATCTCATGCCCCTTGGTCTCGTCAATCTCCGGCCCGCCCATCGTCAAATCTAACTTCCCCGCCACGGCTAACGCGCTATCCCGCACCACCTCCGCCTCCATTCGCCGCACGTTCATCCGCCACAGCGACACGTTGTCCGGGTCCGCCTTCATCTGCTCCGGCGCCACTGTCGAAGCCAGCCGATACGTCTTCGACGTCACCATCAACCGGTGCATCGCCTTCATATCCCAGCCGCGTTCCACGAACTCCACGGCCAGCCAATCCAGCAGTGCCGGGTTCGTCGGCTCCTGCCCGCTCTTCCCAAAATTGAAAACCGTCGCGACGAGCGGCGCCCCAAAATGGCGCGCCCACATGTGGTTCATCGCCACCCGCGCCGTCAGCGGATTATCCTTTGCCGTAATCCATTTCGCCAACGCCAGCCGCCGCCCGGAACTCGTCGAAGGATACTTCGGCCCTATCGGCGTATACCCTTCCGCCGGCTCTTTCAGCGCCTTCGCCGCCGCCTCCAAACGCGCCGCCGCGCCCGCCAGTTTGTTGTTCGCAAAGTCGTGCCGCGCCCGGATCATCTCCGCATCAGCCTTCAACTCGTTGGCCTTCTTTTCCAGCTTCCGAGCCTCTTCGGCTAGCTCCTCGGCATTCGCCGGCGCCGGCGTTTCCAGCGTCGCCAGGTCGGCCCGAATCCGCGCCTCCAACGCCGGCAAATCGGCCTTGCGGAAGGCAATGTCCTTCTCCGCCGCCGCGATCAGCGCCAACGCCTCCGGCTTCTCTTTGGCTTTTTGCCAATCCGCCTCGGCCTTTTCAATCGCCGCCTTCGCCGCCGAGACCAGGTCCCGGCCGACAAAATCACGGGCATCTGGGAACGTATCCGCCATCGGCAGCGTCACCGGTTCAATCTTCAACTCCGGCTTGCCAAAGAATCGCGGAATCCCCGGCTGCATCACGGCCGAACTATCCGGCGTCGCCTCATTCCCCCGGATGAACCGATACGTCACTGCGGTCGCGTTGGCGTCGTAGGCCCGCGGCAACCCGTCCTTCAGAAGGTCCGCCTCGCCTGCCACCCGGTCCGTCCGTACCTCGAGCGACTCAAAAAACGCCCGGAACTTGTAATAGTCCGTGTGCGGAATCGGGTCGTACTTGTGCGTATGGCACCGCGCACATTTCATCGTCACCCCCAAAAACGAAGCCGCCGTATACTCCGCCGTATCCTGCAGCCAAACGTTCCGGTTGAACAGATACCAATTCCGCACGAGAAATCCCGTCGCCCGCGCCACGTCCGGGTTCCCCGGCTCCAATTCATCGCCGGCCAGCATCTCCTGAATCATCCGGTCGTACGGTTTGTTCTTCCCGAGCGCCTCGACGGTCCAATCCCGCCACCGCCAAATGTGCCGGGCGCTGTAGCGCACCTGCCCCGACTTCCGATAGCCGTACCAATCCGAATAGCGCCAGATGTCCAGCCAATGCCGGCCCCACCGCTCGGCATAACGCGGGCTCGCGAGCAACGAATCGACCACCTGCTCATACTGCCCGTTCTCCTCAAAACTCTTCATCTCCGCTGGCGTCGGAGGCAGCCCAATCAAGTCAAGATAAACCCGCCGCAGCAGCGTTCTCTTATCCGCCTCGGCCACGGGTTTGACACCCTTCTTCGCCCGACCCGCATCGACAAGCTGATCGATCGAGTTCCCCGCGCCTTTAGTCGGCACACGAAACGCCCAGTGTTTGGACGCGTCGCTAATCAACTCCGCATCCGGGTCGACGGCCGACTTCCCGTAGGGCACCCCGGCCTTCACCCACTCTTCGAAAATCTGAATCTCTGCCGCGCTCAGCTTTTTGCCCTTGAACGGCATCCCCGGCTCAGTGATATGCGCGACAACTTTGTACAACGGCGAATCTGTCGGATTCCCCAGGACCACCACCGGCCCATGCTCGCTCCCCAGCAGCAGCGCCTCACGCGTCGAAAGATCCAAGCCACCCTGCTTAACCTTACGGTTATGACAGCCCAAACATTTGGCGTTGACGAGAGCCACCGCCGCGCTCGGCTCCGCCTGCAACAGGCCAATCGATCCGAATAGACCAAGGCACCAACGGAACGTCATAGCTCCAGCCTACGCCAAAACGAAACAATCCGACCCACCCCGTCCAGTCCCTCGGACGACAATCAGCCCGGGCACGCCAACGGCGTTCGACTCGCGCTCTCCATTGACATCAAGCCCAAGCAAGATCGCCTCTCGAATCGACCCGACGTAAAGGCCCTCTGCATCTCTCTCAACCACGACACAACATTGGTTACTCATGGCAATCGTTCGGGACGACGCCCTCCCTTTGAAACACTACGGCACCGTCCGGTGTCCGGTATCCCCCACTGCGGCCTCGACACGCGAACGCGTCAGCTTCGCAGCTTCCGATGGAGCCTCGGCCACACGGAAAGTCGTCCCCGCCGGGAACTGCGCGAGCTTTAGCCGGAGACCGCGCTCTCCCGCAACCGAGTACTGCGCAACGTTGAATTGAACCTCATCGGCGTAACTGTAGTTGTCAATCCGAACTGGAGCCTTCGCGTCCCGGAGCCATTCCTCGACACCCGCGCGGCACTCCGCACTACTACAAAGCCCCAAAAGGCGCCGCAATTCCGCCTCCCCCAGCATCCAGCCGCTCGCCTTTGCCAGCGCCGTGCGCAGTGCTCGCTCCAGGAGAATCCCTTCGAACCCACCCGGCGTACGCAGGTCGCCTTCCCGCTCCTTCCACCAGGAACGGAAGTACTCCATCGTTTCCCAAAGCGGCTGTTGAGACTTTGGCGAACCAGCCCGACCCAACACCGCCGCCGCCCCCCGCTTCACGGCAACAATGCCGCTGGTCAAATGTTGGATTGCCAAGCGCTCGAGCGCCGGACTCATCGCAGTCGGGCCCAGCGATTGAAACGCCGTCTCCATGACGTAGCAAGAACCGGTTGCGAATGCCTTCCTCAGTTCGCGCTCTCCAAACTCCGGATCGAATTTCAAGAAGTAAAACACCAGCGGGAAAGGACAACGGGGGAGTTTCTGGCGGTCAAGCTCTCGGTTAAACGCCTGGTACGCGGCCTCAACTTGCTTTACAATCGCGCCGGTCGCATACCGCGAAATCATCTGCGCGGGCAACGGTCCGCCGCGAGCAAGCTGTGCCGCGAACGCCGCATTTAACTCGGGAAGATTCTCGTCCGGCAGCATCATCAGTATCTGGTTTTCGACGCGTGAGCCATCAGATTTGCGGAGTTCTTCCAGAATCAACGCCCGGCCACTCTCCGGCTGCAACTCATAAATCCGCTTCAGGACCGATCCGTAAATCGAAGGGTAGCCAAGCGGGGGCTTCGGTGGATTGCGAGCCAGGTCATGCAAGAGGGGCAGGATGTTCGCGCCGCGCAGCAAGCGAAAGCGAGAGTCGAGCAGAGTCGATTGCATGCGCGCAGGCAGAGCCCTGAAATCGGCAATCAAGTAATCGACGATGTCCGTCAGCCAAGGCGGCTGGACTGCGGAAGCCTCAACGACGCCAAGCAGCGCATCGCTCGTCATCGCGCGGGCACCCGGTACTTTCTGGGGAAGACTCCGCACCAGAATCGAAACAAAGTGATCGCGTTTTTCGACAACATCCGCCGCCCGCCGCTCCGACTCTGTTTGCCATTCCTGACGAGCTGACTCCGACTGCGGATATGGCCCCATCACGCCGCCTGAGGTGACAAGCACCGCCAACTGCGCAAGCGTTGTCAGGAAATGTTCTGAGATCGCTTGCCCAGGCTCGACTAGGAGCCGCTCCATAACCGGAAGCAATTCCGCCCGATGAGTGGAATGAAGAATCCCGCTATGCAGCTCGAACGCAACGACGCTGTTCTCGTTCGGAAGGCGCTTGGCCAAAGCAGTCCCCGACTCTAGGGTGTTCAGGAAGCTGAGAGTCAGCCCAGCATTCTGGCGTTGACGCCCGTTCTCGCCATCATTGCCAACGGGACGATCGAGGATCGCGGTGGCGGCGGTGATCTGCTTCGTCACCCATTCCGGCGGCGCGGCAAGAATCTCCAGCTTAAGCATATTCGAAGCAACCTCGACGGGTTGACTGTTGGCAAAGTGTTGCAGTTCCCAGCCGGTCTTACCGGTTCCGGTCACCTGCCGCACTCTTCGGCTAACCACAGAGAGCCGATACGTTCCCGGCGTACGAAATCGGACCCACTCATTCAAATTGCGTTCCACGTGGAAGGGCTTACCTGCGGTGAGAAGGATGTTTCCCCCTGAGAGTCCGCCCATCCCGCCGATCTCCCCGGGAAGACCACGAAGCGGATCCTCCGTCGCTGCGACCGGCTCGGCCCGAAACGCTTCGATGAAGTTCATCCGCCCGACGCGATCCTGTAACCTCGAATCCGCCTCGTACGTTCCTGGCTGGCGGGCGGTGAAAGAGAGAGTAAGCGGGATCAGTTCCCCCAGATAGAATCTCGCCTTGGGCGCAGAGATCCGCAGGGCAACGCCGGTCGGTTGATTGGCATAGAACAAGTTGATGAAGCACCATCCTTCCGGCTCGGGATCGCAACGCTGCAGCCAGAACATGCGGTCCGCTTGACCGCGCGCGGTCGCCCCGATCAACCGCAGCAGCACGCTGCGAGCGGGCTCGTTGTTCGCTTCGAAGGGTAGTTCCTCCATGCCCCACGGGATGCCCGCCACGGAGCTTTGGCAGCAGAACACCCGCATTCCGGTCTGCGCAGCCAAGGCCTCCGCCGTCAGCGCCGCGCTCGCCGCAATCGACCGGGTTCCGGACGGGATCGTCACCCGCCGGTCCAGCAACGGCGTCAGCTTCGTGTTCGTCGGCACCAGGGTAATGCGGGTTCCCTTCCGTATCGATCCGGTAAGCAAACGGAAGGCGCGCATTGGCCGCCACCACGAGATCCCGCACTAGGCCCTGCAGATCTTTCGGCATGCCCTCCGAATTCAGGACGAAGGGGATCTCCAGCTTAAAGCCGCTCTGAGCCACGGACAGCGGTTCCTCCACGCTGATCGCAATTCCGAACTCTTTAGCCAGCGTGAGCGCCGCGGAATCCACCGGACGCGGACCATCGACAATCAGCACCGCCCCATCGCCCAGGCGTTCGATTCGTCCGACCTCGGAACTCTGCGCCGACGCGGCGACAGCGCTCCCCAGCAGACCGATCATTACGAAAAAGCGGATCGTCATTGTGCCCTTGGACGCCGTCGCCCGTCCACCAGTTCCCGACAATCCGTTATCCTACCCCCATGGTCATCGACGTCCACAGCCACTTCTGGGAATACCCCCGTCACTTCTCCGACGATTTCAAATCCCAAGCCCGCCGCGCCCGCGGCGATCAGGAAGTCGACCTCACCGTCCACTACGACGCCTATCGCGCCGGCGCCACCCTCTGCGACAAAACCATCGTCTTCGGCGGCAAAGCCAAACTCTCCGGCCTCTGGGTCCCCGACGACGAAGTCGCCGCCTACGTCGCCCTCCACTCCGACCGCCTCATCGGCTTCCTCTCCCTCGATCCCACCCAACCCCACTGGCGCGACGAACTCGCCCACGGCCATCAAAACCTTAAGCTAAAGGGCATCAAGCTCATGCCCATGTACGCCGGTTTCTACCCGCAGGACCCCCAGTTCGACGACCTCTGGGCCTACGCCACCCGCCACAGCCTCCCCGTCCTCCTCCACACGGGCACCACGTTTATCTCCCAAGCCCCCCTCGAATTCACCCTCCCCCGTCACCTCGACGAGGTCGCCACCCGCTTCCCCGAAGTCCGTCTGATCCTCGCCCATCTCGGCCATCCCTACGAAGGCGAGTGCGTCGCCACCATCCGCAAACATCCCCACGTCTACGCCGACTGCTCCGCCCTCCACTATCGCCCTTTTCAAAACTACCAATCGCTGATGCTCCTTCAAGAATACGGCGTCTGGCACAAACTCCTCCTCGGCAGCGACTACCCCTTCACCACCATCGACGCTTCTATCCAAGGCATGCGCCACCTCAACGACATGCTCGAAGGCACCCATCTCCCCCGTCTCAATCTCGACCGCATGGAAGAAATGTTCCACCGGGATTCCCTATCCCTCCTCGGCATCGTGACGTAACCATTTACAAGCAACGCCATCTCAGTAGGGCTTACTCTAGCCGTCCAGAGTCCAACCGCCAGCCCGCCCACTGTGCACATCATCACCGTAGATACGGGCGTGAAGCTGGAGGTATTCGATTGGGGTGGATCTGGGCGGCCCCTGGTGCTCTTGACTGGTCTCGGAGCCAGCGCCCACGGATTCGAGCAGTTCGCGTCGAAGCTCACGGGTACCTATCCTGCGTACGGCATCACGCGGCGTGGTTTCGGTGCCTCCAGCTCTCCGGCGTCCGGATGCTCCGCCGATCGGCTCGGTGACGATGTGCTGGCCGTCATCGACTCGCTGAAGCTCGACAAGCCCATTCTCGCAGGGCACTCCATTGCGGAACAGGAAGTCAGCTCCATCGGCTCCCGACCTCCCAAAAAGTCGCTGGACTCCTCTACTTGGACGCCGGATACGGCTTCGCAGTTTATGACAGCACGCGGGGAGACATTTGGATCGACTTGGTCGAACTCGAAAAGAAGTTTGCCCAATTACATCCCGGCCTAGGGTCAAGTGATGAGATTCGCGCAACTCTTAGAGCAGAAACAAAAGTGGCGCGACCTGCTACCCGCACGCCCTCCTGATGAGGTACACAGCGCATTGTCGGCTGCGGTACAGGCGATCCTGGCCGGCGGGCAAAAGTACACCGACATCACGGCTCCGATTCTCTCAATTTACGCGCTGCCTCACGACACAGGCCTAGGCTTCAAAGATCCAAAGGTTCGCGCCGCGGCCGAGGCCCTTGACTTCGAATCCACCAGCGCGCAAGCCTTGGCATTCGAAATCGTTGTGCCCTCGGCGCTGGCACCGAGGGCACACCGGAACATTTGCGAGGTGCTGAAAAACGCCGAGGCGTTCATCAGCCAAATTCCGAGCGAATTTGTGGGAGTCATTTTCGCGGTGCATCGGCCCGACCATAGCCGACTCGCCAGCTACCAGCGCCGCAGCGGCAAATCGCTGCCACATTCCTGACCTGACTCGTACGCTATCCCTCCTCGGCCTCTCCCCTTAACTCCCCCACCGGCGCAAACATCGCCACCGCCGCCTGCTGCAACCGCTGTGCCACCTCCTCCACCTCCTCCAGCGGGATCTGCCCCGTCGTCCCCGTCATCGATAACCCCGCCACAAATCGCCCCGGTGCCGAAAACACCGGCACCGCCACGCACCGTACCCCTAACTCCTCCTCCTCATCATCAATCGCCCAACCTTGTTTCCGCACCGCCGCCACCTCTTTCGCCAACGCCTTCGCGTTCGTAATCGTGTTCTTCGTATACCGTATATAGGTCGGCTTCGCCACCAATCGCTCCAAAATGTCCGCCGGCCCCCACGCCAACAACACCTTCCCCACCCCCGTACAATGCAGGTCCATCCGCCGCCCCACATACGTATCAAACTGGATCAACCCCGGTGCCTCCGCCTTCTGGATGTACACCCCCTGGTCCCCATCCGGCACCGCCAAATGGACTGGGCGCCGCCACTGGTCCGCCAACGCCCGCATATGCGGCAGCGCCAACTCCGCAATCGACAACCCCCGCAACATCCCCTGCCCCAGCCCATACGCCTTCAATCCCAACGTGTAATGCAGAGAATCCGCCCGCTTCTGCACATACCCCAGCCGCTCCAGCGTCACCACAATCACATGCGCCGAACTCTTCGGAATCCCCAACTTCCGGCTAATCTCCGATATATTCAATCCCCGCCGCGAACCATCCAAATACTCCAGCATCGCCATCGCCCGTTCCACCGCCGTCGCCTTCGGAGCATTTGATTCTGCCATGGCTTCCAGCATACTGAACACAATGGCTACCCTCCTTGCCGAACCCCACTCGATCAACTTCAACCGCCCCGGCTCGACCCACTACCAAGTCCAGTTCCACCTCGACGGAGCCTGGGGCTACTCCCTCGTCCCCCTCACCGTCATCAACGGCACTCTCGGCCCAAACCCCAATGGCGTTCTCGTCTTCGGCGGCACCCACGGCAACGAATACGAAGGCCAAATCGCCGTCAAGCGCCTCTGCCGAGACATTAACCCAGCCACCCTCCACGGCCGCGTCATCCTCATGCCCCAGCTCTCGGAAAGCGCGTGCCGCGCCAACCAACGCGTCTCCCCCTTCGACAACGTCAACATGAACCGCGCCTTCCCCGGCAACCCCCACGGCACCCTCTCCTCCCGCATCGCCCACTTCGTGTCCTCCCAAATCTTCCCCCTCGGCCGCGTCGTCATCGACGTCCATTCCGGTGGACGCGAAGGCGCCTTCCCCCTCTGCACCTCCTTCCATCCCATCCACGACCCCGCTCAGGCCGCCGAAATCGAAACCGTCGCCCGACTCTTCGATACCCCTTTTCTCTTCATCTACGCCTCCACCATGGGCTCCGGCCTCCTCACCGACCACGCCGAAGCGCTCGGCAAAATCTCCATCGGCGGCGAGTTCGGCACAGGCGAATCCGCCGACCCAGTCGGCATCCGCCACGCCTACGAAGGCATCCGCAACGTCCTCCGCCACTATCAACTCCTCCCCGAACCCGTCCAACCCATCCGCCCCCTCGGCTCCCCTCCACCCCGCCTCGTCGCCGCCACCGAACTCAGCGCCTACGTTCCCTGCCCCCGCGACGGCGTCTGGGAACCCCTCGTCGAACTCGGCACCCCCGTCGCCCCCGGCGATCTCCTCGGCCGACTCCACGACTTCTCCGACCACGCCGAACCACCCCTCGAAATCCACGCCCAACGCTTCGGCTACCTGCTCATGATGCACCGCAGCGCCCGACCCCTCAAGGGCCAAACCCTCTTCGTCATCGCGGAAGAAACAACCTTATGAAAATCTCGAGCGTCGAACTCATCGTCCTGAAATCCCCCGGCCTCTACAACAACTCCGCCACCGCCGCCGAACCCGAAGGCCCCACCTACATGGGCCTCGTCAAAGTCTTGACCGACTCCGGCCTCACCGGCTACTCCGACATCGAAACCTGCGCCTCCGTCGCCAAAGCCTGCGTCGACGCCCCCAAGTGGAGCCTCGAACCCGGCATGGAATGCTTCGACGGCCTCGCCTCCTTGCTCATCGGAGAAAACCCCCTCGAAGTCGAACGCCTCTGGTACTGCATGTATCGCGGCAGCATTTATTACGGCCGCCGCGGGGTCGCCATCCAAGCCATCTCCGCCATCGATATCGCCCTCTGGGACATCTGCGGCAAAGCCTACGGCCAGCCCGTACACATCCTCCTCGGCGGCAAATGGCGCAGCCGCGTCCCCGCCTACGCCAGCACCCTCTTCCGCTCGACCCCCACCGCCATGGCTGAAGCCGTCGAGTCTTATACCTCCCAAGGTTTCACCGCCGTCAAGTTCGGCTGGGGAGGCTTCGGCCAAAACGAACGCCGCGACGTGCCCCTCGTCGAAGCCGCCCGCACCGCACTCGGGCCCGATCGCCACCTCCTCGTCGACACCGGCTGGTTCGTCGAACGAACTCCCAAAGAAGCCATCCGCCTCGTCGATTCCATCACCCCCTACAACCCCTACTTCGTCGAAGAGCTCCTCCACCCCGAAAATTACGACGGCTACCACCAAGTCGCCAACGCCGTCCGCGTCCCCATCGCCTGCGGCGAACAGGAAGCCACCGACTGGGGCTTTCAGCAACTCATCGAGCGCGGCGGCGTCGACATACTCCAGCCCGACCTCACCCGCTGCGGAGGCTTCACCGTCGGCCGCAAAATAGTCCACATGGCCGAACGAGCCAACCGCCTCGTCATCCCCCACTCCTGGTCCTCGGACTTACTCACCGCCGCCTCCCTCCACCTAACCGCCTTCCAGCGCCGTGCCGAGTTCGTCGAGTTCAATACCTCTCAGGGGCCCCTCAGCCGCCAACTCGTTCTCAACCCCATCACCCTCGACCAGGGCCACCTCAACGTTCCCACCGGCCCCGGACTGGGAGTCGAAGTCAACGAGGACGTCATCGCTAAATACCGCGTAATCTGACCATCTTTCTGACTTGAATTTAAGCCACCTCCCCGCCTATACGCAGGTAGTGACCAAGATCAACGTCCAAGAAGCCAAAACCCACCTCTCCCGATATCTCGACCAAGTCGAAGCCGACGGAACCTTGCTCACCAAAAGTTGACCACCAACCGGCTCCAAGTGCGCGGCCTGTCCGACGGGCATCGGCCTGTGGCGGTCGGCCTCACCGCGCCGATCAAAACGGCGTCCACGATACCTGTTCAGCAACTTACGCGCCGGTGACGCGGATCATGAACGTCGCGCCCGCCGCCATGCCACGCAGCACGATCAGTTTTTTGTGTGGTCACGTCTATTCGAGCAGAGGCCGTCAATTTTTGGTGAGCGCCGAGGCATGCCCAACCCACCAGCATCACGGAAACCAAAAGGCATGCCCTCGCAGCATCAAAACGCCCATAAAAATGGCAGCTCATCCTTCTCCCTTCATGGGGCGGTGAAACCCTCACAACCGCAGGCCGAAAGCCGTGCCCGGCGTTGTCGCCGGTCAGACCATACCACCCCGCCATCGGCCCTCGCCGCTCATCAAAAAACAAACCGCAGCTGCGCCTGCAGCGAACGCCGACCCTGATACCCATTGGCTACCCCAAAACCAGCATTCTTCGGTTGCGACCGCGCCGGAATCAGGTTCCCACTCGCATCGAAGGCCTGATTCGTCACCGTCTGGTCCAGCGGACTCACCAGCGCCATCGTCGCGTTCCGTCCCGTTATCCGCGTCTCGTTCGGAGCGTTGAAGATGTCCAGCCGGAACTGCAGCCGCCGCGATTCGCCCAGCCGCATTTCGCGCGAAACCGATAGGTCCAGCGCCTGGAAGTAACACCCGCGCAAATAGTCCGAGCCCGACTCCAGCCCCACACTCCCCACCGAAGGTCCAGTAAACGCCGCCGCGCTAAACTGCCGGTAGATATCGCCCCCGCAACCAGAGCCAGGGTTACCAAGAATCCGCGTCCGGCCGCCGTAGTTGGGCGACCCGGTTATGTTTTGATTGCCGCCCCCGCCCTGATACGAAACCCCAATCGTGTACGCACCACCGGTTGTAGCCGACCAAACACCCGACAGTCGCCAATCGTTCGTCAGCCACTTCAGCGCCTGCCCACCCCTGCTGTCGCCCCGCTTCGTGCCCGGGATCTCCCAAACAAAATTGCCCTTGAACGTGTGCCGATTTCCCACGAAATCTCCCAACAGCCGGTTCGCGTCTTTCTGGTCCGCCCGCTCGGAGAAGCTGCCATCGGCATTGTGTTGCAGACGCGCGGAAGTACTCCCCCGCTGGGAAAGCAGAACCGTGTCGTTGAGCCCAAAGGCCAAACCGCGCGCAAACCGACGCGTCATCGAAAGTTCGAGCGTGTGCGCAACGAGCCACCCGCGGGGCATAGCCTGCGAAATACCGCTAAAGCCGCGGAAGGCTCGCATCTGATCCGTCGGCACCACCGCCGCCCCCGGCAATGCGCTAGTCTGCGTCGGATCCTGGTTCCCCGGCAAAAACGCCGCCCCAAAATCGACCGCGTTAATGTCCACATTCTCCACCAGGTTATAGGCGCGCTCACCCGTGTATGCCATATCCAGCACAATCGATTGCGGCAGCATAAATTGCACCCCGCTGTTCCACTGCCACGTCGCCGGAAGTCCGCTCTTGTACTGATAAACCGACAGCGACGGCGGAGCCTCCGTCTTCAAACCACCGCCCAGCGATTGCAGTCCCGCGTAGCGCAAAGTAAGGTTCTGGATCGTCGGCGGATTTTGAATCTGGCCGAAAATCGAGTTGCCCGACGGCCGATCATAAAACAGGCCCCCGCCGCCGCGCAGCACCACCGTCTGCCGTCCGGTCACGTCAAAGGCCATCCCGAAGCGCGGTGCTGGACGCACTAACGGCCACTCGTAAGTAGTCTTCGCAATCCCGTTTCCCGATAGGAACAGGCCGTTCGTGGAACTTCCCGTACCCGGAATCAGCGTCCCATTCGCCACCACACTCGTCGGTCCCAGCAGTTGTCCGGTCCGCGGATCACGCGCCTGCCGGTTGGTCCCGGTACAAGGCGATGCCCCCACACATCCCGGCAAATAGAGCAGCGGCGCTTGCCCCGCACTCCACTTCTCGGGCAGAAAGTTCGACGCCTGCCCCAGCTTGTCGTACTGCGGTTGCTGACGCACCAGACGCACACCAAAATCCAGCGTCAGGCGGCTCGAAACCTTCCAGTTATCCTGCACATATGCCTCGGTGTTGTCGTAAACCAAGCTGCCCTCCACGTACCGCGAGAACTGGTTATACGAAGAAAAAATGCCGAGCGTCGCGTTGGCAAATCCGAAGCCGGAATCCAACGGATTGTTCGCATCGTTGCCAAAATTAATGGTGCCCGCCCATCCTTGCCGCTGCTGCGCTTTAAAGCTGTGCGTGTTGTAAAAACCCGTCTTCAGCGTGTGCCGACCCTTGATCTTCGTCAGGCTGATCGAAAGATCCTGCGACCGATTGATGTTCAAATAACCCGGAAACGGAAAATTCGGCGGCGCGTTGCCGATCCGCCCTCCCCAGTTAAACGCGGGCACCATCCGCAGACGAGTCCCATCCCAAATCGCCGGCTTCAGCGACTGCAAAGCCTGGTAGGCGTAGTAGTCCGGATTGATCACCCCCGCATCCGGAAACAGCGACGGCAACGCGCCCAGTCCCGCCTTGTCCAGGTTCGCCTTCTCGCTTGTCGGCAGTCCCGCTTCGCAGAAGGTTGGCCCCGTGCCACCCTGCGCCAACACGCACCCCGCCAGCTCATTCTGTGATCGGCCATACGTGCCTTCCATAAACGTCGTCGGGTTGATGCTGTAGTTGATCGTCGTCGCCAGCAGCGTAATGAACGGATGATACTGCGTCGAATCGTTGAATCCCGGCACGTTCCCGATAATCGCGGGGTTCTGCTGCTTCCAGCCGCTCGCCTTGAACGAACCCCGCAACTTATCCCACGGCTGATAGTCGATCCGCACCACCGGCTGCTGCGACATCAATGACTGGTTCGGCCGCGTCCCCTCGTAGTTGTAAGCCACCCCCGGCACCTCCACATTCGGCATCGGATACAGATTCAGGATCTGTTGGCCGGTCGGGTAGAGCCGATTTTGCGGAATCTTTCCCAGCACCCCGCCGTCCTGGAAACAGCCCGACTGGTTGGCGGCAGAACAAGCGCCCGGCAGCAGCGAGTCTTTGATGTAGGGGAACCGGTTGCCGTTGTTGTCCACCGACCGCGAAAAATCGCCCGCCCGTTCGAGGGCAGTTGGGAACCGGTAGCGCACAATCGACCCGCCCGTCTGGCGCGGCGAATACTCATGCGCATAAAAGAAAAACAGCTTGTTCTGCCGCCCCGGCCGCCCAATCGGTCCGCCGATCGAATAGCCGATATCTTTATCGTCCACGCGCCCTTTCGGATCGCCGTTCAGCTTAGCCGACTGGCCAATCGCGTTCCACTTCGAACGCCGCATCACCGTGTAAACCGAGCCATGTAACTGGTTGGTGCCGCTCTTGGTCACAGCGCTGATTTGCAACCCGCTGGAACGGCCATATTCGGCCTGATAGTTCGACACCAGCATCTTGACCTCTGCGATCGATTCGACGTTCATCTGCAGCAGAATCCCGTTGTTGCCCGTATCCATGGTCGAAACGCCGTCCATCATGATGTTCGTGTTGCCGCCGCCGGTGGAGGCGCGGTCGCCGATGCGGCTCGTGCCGCTCACGCCCGGCGCAAGCGAAGCCAGCGCGGTGAAACTCCGGTTCGCAATGGGCAGGTTCTGCACCGCCGACGGGGTCACGGCGAAAGATCGTTCGGCACTCTGCGTCTGAAGCTGCGCCGACTCGGCGCTGACAGTTATGCTCTCAGTAACCGCGCCCACTTCCAGCGTCAGCACGCCGAGGCTGCTCTGGTCGCCCGCGCTCACCGCGACACCGGGGCGCCTCAGCGCTTTGAAACCCTTCAGGTTGACCTCCAGCGTGTAAGTTCCCGGCGGAATATTCGGGATCACGAAGTCGCCGCTGGCCGATGAGATGACGTTCGGCAGCCGCGTGCCCCGGCCTTCACTGAGAAGACTGGCGGTGGCACCCACCACGGCGGCCGACTGGCCGTCCCGTACGCTCCCCGACAAGGTGCCGGTGGTTAGCTGGGCCGATGCCGTTGCACTCAGACCGCCCATTATCAAAGTCAAAACAATAGCGACGCGTATCCGTGCTCTCATGCTACGAGGGTTCCCCTTTTTGTCTACGAAGACGGCGTAGACGCCGAACGGCTACCGGTGACTATAAGCTATGGTTGCCCCGCCGTCAACCGATGATCGACGCAATACTTGCGACAGTTCGCCGATCAAAGCGCCGCACCGCTGCGTCCGCTATCACCGATACGCGTACTCTTTGACTCGATCCCGTCGTTCGAACGATCACCGCCGAGCGCGATCAAGCCTCATCGGTCGGTCCGTCCGGCCTTGTTACGTGTTAGACACGGGAAATCAGCTACAGGAGCGATGAGCTTGTCTATTCCCTACTTCTGAGGATCACGGCCAAAACGCGCGGACTACGGTGGCCATTTACGACGCAAGGGCCAATGCCGTTGCTTCTATTCGCGTTTCCACGCAGCCAACAAGAACCGGAACCCCACCCTGAGGTGGACCCCATTGGCTAGACACGAAAGTAAGTGAGTCTTAAGTGTATCGAGGGGCTGATTACCGAGACCAGGATGACACAGTTGGTCACGATTAGGTAAACTGTTTTCCACCTGAGTGGAGGATAGGGCAACGCT
>JANXMS010000335.1 GCA_025354525.1 Acidobacteriota bacterium
ATCACAGGATCAACCAACCCCAATGAACAATCAAACCGACCCCCGATACCCCATCGCCCGGTTCACTTGGCCCGCCGCCATCACCCCCGACCAACTCCACCCCCTCTTCCTCCAAGTCGCCAATCACAGGATCAACCAACCCCAATGAACAATCAAACCGACCCCCGATACCCCATCGGCCAATTCACCTGGCCCGCCGCCATCACCCCCGCCGACCGCCGTAAGCTCCTCAACGCCGCCGCAGCCACCCCCGAACTCCTCCGCGCCGCCGTCGCCGAACTAACCCCCGCCCAACTCGATACCCCATACCGCCCCGGCGGCTGGACCATCCGCCAGACCGTCCATCATGTCGCCGACAGCCACATGAACGCTTACATCCGCTGCCGTTTCGCCCTCACCGAAGACGCCCCAGTCATCAAACCCTACGCCGAAAAACTCTGGGCCGAACTCTCCGACGCCGCCACCGCTGAAATCGACATCTCCCTACTCCTCCTCACCGCCCTCCACATGCGCTGGGTCCTTCTCCTCGAATCGCTCACCGAAGCCCAGTGGCAGCGGACGTTTGTCCACCCCGTCCTCGGCCCCCGCCGCCTCGAAGAAACCCTTGCCCTCTACGCGTGGCACGGCACCCACCACATCGCCCACATCACAAACGCGCCTCTCTAAATCTTCACGTGAGGCGTGCAAACCGGCCAAGGCGCAAACGAAATCAACTTCGATTGCCGATCCACGTACAGCAGCGTCTCTTTCCCCTGCACCTTCATGAACTGGATGATTCCACCGTCGCAGCTCTTCACCTTCACCCGCGAAACCGGCCCCACCGTCGGGCCCCAGTCTTCAACAAAGCGCGTGTACCCATAATCCCGGCAAGGAGTGGCCTCCGTGCAGCCCCACAAAGCGTGCGCCGCCTTGTAGTCCTTCCGCTCTAGCAGAGCCACAAAATCGCGAATCCGCGACTCCTCCGGGTAGTTCCGAAAAAAGAACCACCCCAATCCGCCAACCACCGCCAACCCCAGAGCCGTATATACGATTCGCTTAACTAGCCGACCCCTCTTGGCTTCCTTGACACCATAAGTATCGAGATAACTGCCCATCGGATCCCCCTCGGCTAACCCTAAAACTACTTAACCGGGTAAGCCTTGTCGTATTCCACCGTCGCCGTCTTGGTGATCTCCAGTGCCGGCTTAAAAAAGACCGCGTTCGTCACGTCGATAACGACGTCATAACCACCGGCCTCAGAAACTTTCTTCACGACTTCTTCCATCCGCTTTGCGCTCCGGCCCAGCACGTCCTGCCGTTCCCGGTCCACATCGCCCTGCAAGTCCTCGGTCATTCGCTGCAACTCCCGCTGCCGCCGTTGACCCTTAATCGTCAACTCCTGCTCAGCCGCCGGCGTCAACTTCCCCGCCATCGTCTGCAACTGCGTCTGAATCGTCTGCAGCTCTTTTTGGATCGCTTCCATCTGATCCTGCCGCGGCTTAAACTTTGCTTCCAAGTCCTTCTGGGCTTTGGTCAGCTCGGCCGTATCCAACACTGCTTTCTGCAGGTTAATGATGGCCACTTTCAACTGTGCCAAAGCTATCGAAGCACCGGCAAGAAACACGGCCGGTAATACCAGTGAGCGGATCGCGCGAAACACTACCATAAATCTTAATCGAACTCCCTATTGGAACTACCTGTTAGCCTACCACAGCCAACCATTTCAATACGTTAAACACTCATCCAACACGCGTCCCATACTCCCACTTGGCACCGCCACATCCAACAGCGTCGCCAGCGTTGGCGCAATATCGTTCACCGCCGCCGCCCGATGATACCGGCCCGCCTTCACCCCGGCCCCCATCAAAATCACCGGCACCTGCGCATCGTAGTGAAACGGTGCCCCGTGCGTCGTACCCTTCGCCGCATACATATAGTACGGTTCCGTAATCACCACCAAATCCGGACCCCGCCCCGCGTAGTAGCCGTTATGCACCCGCCGAGCCACGAAATCCGATAACGGTATCCCTGCAATCATCTGATCCTTGGTGTAGACGCGCGCAATGTGCGGTAAGTTCCGAACAGCATCAGCCGCCACCCGCCTTACCTCCGCCGCATCCAACCGCCGCGCCGCAATCAAGTCATAGTCCAAGTACGGCACGTACTGCGACTTCGCACTCGCCAGCCATTTCCCCGACCCATACTTGGCCGACAACGCCCCTTCAATCGCCGTGCCAATATCTTTTTCCTTCAACCGACCACCCGGCATCTTCCGCGCCGTGTTCACCTCCGGCACCGGAGCCACACCATGATCAGCCGTAAATACCACCAGCACGTTCTTCAGGCCGATCTTCCGGTCCACAAACGTAAAGAACTTGGCCAGCAACTTGTCCGTCCGCACGCTGATGTCGTGCGCATGCGGCGAATCCGGCCCCTCGGCATGGCCGACATAGTCGTTGCAGGAAAAGCTCACCGCCAGCACGTCCACCCCGGCATGCGTCCCCAACTTCTCGTTCTCAATCGCCTGCTCCGCAAACTCTTCGATCAGCTCATTCCCGAACGGGCTCGCCTCCAGATTCGAATAGAACATGGTGTCCGCCTTTGCCGGCATCTTTTTCAGAAGCACATCCCCGGCCTTCCACTCCACGCCCAAATATCGCTCGCCCACTTTCTTGCCGTTGAACGCCTCCACCCATCCCGGCAAACTCTTTTGATACCAAGTGCTCGACACGAAATTCCCCGTTTCATTGTCGAACCAATACGCCGCATCGCCCATCCGCCCCGCCGGCAAAATCGCACTCCGGTCTTTCACCGAAATGCCGATCGTCCGACTCTCGCCCTTCGCCGCCATCTTGATCTCATCGCCCACCGTCGAAACCAGCATCCGATGCGGCGACGAAGCCTGCCGCTCCGGTGCCCCCAGCGTCTGCTGGCTCGGGTCCGACACGCTCGTCACTTCCTTGCCCGTCGCCCGGTCCCACCAATCGTTCCCCACAATCCCCGATAATGCCGGACTCGCCCCGCTCAATATCGTCGAATGCCCCACCGCCGTCACCGTCGGCGTATGCTCGTAAAATGCGTTCGTAAACACCGCGCCCTGCGTCAACAGCCGTGCCAACCCGCCCGTATATTCCCCTCGAAAACGGGTCAAATAGTCGTAGCGAAACTGGTCCACCGTAATCGCCAACAGCAGCTTATGCTTTGGCCGCGCCGCCACTGCGGGGGCCTGTCCAAACGCTCCGGCGGCCAAGGCCCCCGCCATCATCACAAACTTTCTACGCTGCATTAGTCGACCATCACCGCGCCGCTGCCCTGAATCTGATAAATCGTCAAACCGCTCTTCACCGAATCCGGGTTGAACTTCCGGTGCTGCTCTTCCGCTTCGTGCTTCGCCCGACCCACCGCCTGCTCCTTCGTCAGCACCATTTTCTTCAAAGTCCCCTCCGCAATCACCACCCGCCCCACCGAATTCTTCGGAAAGACAATCTCCCCGTCGTTCACCTTCACCCGCATCGCCTTCTCATTGTCCACCACCTGCATCCAACAACCCATCATCTCGCAAACTTCCGTCACTTTCCCTTTCACCTGCACGGTCTTCCCCACGTATTGGTCCGGCGAAGCCAGAATCGTCGCCACCGGGGTCGGCTTATCCAGCGTCAATCCTTTCCCAAGCTTCTCCGCCGCCATCGCACAGGCAGCCATCGCTAATGCCGTCGCAAGTATACGCATGGTCGCTATTATCTCACTCACTGGCCCAGTTCGTGGCACACGGTTGCCGCCTTCTCACTCTTCTGGCAGTCCACACAAAACTTCGTCTTTAACGCCACGCGCTCCGTCCGATGGCAGCTCTCACGACTGCGCCGCCATCGCACAGGCAGCCATCGCTAATGCCGTCGCAAGTATACGCAGGGTCGCTTTCATTTCCCTCACCGGCCCAGTTCGTGGCACACGGTTGCCGCCTTCTCACTCTTCTGGCAGTCCACACAAAACTT
>JANXMS010000394.1 GCA_025354525.1 Acidobacteriota bacterium
ACGGGCCAGGGGGGGGATGGTCATTAGGAGGGGTCCTGGACGATTTCGAGGAGGTAGCCGAGGGGGACTTCGGCGGGGGATTTGGGGTGGACGAAGAAGACGGTGGTGCCGTGGGAGCCGGGGCGGGGGGCGGGGTCGAGAAGGTGGTAGCCGTTGGCTTGGAGGTGGGCGTAGGCGGCGTGGATGTCGGCAACTTTTAGGGCGAGGTGGGCGAAGGCCGGACGGGGTTTAAGGAGTTGACGAGCGACAGGGCTGGCGGGGGAGAGGGGGGCGAGGAGTTGGAGCCCAGGGTGGAGGAGGACTTCGCGGACTTGGTCGGAGCCTTGGAGGTCTTCGCGGTGGAGTTCGAGGAAGCCTAGTGATTTGTAGGCTTCCACTTGCGATTCGAGTTGGTCGGCGGGGACGGCGAGGGCGAAGTGATGGATGCCGAGGAGGCCGGGGAGAGTTGGGAGCACGGGGCGTAACTACGAGGATGCCATATTTTGTGGCTAGCGTACGCCTCCGAGCAGGTAGACGATGAGGATTATGCCGAGGACAGTACCCAGGCCGATGCCGGCACCGCCTCCGACGCCCCAACGGCTGTGGCCATAGTAGCCGCCTCCTCCGCCGACTAGGAGGATCAAGAGAATGAGTAGGAGTAGCATTGTGGTTTCCTTAGGATTACAACCGCTTGGGGTTTATGGCGAGAATTGCTCCGCCGAGGAGGGCCACTCCGGCCACGACGGGCGGGAGTGGGGCGTCGACTAGTTGTAGGTTGGTTGCAGTGGCCAGAGTGCCCCAAGCGAGAGCCAGGAGGCCGAGGCCGACGAGAAACACGCTTAGGGCTCGATTCATTTCTTTATACCGAGGCGCGGCGGGCGGCGGCGGGATAATCGGCGGTGGCTTCGCCGGACGAGGAGATGTCGTCAGCACCGGTTTGGAGAAGGACTTCTTTGGCGCGGGCGATCCAGTCCGAGCTGTCGCAGTGTACGGAGAGGAGGACGCCGCCGGCTTTGATTTGCCCTTCGTAGCGCTTGGCTTCGTACTCCGGCAGGCCCATTCCGACAAGTGCTCCGATGACGCCGCCGACGGCACCACCCACACCGAGACCGGCGAGGGCGCCCATGATGGGACCGGCGGCGATCAAGGGGCCAACGCCAGGGATGGCGAGGGCTCCGATTCCGGCGAGGAGACCGAGGGTTCCGCCTATGGCACCGCCGGTCGTGACGCCGAGAGTAGCGCCTTCAGGGGCCTTGGTGTTTTTTTCGTGGGCGAAGTCGCGGGTACCCTCGGCATCGGGAAGAAGGACTGAGATGTCTCCATTAGCAAAGCCGGCTCGGAGTAATTCATCGACGGCGCGTTCGGCCATGCCGGCGCTTTTGTAGATGCCAAATACGGATGTCTGTGTTGTTCCCATGATGATGATTCCTTTAATTACTTAGAGGTGGTCGGAGCGACCGCCATCTCGTTGACGATGTTGTTGATATTTCCGGTTATCTCGACTGTTTTGGCGAGAACGGTTTTCAGTTCCATCTCGGTGCGCACCGGACCTTTTAGCGTAACGATGCCGTTCTGGGAGATGATTTTAACGTTGCGGGCGTAAGTGGAAAGGGTTTTGTCGGCCATGAGGGAGCGCCGGATTTTGGCGGTGAGGTTCCGATCGGTGGCGTTCATTTTTTGCTGGTCGGCGGTGGCTTCGCCGGGCTTCCGATCGCGTTGGTTGACGCTCGTATTGTCCGCCTTTGGCTTGGGTTCATTCGACTGCGCCCGGAGGCCGCCTGCACCCAGAGCAAGCAGGAGTGCAAGGACTATTTTGAAGTGGTTTAGCTGCATACGACAACGGCGTGCACGTGGAGGACCAATCGACAAATGGCCACTTTATGAATATTTTGAGGGATGATCGTGACCACAGGCGGTCAGTTGACGATTTGACGGGTCATCGCATAGACTTGGGCTCGATGATTACCCGTAGACTGTTTTTGAGCGCGTTGGGGGCCGGGCCACGGAAGCCGAATTTTGTGATTCTGCTAGCGGACGATATGGGGTACGGGGATATCGGGTGCTATGGGTCGAAGGATGTGCCGACGCCGCACCTTGATGCGTTGGCGCGGGGCGGGACGCGGTTTACAGATGGGTACGTTTCGTGCGCGGTGTGTAGTCCGTCGCGGGCGGCGCTGTTGACGGGGCGGTATCAACATCGATTTGGGCATGAATTTAATTCGGGGCCGGTGGAGAGGGAGGCACAAATCGGGTTTGGGTTGCCGAAGGGGGTGAAGATTGCGCCGGAGTATTTGAGGGCGGCGGGGTACCGGAGTATGGCGGTGGGGAAGTGGCATTTGGGGGTAAGAGAGGGATTTCATCCGATGGAGCGGGGGTTTGATGAGTTTTATGGGTTTTTGACGGGGGGCAACAACTT
>JANXMS010000400.1 GCA_025354525.1 Acidobacteriota bacterium
CCCCACCGAGCCGCCGAAGTGCTCTATAGCACTTCCCGCGCCGCCTAGCCGAACAATTCCTTAGCCACCACTCCGGCGCCGATCTCGCCGCCCCCGCCCTCCGACCCCGAAGCCTAGTCGAATTCCCCGCCCACGCCATCGAGTCCCGCTCCGACGAACAATACCCCCACCGAGCCGCCGAAGTGCTCTATAGCACTTCCCGCGCCGCCTAGCCGAACAATTCCTGAGCCACCACCCCGGCACCGATCTCGCCGCCCTTGCCCTCCGACTCAGAAGCCTAGTCGAATTCCCCGCCCACGCCGTCGAGTCCCGCTCCGACGAACAACACGCCCACCGAGCCACCGAAGTGCTCTATAGCACTTCCCGTGTCACCTAACCAAAAAGCTTCTTAGCCAGCCCATCCGTCCCACCCACAACGGTCGGCCGCTCAGCCCGACCGTTGTGTTGATACGTCAATTGCAAATGGTCCAGCCCCAAGCCCTGCAAAATCGCCGCGTGGATATCATGCACGTGGAACGGATCCTCCACCGCCCGAAACCCTAGCTCATCCGTCGTCCCAATCGTCTGCCCGCCCTTCACCCCGCCCCCGGCAAACCACATCGAGAAACCCCACGGGTTATGATCCCGCCCGTTGCCTTTCTCATTGAACGGCGTCCGTCCAAACTCACCGCCCCAAACCACAAGCGTATCCTCCAGCAATCCCCGCTGCTTCAAATCCGTTAGCAACCCCGCAATCGGCTTATCCGACACCCGGCACCATTTCCCATGGTTGCCCTCAATGTTGGAATGCGCGTCCCATCCCGACCCCGACCCGCAGTACAACTCCACAAACCTCACCCCCCGTTCCACCAACCGCCGCGCCTGCAAACAGTTCTGGCCAAACTGCCGCGTCCCTTCCTCATCCATCCCGTACAACGTCTTTGTCGCCGCCGTCTCCTGCCGCAAATCCACCGCCTCGGCCCCCGCCGACTGCATCTCGTAAGCCAACTCAAACGACCGGATCCGCGCCTCCAAATCCGTATCCTCCGCCTTATCCGCCCCGAAGCCTTCGTTCAGCTTTTTCAAGAACGAAAGCTGATTCAATTGCCGCTCCGTCGTCACATCCTTCGGCCGGCCCAAGTTTAAAATCGGCGTCTCGCCCTGCCGAAACTGCGTCCCTTGATAAGTCGCCGCTAAAAATCCGCTGCTCCAATTCTTCGGTCCGCCCACCACTTCCCGATCATCAAGCAACACCACAAACGTTGGCAAATTCTTATTCGCCGAACCCAGCCCATACGTCACCCAAGCGCCCAACGACGGCCGCCCCGCCAGAATGTCGCCCGTGTTCATCTGGCAAACCGAACCCACATGGTTCAGCCCATTCGCCCAGCAACTCCGCACCACCGCCATGTCATCAACGTGCTTCGCGATCTCCGGATACCAATCCGAAACCCACGTCCCCGCCTGCCCATGCTGCTTCCATTTCCGCGGCGAAGCCATCAGCGTATTGCTGCCCGTCCCCATCGCCGTGATGATCTTGCCAAAGCTGGCCGGCATCTTCTGCCCGTCCAGCTCATTCAATTTCGGCTTCGGGTCGAACAAGTCGATATGGCTCGGACCGCCTTCCATAAACAACCAAATCACGTTCTTGGCTTTCGGCACCAAGTGGCCCTTCTTCGGTGCCAACGGGTCCGAATTAGATTTCGCCCCCTCTGCCACCATCGCAGACAAGGCCATCCCGGCCAAGCCGCTTCCAGCCTTCGAAAAAAACTCCCGGCGCGATTGCACCGACCAGTTGTGGGCAAGCTTGCGATGCATATTAGTTCAGGTAAAGGAATTCGTTGCTGCTCAAAAGCATGTGGCAAAGGTCGACAAACGCGGTCTTCTCATCGCCCGCAATCTTCGTCTGTACCGCCAAAAACTCAGCCGCCGCCGTCCGCTCATCCGCCCGCGGAGTCCGGTTATACGCCAGCTTCCACGCCCGGTCAAACAGCGCGTCCCGGCTCACGCCCTGGTCGTTCTGCAACCGCTCCGCAAAGCTCCGCGACCAATCATTCACCGTCGCACTGTTCATCAATTCCAGCGACTGCGACGGCGACACCGTATTGTTCCGCCGTGCGCAGCTCTCGTGCGTATCCGGCATATCAAACGCCTCAAACATCGGGTACCGCGTATTCCGCCGCACAAAAACATAAACCGACCGCCGATCCGCGTTCTCCCGCGTCTCGTTCTTCTTCCAACCGCCCCGCGTCTCCACCCCCGCCGGCAACGGCGGAAATACGCTCGGACCGTACAGCGCCCGGTTCAGCCGACCGCTCGTCGACAGCATCGAATCCCGAATCACTTCCCCTTCCAACCGTCGACGCGGAAACTGCCACAAATATTTGTTCTCCGGATCCACCTTCGCCGCCGACTCGTTGAACGTCGAAGATTGCTGCCACACCGACGACAGCATGATCGTCTTATGCAGCTTCTTCAAACTCCATCCACCCTCCACAAACTGCGTCGTCAAATGGTCCAACAAAGGCAAATTCGTCGGCCGCTCTCCCATCAAACCCAAATCGCTCGGCGTACCCGCAATGCCCGTGCCGAAGTGGTAATGCCAAACCCGGTTCACAATCACCCGCGTGCTCAACGGATTTTTAGCGTCCGCTAACCAATTCGCCAACACGCTCCGCCGACCCGTGCTCCCATTCGCCGCCGACACCGCCGCATCGCGCGCATCAAGGATCGAAAGAAATCCGGGCGCTACTTCTTCCTGCGGATTCTCGTGGTTGCCATTCTTCAATACGAAGGTCTTCGGCGCCGCCACCCCGTGGTCCACCATCGTCTGCGCCATCGGCTGTTCCGCCGGTTTAATTCCATCAAAACCCTTCAGCTCCGCGGCCAATGCAACGTAGCGTTTGCTCGCCTCGCCCTTCAACTTCGCCGCCGCCTCTTTTTCGGTAAACGTCACCTGCGGCTTCGCCTTCATGTACATCTGCCATTCGTAAGGGTTCCGCTTCTCCGGCACCATCTTGATGACGGCCTGAATCTCTTCCGGGAAACGAGCCAACCGGTCCGCGAACATCGCCGCCGCAGGACCCTGGACAAGCGCCGCCATCTCAGTCCGAATCGCTGCCGTCTGCTTCTCCCACGCAGCGTTCTGCCTCGCCCAAGCCGCCTGCTCCGCCGCGTTCTGCAGCACCGCTCCATCTTCAATCCGCGTATTGGCGAAGAACGATTGCAGCCGATAGTAGTCCTTGTGCAGGATCGGATCGAACTTATGATCATGGCACCGCGCACATCCATAGGTCAGCCCCAGGAACACGCTACCCGTCGTATCCGTGACATCGTTCAACAACTCCTGCCGCCGCTGCATGATATTCGCCGCGTTCGATTCATCCGGAAAGTGCCGATTGAACCCCGTCGCCACCAGCGCATCCGCATCCCCCGGGTACAACTCGTCCCCCGCAATCTGCTCTTTCACAAACCGGTCGTACGGCTTATCCGCATTGAAACTCCGAATCACGTAGTCCCGATACCGCCAAACATTCGGCCGCGTCTCGTCGCTCTTGAATCCTTCGCTATCGGCGTAGCGAGCCAAATCCAGCCAATGCCGAGCCCACCGTTCCCCATAGTGCGGCGAAGCCAACAACCGGTCCACCTGCTTCTCAAACGCGTTCGTCGCCCCGTCGGTCAAAAACGCCTGCGTCTCTTCCGGAGACGGCGGCAGCCCCGTCAACACTAACGACGCCCGCCGCAACAAGGTCACGCGGTCCGCCGCGCCATTGGCCACAATCCCCTTGTCCTTCAGCTTCCCCTGCACCAGTGCGTCGATGCTCGTCGGCCCCGCCGAACGCTGCAGCGGCTGAAAAGCCCACCATTTCTTCTGCATCGGCGTGAAGTCTTTCTTCGCCGTCTCCGCTAACAAGAAGATCGACATCCCGCCGACCAGCAACAATGTCAAAGCACGCAACAGCAATTACACCTCCCGAGGGTTCCCAACTGGCTAGAGACTATCACAAAGCATCGCCGAGCGAAAGCCCCCCAAACCATTAGAAAAGAAAGATTTCCCGCCATCTCTCCAGTCCGATAGTACTAAGGTGATGAACCTACACGCCCATGGGCAATCGGTACCGCCTGCCCATTGTTGGATCCCGCTCGCATCGCCAAACTAACGGGTAATGATCCCTGCCGTCAGCACAGGAGGGCGCTCCGCTCAGCGCACATCCATCTACCTCCATCGCAGCGTCCGCACCCTGCCCCTCACGCGCACTCGCCTCTGGACGGCCCTCGTCTTGGCCCTTGCCATCTTCCTCCTCATCGCCGCCTACTCCGTGCCCATCATGCAAGTTCACTCCGATCTTGCCAACGTCTTCCTCCGCTGGGCCGGCATCCCCAACCAAGGCTGGCGTCCGGTCGCCATCTTCCCCGGCCTCGAACCCGGCTCCGGCCCCCTCGTCCCCATCCCCACCTTTAATCAAGTCTCCGAAGGTGCCCGCTTCGCCCTCATCCTCGGCATCGTCGCCCTCCTCATCATCGCCCGGCGCTACTCCCTCTTCCGAAATCTCGCCAACTTCCTCATCGTCCTGCTCTTCGCCTCCGCCGTCGTTAACGTGTTCTTCGATACCTTCCAGCTCCAATCCATGGTCTTCGGCCAAATCTGGCTCCGCCAGGAACTCCTCGTCTGGCTGCTTATGCCCTTCGTCAGCCTCCTCCTCTTCATGCTCCCCCAGCCAACAATCTCCGTCGGAATATCTTGGATGCTCCTCGCTCAGGTCTACGGCTTCCTTTTTTCCGTCCTCCGCTTCGTCTTTTGCCTCGGCGTCCTCCACTACACCGGCCTGCTCTTCATGCCGCTTCTCTGGTTCGCTTTTGGCACTTTGAGCGATCTGCTCTTCCTGCTCTTTTTCTATTCCATCTCGGTCTATCAAGCGTCCGGAAATCTCTGGGGAGTCAGAAGCTCATGGCAATCACAGCTCTAATCATTTTTTCCTGGACGCTCATCGGCATCGCCATGGTCGTCCTCTCGGCCTACGCCGTCCGCCACTATTACCTCGCCTACTCCCGCATGTGCATCGCCCATCCGCGCGAGACCAATGAGCTAGTCGGCTTCGTCATGCCCCGCATCACCGTCTTCGTTCCCATGCACAACGAAGAACGCGTCGCCCGCGACATCCTCCAAGCTCTCGTCGATTGCGACTACGACTGGAAACTCCTCGAAGTCATCCCCATCAACGACCGCTCCACCGATGGCACCCGCGCCATCGTCGACGATTTCGCCCGCCGCTACCCCTTCATCAAGCCCTACCATCGCTCCGAAGGCAACGGCGGCAAACCCGCCGCTCTCGTCGACGCGACCGTCAACTCGACCGGCGAAATCTATCTGATGTTCGATGCTGACTACGTCCCCGGCCGCGCCGTCCTTAAAATGCTCACCGCACCCTTCCTCGACCCCGAAATTGGTGCCGTCATGGGCCGTGTCGTCCCCCACAACATCGGCGACAGCCTCCTCTCCGGCCTTCTCTCCCTCGAACGCTCCGCTGGCTACCAGTCCGTACAGCAAGCCCGCTATAACCTCGGCTTCACCGCTCAATTCGGCGGCACCGTCGGTGGCGTCCGCGCCGCCGCCCTCCGCGCCGTCGGCGGTTGGAATCCCGAATCCCTCACCGAAGATACCGACCTCACCTTCGCCCTCCTCCTCAACGGCTGGCGCACCGCCTACGTCAACCGCGCCGAATGCTACGAAGAGGTCCCCCAAGATTGGGGCGTCCGCCGCCGCCAACTCAGCCGCTGGGTCACCGGCCACACCGAGTGCCTCCACAACTATTGGCCCGACCTCGTCCGCGCCCGCTTCCTCACCCGCGGCGAAAAGTGGGACGCCATCTTCCTCCTCGCCATGTACCTCACCGCCCCCATCATCGTCCTCGGCTGGCTCGCCTCGCTCGTCCTCTTCTTCGTCCCCGAAGCCCACGCCGTCCCCGTCCTCCCCATCGCCATGCTCATCATCGGCTACCAACTGTTCTCCAACCAAGCCACGTTCCTTGAAATCGGCGTCGCCACTCTTCTCGATGGCACCCGCCTCCGAGCTCTCCTAATGCCCCTCAGCCTGCTCAACTTTTTCGCCAACACCGGGGCCATCTGTAACGCCCTCCGCAAGTTCTACTGGAACCGCTTCTGGGGCAGCGGCGGCGACGGCGACGGCTGGTACAAAACCCATCGCACCCGCCCCGGCTCCGACGGCAAAGGCTTCGGCCTCAACCACACAAAAGTCGAAGGAATGGGCGACTAACACCATGCTCTTCTTGATCTACTCCGTCCTCTTCCTCGCCCTCTTCTACCTCCATTTCGCCCTCGCCCACCGCGCCTGGATCACCATCCGCGGCAAACGCTCCTCCGAACTGGACATGTCCTACGTCCGCCTCGAAGACTACTTCGGCCAATCCTTCCGCCGCAAACTCAAGCATTGGCTCGCAACTCTTCCCGCCGCCTCCAACTCCACCGCCAACCTCCTCGTCTTCCACCACGGCCAGGAACGCATCTTCGTCGCCCCCTCCGTCCAATACCCCAGCGGCCGCGTCGAAAAAGAAATTCTCGTAGCCGAAGGCACTTTCTCCTGCGGCAACAACTGCGACTTCCGCCGCGAAGTCATGGTCCATGGCGATTGCTCCATCGGAGAAGGAACCTCCCTCCAAGCCATCGCCGCCGACGGCGCGCTCTCCCTCGGCGAAGCCGTCAGCGTCCGCCGCTGGGTCGACGCCGCCGGCAAACTAACCATCGGTGCCCACTCCGCCATCTCTTCCCGCGCCACCTCCCGCACCGCCATCGAGTTCCTCCCCGGCGCCCACGCCCAGTCCCTCTTCGCCCCCGAAATCGCTACCGAAGGCCGCAACGACGATGCCGCCGAACTCTCCTCCAAACCCGTCACCGTGGTCCAAATCCCCCATCGCCCCGACGACCCCCAGAAAGCCCACAATGGCTTCGATCCGCAAAAACTCTTCTCGATGGGCGGCGGCACTTACGCCTACGAAGGCGATCTCGACATCACTGCCCCGCTCCATCTCCGCGCCCCCCTCGTCGTCCGCGGCCACTTCTCCTGCGCCAAAGAAAGTCTCCTCGAAGCCGACGTCAAAGCCCATCGCAATATCACCATTGGCCCCGCCTCCGTCGTCAAAGGCAACCTCGTCTGCGATGGCGACATGCTCCTGAAACCCGACGTCTACTTCCAGTCCATCCTCCAAGCCGGCGGCACCATGCGCCTCTCCTTCGGCGTTCGCGGCCTCCGCGAAAAACTCCCCGTCGCCGCCCACTCCACCGGCGTGCTTACCCTCGAAAGCAACATCGTCATCAACGGCAAGGTCTCCTCGGCCCATCGCGTCATCGCGATCGCCACACCCCTCGCCTGGCTCCAACCAAACCCAACAAGAGCATAACCCCTGTGAACTATCGCCTCGCCATCTCCCTCCTCCTGCTCCCGGTCGCCTTCGCAGAACGAAGCCCCAACACCTCCGCCACCTTCGAACGGCCCGGCTACGAAAGCCCCCTCCCCGTCCTCCTCGAAGTCGGCACCTATCACAACGCCGTCTCCAACGGCTACGGCTACTGGCGCGGTGCCGACGCCACCCTCTGGATTCGTAAAAACCCCCGCTTCACCCCCATCTTCCAATTCAACTCCCAAACCCGCCCCGGCGTCACCCAACAATCCTTCGGCTTCTTCAGCTTCGCCAACTGGTCCAAAAATTTCTACACAACCCAAGGAGTGAATTACTCCCCCCAACGCGACGGCGTCGCCCTCTTCGCCAGCCGACGCTTCGACCTCAAAGGCTTCTACAAACTCCCCGTACTCGAACGCCGCTTGCTCGTCTCCGCCGGAGTTGCGCAATTTAACTTCCAAGGTCCCGCCAAAGGCCAAATCTACAACGTCGGCTTCCTCTATTACTTAAAGAAAATGATGGCCGAAGGCAATTACTATGTCAATCAGAACCAACCCGGTAATAAAATCGGCAACTCCGCCAGCATCGCCGTCCAATACGGCCAGGAAGGTAAGTATTGGGTCGGCACCGTCATCGGCGGAGGCAAGGAAGTCTACACTTACATCGCACAAACGCCCCTCGAAGTAAACCTCAATAGCGTCTCCACCCAAATCTTCTTCCGCAAATGGCTCAGCCGCCACTACGGAGTCTACATCGCCTTTGATCGACAAACTAAGTTCGGCGCCTTCACACGCACCGCAGTAATTGGTCGCGCCTTCTTCGAGTTCTAGTACAAACCGCCACAGGGGTTACGGTACCAAAGACCGATTTGACTCATTCCCCTAATCCCTTCCTCGTGGCTTTATAAAAGAGTATGGTACTCCGACTTACTCTACTATCAACCCTCGCCGTCGCCGCCCTTCCGGCCGCCTCTTTCACCTTTGCTGATTTCAGCTCAGCCCCCAGCATCAACCTCATCTCCAACGCCAGCCTAACGTCAAACCTCCTCCGCCTCACCCCCGCCCTCGAAAATCAAAAGGGCGCCGCCTGGTACAACACCGCCGTCGACGTCCAAGCCGGCTTCACCTCCGAATTCAGTTTCCGCATCTCCGACCGCGGCGGCTACAAGCCAGACTGGGAAGCCGGCGTCAACAACGACGGAGCCGATGGCTTCGCCTTTCTCATCCAAGCCCAAGGAGCCTTCGAAGTCGGCCTCTACGCCAGCGGCATCGGCTACTACAACATCCCCAACAGCCTCGCCATCGAATTCGACACCTGGGCCAACAAACCCAGCTACTGCGAACCCAACGGCAACCACGTCGCCTTCCAAAGCCTCGGCCCCCTCCCCAATCGCCCCGAACATTGCGCCGGCACCGATTTCGACGGCACCTTCGCCAACCCCAATCTCGCCATCGCCACCGTCGCCTCAGACCTTTCTAACGGCACCACCTACAACGCCCGCATCGTCTACACCCCCGGCCTGCTCCAACTCTATCTCACTGACTTCTCAACGCCCATCCTCGCCGCCAACGTCAACCTCGGCGCCCTGCTCAACCTCCAAGGCGGCCGCAACGCCTTCATCGGCTTCACATCCTCCACCGGCGGTGCCTGGGAAAATCACGACATCGTCAGTTGGAATTTCACCAACGTACCCGAACCCGGCACCATAGCCCTCATCGGCCTCGGACTCGTCGCTGGCGGACTTCTCCGCCGTCGATCCGCCTAATTCGTGCCCGTCTGAATCTTAACTAACTCCGGCTTCGTCGTCGCCTTCTGCGCCAACGTCTGCGGAGCCCGCCAGAAGTCAATCAGCGAAGTCATGTGCACGCAAGAAACCGTGCAATTCGGCGAGCAGCCCTTCTCCGTCAAGAATTCCCGCCGCATGTCGTCTTTGCTATAGCCCAACAACGGCACTCCCGGAAACCCGCGCTGCTGGGAGCAGTAATGCACCAAGCCGTCCTCGCAAATGTACATGTACCGCGCCCCGGCCCGGCACCGCCACTCGCTCGATTGACCCTGCGCAATCCGGTCTTGAAACTTGCCGAATCGAGCAAAACTCCGTTTCCCCAGCAATTTAAACTCGCGATACACCGACATCTCGGTCTCGCCCAGCGCCTTCGCCTGCCCCTGCCCATCGTGGATAATCCCCACCGTCGTACTGAAGCCAAGCTCCAGCGCCCGCTTGCCAATCTTCACCGCATCGCTCGGAAACTTCACCCCACCGCCCAACACCGAGTTAATGTTCACGTGGAACAGCGCATTCTCCTGCAACAGTTGCAGCTTCTTATCGAGCACCTTCAAGCTCTTCTTCGAAACCTCGTCCGGCATCACGTTATCGATGCTGATCTGCAAATGGTCCAACCCCGCGTCGTTCAACCGCTGAATCCGCGCCGCTGTCAACAGATAACCGTTCGTGATCATCCCCGCGAGAATCCCGTGATGATGAATCCGGTTAATGATCAAATCCAATTCCGGATGCAGCAACGGTTCGCCGCCGCTGATCATGATCAACGTCGTCCCCAGTTTTGCCAGATGGTCCACACGGTCCATCACCACCGTCACGTCCACCGGCTTCGAAGTGTCGTCGTACTCGTTGCAATACGTGCAGGATAGGTTGCACCGGCGCATCGGAATGATGTGCGCCTGCACGATATGATCGGTCGACCAAAGGCCCTTGGCGATCATCCGCAACTCACGCACCCGGCGGCCAATTGCTTTGACCGAGCGTCGAAAGCGAAAACCTAGACTAGACATAGAGACGTAGCCCTCTATTAAAACACAGGCCTTGCTCAAAAGCACCGTTCTCCCCCCGAACACGCCGAAAACGATGCCGAATGGCAATCTCTAGCGTTTCGGCGGTTTCGCCGGCTTCGGTGCCGGAGGCGTATTCGCCGGCGGAGTCTCCACCGCATCCCCAAACGTAATCGTCGTCGTCGAACGGAACTGCTTATAGTCCTCGTACTTCACCTGCATCTTCAGACCCACCGGACCCGAAGCAAACTGCAACGTGTCGTCCGCCTTCGTCAAAACAGGAAACCAATACTTGCCGTCCACCTGCGCCCGCCAAGTCTCAAATTTCGGAAACCGCTGATCATTGCCTTTCTTTAATATTCCAGTCGCCCGACCAAACGACTTCACAATCTGTAAGTCCTGGTCATCCACCCACACCTGACCCTGAAAATACCGCTGTCCCGACTCCATCTTCTTCGGCTTCACCGCAAAAACGTAGCAGTCGATCTCGTCCAGCTTTTCCTTCGACAGGTAGTCCACCTGATACTTCGGCAAGTCCTTCGTCGTCAGCACGAACGGCTGCACGCTCCGTAAGTCTTGCTCGTCTTCCGGCGACAACGACACCAGCACGAGCGACGGCGAAGGCGCCCGCACAATCCGCTCGGTCCGCTTGCCTTCCGGCGAAAAGATAATGTCCGACACCAAATCGAATCGTCCTCGCGCCTGCCCGCCCCCCTCGAACTCCTGAATCTTAATCGTCTGTCGATAGGTGTAGGTCTCCCGCGCCTTAGCGAACTCCGCCTCTTTGGCCGCAAAGTTCGTGATCACCTTCTCAATCTCTTCCTTGGTCGGCTCCGGTTTCGCGGCCGCCAGCGGCAAGTAACTCGCCATCAATGCCAACGCTAAAATTCGCATACCTTCTCCATGGTTCGGACGCTTCGCGCCGCCCGACCGTTACGACAGAATTCCCTTCGCAATCGTGATCCGCTGCATATTGCTCGTCCCTTCATAGATCCGACCAATCTTTACATCACGATAATACTTTTCCACCGGCGAGTCTTTCATAAACCCAATCCCCCCGAAAATCTCCACTGCCTGCGACGCTATCTCCTCCGCCACTGTCGACGCATACAACTTCGCCATCGCCGCCTCCGTCACAAAACTCTTCCCCGCCTCCCGCAACCGCGCCGCGTTGTAAACCATCAGCCGCGCCCCCTCCAACTTCATCGCCATCTCCGCCAACTGAAACTGCACCCCCTGAAACTCCGCAATCGGCTTCCCAAACTGCCGTCGCTGCTTCGCATACCCCAGCGCATGTTGATACGCCCCCCGCGCCAACCCCACCATCTGCCCCCCTATCGCAATCCGTCCCTCGTTCAACGTCTCAATGGCGATCCTGTAACCCTTCCCTACCTCCCCCACAACCGCCGATTTCGGCACCCGAACCCCGTTCAGCACCACCTCCGCCGTCGAAGACGCCCGTATCCCCATCTTGTCTTCCTTCTTGCCGATCTTCAGCCCCTCGCTCTCACGAGGCACCAAAAAACAAGTAATTCCCTTATAACCAGCCGCGGAGTCCACCGTCGCAAACACCAAAAACAGCCCCGCTTCATGCGCGCTGCTGATCCATAACTTCCGCCCGTCCAATACGTAGTCGCTCCCCTCCGCCCGCGCCGTCATCGCCAACCCAAACGCGTCCGACCCCGAACCCGCCTCCGACAACGCATACGCCCCCACCACGCTCTCATTCAACTTCGGCAACCACTCGGCCTGCTGCGCGTCACTCCCGAAACGCAACAACGCATTCACCACCAGCGTGTTCTGCACGTCCACCATCACCGCCACCGCCGGGTCCACCGCCGCGATCTCCTCCACGCACAGCACCGACTGGAAAAACGTCCCCCCCGCCCCGCCGTACTCTTCCGGCACTTCCACACCCATCAACCCCAGCTCAAACAGGCCTTTCTGAATCTTCGGGTCAAACGTCGCGCTCTCGTCCATCGCCCTTACCCGGGGGCCAATCTGCTCCCGCGCAAACTGCCGCACCGAATTCTGCAGCAGCACCTCTTCTTCGCTCAACACGGTTAAAGGAGCATTTAATACGGTTATCGGAGCCATCGCTCCAGTCTACCCCTGTCTTGTTAATCGGCCTTCATACGCCGCCGCCACTTCCCCAATCGGCCCGTCCATCACTAACTGCCCATGGTCTAACCACAGCGCCCGCTCGCACAGCAATTGCAACGTCGGCGATACGTGCGATACACAAAGAAGCGTGTTCCCCTGATTCCGTATCTCGAAAATTTTCTCCGTGCACTTAGCCTGAAATTTCTGATCGCCGACCGCTAACACCTCGTCGATAATCAAAATCTCCGGGTCCAAATTCACCGCCACCGAAAACGCCAAACGCAGCATCATCCCGTTTGAGTATGTCCGCAACGGCTCTTTGATAAAATCGTCCAACTCCGAAAACTCAACAATCGAATCGTAAAGATCATGCGCCTGCTTCCGACTGAATGCCAATAACGAAGCGTTCAGAAGGATGTTCTCCCGGCCTGTAAGGTCCGGATGAAACCCGCTCCCTAAATCCAGCAGTGCCGCCGTCCGGCCCTTAACATCCAACGTCCCCGTTGAAGGCGGAACCAACTGCGTCACCAAACTCAGCAGCGTGCTCTTCCCCGCCCCGTTTGCCCCAATCACCGCCACCGATTCCCCATCGCGAATCGAAAAGCTCACGTCCTTCAACGCAAAAAACTGCTCTGCATCCGTCTTACCCAAAATATCTGCAAGGTAGTGACGCAACAACTTCTGACCACCAGACCGATGGAAAGTCTTACTGACGTTCTTAAGCTCGATAACTTTCATTTATAGGTAGTCGAAAAACTGCCGCTTCAATCGATGAAAGACATACAAACCAAGGGCAAAGACCAGCGTAGAACTGAACGTCAGCTTTAGCAACAAGGTCGAACTCGGTGCCGCCCCATCAATCAAAATCGTACGTAATGCCAGGATCAAAGCCGACAACGGATTGAACTGATAGATATTCGCGTAAGACTGTGGAACCGACTGAATCGCATAAAAAACCGGCACCATCCAAAACAAAAGCGTACAAGCCGACTCCACCACATACCGCACGTCACGCACATAAACATCCAGCGCCGAAGTAATCAACGTCAGCCCACACACAAACAAAATCTCCAATCCCCACACCACCGGCAACCACAACCAATTCCAGTTCAAGCCCCGGCCAAACACCAACACCATCACGAGCAACAATGCAATCTGGATCCCCAAATGCACACACGTCGAAAGCACCGTCGCTATCGGCACAATCTCCCGCGGCACCGGCACCCGCTTAATCAGCCCCGCGTTGTTAGCCACCGAAATCGTCCCGTTCTGCCAAGCCACCGTAAAGAAATTAAACGGTACCAATCCACACAAAACAAAAATCGGAAAGTTCGGAATCTGGTTATTCGGGAACACCGCCGTAAAAACAAACGTCAACGCGCCCATCATCACGAGCGGATTCAACAGCGACCAAAAAACGCCCAGCGACATGTTGCGGTACCGGATCTTGAAGTCCTTCACGACCAAGTTCTGCAACAAAAATAAATAATCGCCTTTCCACATAATTAAGTCTTTTACCCTACCGCTACGCTGGCGGACTCCCAATTGTACCCCACCATCGCAGCGTATTGAGCCCCAAAAGTGCCAACCCAACCCCCACCCATACCCGCCCCGGCACCCGCCCCGGGTCCACCGGCCGCTCCGGGCGCACGAGCCCCCACCCCAACCACACCACCACCCCCGCCATCACCAGCGGCGATAACGGGTGGTACCCCAACGCCTTCTCCCACTGCCCATGCCCCAACGCCGCCATCGCCCGCGTCATCCCGCACAACGGACAAACCAACCCCGTCAAAAACCGAAACGGGCAGATCATCAACCGCGGCCCCCCCTCCGGCGGATACGCCGCGCAAAATGCCAGCGCCGCCACCGGAGGCCCTACCGCCCAAACTCGATCCCGCCACGTCACCGCGCTTGCTCGATCGTCCTCTGCTCAAACCCAAACACATCCTGATACGCCGCCACCGTCGACGCATGGATCACCGGGAACGCCACCAGCACCCCAACGCAACAAGCCAGCACCCCGCCAATCATCACCAGCATCTGCAGCAACACAAAAACCAAATACCCGCCCCAGTCCTTCTCCACCGCCTCAAAGCTCGTCTGCATCGCCGGCCAGAAATCCAAGCCCTTGTCCAAAATCAGCAGAAACGGAAATTGCAAAGCCGCGACCACGAAAAACCCTGGAATCAAACACAACGCAAATCCAATACTTCCAAATAGCGAAACCAAAATCCCCGCCACCATCGCCGGCACAAAATAGTTGAAGCCCTTGAAGACGTCACCCACCTCCGTCTTCCCCACAAACATCCGCCGCATCATCGCATACTGAATCCCCAACACCATCGGCCCCTGCAAAATCAGCGGAACCGCCCCGCTCACCATCAGAAACAAGGCAGCATGGATCACAAATCACCATGTCCAACTTCACCAGCTCCCATCCCTGGCCAATCCACTTCGTGCCCTGAGCCTTATCCATACGGATCGTCGGCATCACGACCGGCATCACGACCTGCGCCATCCCTTGCGGCGTACCGCACACCGGACAGAAAGGCGCTTGCAGCGCGACTTGAGAACCACATTTTGCACAGAACATAAGTTGGAAGCCTCGTTATATCCTAATCTCACTGATGCCCAACTGGAAGCTCCTCGCTCAAGCCCGCGGAATTGACCTCCCCGCCGATGACCTCGAACGCCTCGTCCCCGTCCTCGATTCCCTTGATGCCGCCTTCGCCCCCCTGCGCGAACTCGCCCCCCACCAATCCGAACCCCTCACCTCATACCGTCTGGAGCGAGCCAAATGACCATTCTCGAAGCCGCTGCCCAACTCCGCGCGAAAGCTACAACCTCCCGCCAACTTACCGAAAACTGCCTCGCCCGCATCGAACTCCTCAACCCCCGCCTCAACGCCTTCCTCACCGTCACCGCCGATCACGCCCTCGCCCAAGCCCACCAAGCCGACCGCGAACTCGCCGCCGGCCACTCCCGCGGCCCCCTCCACGGCATCCCCATCGCCCTCAAAGACGTCTTCGAAACCAAAGGCATCCGCACCACCCTCGGCTCCCTGCTCTTCAAGGACCACATCCCCACCACCGACGCCGCCGTCACCGAAAAGCTCTCCGCCGCCGGTGCCGTCCTCCTCGGCAAAACCCATATGCACGAACTCGCCTACGGCGTCACTTCCTCCAACCCCCACTTCGGCCCCGTCCGCAACCCCTGGAACACCAACTGCGTCCCCGGCGGCTCCTCCGGTGGCTCCGGTGCCGCCGTCGCCGCCGACATGTGTTTCATGGCCATGGGCAGCGACACCGGCGGCTCCATCCGCATCCCCGCCGCGTTCTGCAATACCGTCGGCCTTAAGCCCACCTACGGCCGCGTCAGCCGCCGAGGAGTCCTCCCCCTCGACTTCTCCCTCGACCACATGGGCCCCCTCACCCGCTCCGTCCGCGACGCCGCCCTCTGCCTCCAATCCCTCGCCGGCCTCGATCCCCTCGACGATACCTCCAGCCCCGAACCCGTCGACGACTACCTCCCTCCACCCTCCGTCTCCCTAGCAGGCACCCGCATCGGCGTCCCCGAAAACTACTACTTCGACCACATCGACCCCGCCGTCCAATCCTCCGTCCGCCACATGGTCCAACTCGCCGCCGGCCTCGGTGCCAAGGTCGAAGTCATCCGCGTCCCCGACATCCCAGCCATGAACGCGACCGCCCGCGTCATCCTTCTCAGCGAAGCCTCCGCCACCATGGAACGCTTCCAACACCGCCGCCTCGAAATCGGCCCCGACGTCCGCTTCCTCCTCGACCAAGGCCGCTTCCTAGCCGCCACCGATTACATCAACGCCCAACGCGCCCGCCGCGTCTTCCGCGATCAGTTCCTCGAACTCTTCCGCCGCGTCGACGTCATCTTCACCCCAGCCACCCCCACCGCCGCCGCCACCATCGGACAAACCACCGTCCGCATCGGAGATCACGATGAAGATTTCCGCCTCGCCACCACCCGCTTCGCCCGCGCCATCAACTTGCTCGGCTTCCCCGCCCTCTCCATGCCCTGCGGATTCGATGCCAACCACATGCCCCTCGGCCTCCAAATCATCGCCGCCCCCTTCGAAGAGCGCCAGCTCCTCGCCGTCGCCGCCGCCCTCGAAGACCAAACCGACTTCCACCTGCAATCGCCTCCCCTCTAACTCTGTTCCTCCCTACAACCGGGGAAGGCCGTCAAAGGCACCCCTCCCCGGTACTCCAACCAATCCCGCTGCCCCTCTTCACTCAAAGCATTAGCCTCAATCGCCGCCCGCTTCACCAACCCGAAAAATCGTTCCAACTCCGTCCCCGGCTCCAACTCCTTAGCCGCCAAATGTTCCACTAACCATCCCGAAACCCCGACACGCCCATCAACCGCTCCGCCCGCGCAGAGTTCGGCGCAACTTCGTCATACCCAATTGGCCACTCCGCAAAATCCTCGGCCCGAAGCGTAACGTATGCCCCGCCCAACACAAAGACCGCCCCCCCCAGCGCCGTTAACAACCCATGCCGAGGGTTATCCCCCACCCCCACAAAATGGTCGTTCTCCTGGTAGTCCGTCACCTTCCACCTCGGGGTCTTGAACCCCGCCGCCAACCGCGTCTCCCGCTCCTAAATGCGCCGACCCATGGCCGTTATAATCCTTCACACCCTGCTGACACAGCGCGTAAGTCGCAATCCCGCCCACCCCGACGACATCCAAAATCTCTTTCGCCATGCCGGATACTGTATTAATGCCCCCGCCCGACCGCTTCGTCGAGTTCTGCATCGAACAATTCTCCCCTCTCGGCCGCATCACCTCCCGCTACATGTTCGGCGGCTGGTGCCTCTACTGCGACGGCGATGTCTTCGCCTTAGTCGCCGACGGAGCCGTCTACCTCAAAGGCGAGTCCCCCGGACGCGCCCCCTTCAAGCCCTTCCCCGACAAAAAGCTAACAATAAAGTACTTCGCCGCGCCCCCCGAAATTTTCGAAGACGCTGACGCCATGCGCCATTGGTGCGGCGCAGCCATCGCCGCCGCCCGCCCCAAAGTCAAAAGGACTAAATCCTAGGCGGACCCGACTGATCGTTGTGCATCGCCAAGTCGCGGACATTTTTCTGCACCGCCACCCCGCCGAAAAGCGCCAGCAAAAACGACATCGCATAGAAGCCCTTCTCGCTCGACGTCAACGTCGCGTTCCAAAGTCCAATCGTCAGCAGCAGCATACACAGCCCCACCGAAATCCAACAAAGCCCAAAGTAAAGGGCAGAAACCCGAATATTCTCCAGCTTGTCCCGCACCGATTTCTGCAGCGATACCGCCGCAAACAACCCGTACATCAAAATCGTGAAGTAATAACCTTTCTCGTTCAAAGGCATCTCCGCGTTCCATAGCCCGATCGAAAACGAACCCATTCCCACCATCAACGCCAGCCAAGATGCGCCAATAAACGCCGCTGTCGGTTTCTGTACCTGAAAACTCATGTTAGTCCTCCCGTGTATCCTCTCACAATCTACAGGCGCATTCGCTGCCCCGTTTCGGTCACGATAAACTGCCCCCCAAAACTTTTCCAACCGCTCTCCGCATCGTTTTAGAGCGATACCCGCCTTAATGGAGGCGTTCTGGAAACCCGAACTACCGGACCCGTATTGGGCGGACTGCAAACTACGTTTGTCCCAGCTCAGGGCCCCGTCAATGCATGCCGAGGCTCTATCCCCCTTCCTCTCTCCCGACATTCCTCCGCATCTCTTCAGACGTCGCGGATTTGCCCTCTGTTAAGTCACGACTTGCTATAGCGCTCGCGCGGGTGAGCTTCGTCGCGTAGCGGCCGAACTCGGATTCGAGCGGGCTCGCGAAATAGGAAGTCACGAACGGTGGCGACCATCCCGATTCATGGCGGTACCGACATCGGGCCACCGTTGCTCTATCGAATTCTTGAACAGCTCGGAATCGACTTGGAGACGTTCGAACGCTTCCGGTAATTGTGTTTACTCACCGCACAGCGGGAGACGCGGGTCAGTCGTTGGCTTTTTTATCCTTCTTCTTTCCGCGGTCGAGGCCGAAGTGGGGGTCCTTGCGGTTGCCGTCGATTTTGATTTTGACGAAGGTGCCGGCGCCGTTCTTGGAGAAGAACGGGTCGACGGGTTTGAGGGCCCAACGCTTCCAGCCGGTCTGGGTTTGGGAGACCTTGGCGCGGAGACGGGCGGTGCCGCGGAAATCGAGATCCTCGGTGCCCATTTCGTAGTAACCGCCGATCTCCATCAGGGCTCCGGGGATGGCGAAGGTCAGATCCTTGAAGGTGACGGATTGGTTTTCGAGATGGAAGTGGCCGGTTAGGTCGGTGAAGACTTCGTCGATCGCGTCATTCTTGGGTTGGCCTTGGGCTTGGCGGCTGAGTCCGTCGATTTTGTCCTGGATTTGCGAGCTCAAGAAATGGCCGTTTTGCACTTTGAAGTTACCGTTGAGAATGAGCTTTTCCTTGACCTTGCCATCGAGGGGCGGGATACGGATTTTGGTTTTGAGATAGAAGTCGCCGGTCATGAAGGGGGTGGTGCCTTTCATGGCGAGATGGAGGAGGTCGGCGAGGTGGCCTTTGGGCATGAGGACGTCGAGTTCGATGGTTTTGCGGGTATCGCCGTCTCGCTTGAGTACGACGCCGGAGGTGGTGAAGTGGGTTTGGCCGAGGGTGGCTTGGATCGGCTTGAGGATGGTGTTTCCGTTGGTGCCGTCGACTTCGACGTCGTAGTGGACTTGGAGGGGGACGGGGTTGCCGGCCATGGTGAGGCGGAAGTCGGGGATTGTCGCGTCGCCTTTGGCGAAGACGTGGGAGAGTTCGCCAGTGAAAGATCCTCGGGAATCGAGGATGCCGGCGATGCCCGAGAAGACGCTGAGATCGGCGTTTTGGAATGTGAAGTCACCATTGAGTGGGGTATCACCGGGATCGGCGGCGTTCCAGGGGCCGAAGCCGCCCTTGGCTTCGATTTGGCCGGGGGGCTTGGGGTTGCGGAGGGAAGCTTCGTACTTCATGGGCACGCCAAGGCCGGCGGAGAGAAGGCGGATGCGTTGGAGTTCGAATTCGAGGGGCGTTTTGGCGGGGTCTTTGGAAAGAATGAAGAGTTTCGCGTTAGTGATGACTAGTTCTTCGATGATGACGTTTTTGGCGTCGGGTTTGATGGTGGTCTTGGGACGCTGGCCTTTAGGGGGGATGTAGATTTCTAGGCCATCAAGGATGACGAGGGGGACGTATTTGATGGGATCGAAGAGCTTGCCGAGGTCGGCGGTGAAGGAAAAGTGCTTCATGCGGAAGAGGGGGGTGGGGCTGCCGCGGCGGAGGACCACGTTATCGACTTCGACGCCGGCGGAGGAGCCGCGGCCTTTGTTGATCCAGAGTTGGACGGGGGAGAATTTTGGGAGGTTGACGCGGAGGGCACCGAGTTCGACGTCGGCTTGGAAGTGGTCGCGGAGGTAGGTGATGGCTTGATCGCGGATGTAGGGTTCGAACTTAGCGGCGAGTTGTTTTGCGGAGTAGTAGAGGGCTCCGATTACACTGGCGAGGAGGGCGACGATGATGAGAACTACAATTTTCCATTTGCGCATGTTGTTTTTGGTGCCGACGCTATGGGCCGGGGTAACGGGGAGTTCGGAGTTATAGCCGGAGGACGCGCGGTACAGCGGGATAGGTCAGATGCGCGTGGGGCGAGTTGGATTGTACCCCGGGCAGCGGTTCCGGATGAAGCCCCGGCTTATGTGATGTCGGAGGAGCATTGCTATTCGAGTTCGCTGGGAACGACTGAGATCGTGATGGACCGGGCGTTGTCGAGTGGGACGATTATGCTTCGTTTCTTTATAGATACGTCGGTGGAAGGGAGAGTTACGGCGCGGGTGCGGGGGGGGGAGTCGCTTTGCCACTTGGGGATGCCTAGTGTGGTGGGCGGTTCGGGGCGGAGGTGGTGACGGGGAACTATTCGGCGCCGGTGCTGGTGCCTCCGGTGTTGAGGGGTGGGGCGCGGTTGACGGTGGTGGAGGCGGGGAGCCGTTCCGGTTTGGGTGGGGATTGTGCAGGGGGAGAGCAATCGTTTGTTCGTTTGGTTGCGTTGAGGGGTTTGAGCCTTTATACTGAGAGATCGGGTTCAGTACGCCTTCGTGTGCTTGTGCCCATAGGAACTTTAAGAAAATGCCGAAGCGTACATATCAGCCTAATAATCGTAAGCGTGCCAAAGTGCATGGCTTTCGCGAGCGCATGAGCACCAAGAATGGTCGCGCCGTGCTGGCTCGCCGCCGTGCGCGGGGCCGCTGGAAACTCACCGTCAGTGACGAGCCTGCCGTCCGTACCGCCAACTAGCGGCCCGTTAAGCTCCCACCGTCTGCGTAAACCGGGCGAGTTCCGGAAGGTTTACGATCAAGGTGTGCGATATCCGAGTACCTATTTCGTGGCTTTTTGCTTGCGGCATAGTTCCGTTTCCGCCGACGCGGCCCTTCGTGGGCCGGGTCCGCGTATTGGGATAACGATTCCGCGTGCGGTGGGGAAAGCGGTGCAGCGGAACAAGATTCGGCGTCGGCTGCGGGAGATACTGCGGCCGCGGCTGGCGAAGATTTCTGCTGCTTGCGACATTGTGTTCAATCCGCGGCGTTCAGCCTTACTGGTTGATTTTGCGGTGCTTGAACGCGAGATGGACAAGGTTTTGGCGCGATGCAGCGCGTAATGACCCGGCTGACGCCGGTGGGACTTTCCTTGTCCGTGCTTCGTTTTTATAAGCGAGGGATATCGCCCTGGCTTCCGTCGGCTTGCCGATTTCATCCTAGCTGCTCCGTCTACATGATGGAGGCAATCGCCCGGTTTGGCGTCCTGAAGGGCGCCTGGCTGGGCGTGCGGCGTTTAGGCCGTTGCCATCCGTTTTGTGAAGGCGGCGTTGATCGCGTCCCGAATAACTAACTCCTTATGGCTGATCCGAACCCGAAGAAAGAGCTTTCGATGGAGCAGCGGTTGCTGCTGGCGTTTGTATTGATGGGGGTGGTGATCTTTGCCTCTCAATACTTGATGCCGAAGTCGCCGACGCCTCCGACGCCGGCGAAAAAAGACGCTGGTCAGGTGATGAAGCAGGAGGCGAAGGCGGGAACGCCTGGGGCTCCGGTTTCTGGTGCCGTGGCAGAGGCTCCGCCGGTGCCGACGGAGACGACGACGGCGACGAAAGAGGAGTTTCCGTTTCTCGATACCGATCTCTATCGGATTCAGTTTGCCAATCGTGGGGCGGTGGTGCTGAGTTGGGTGTTGAAGAATTTCAAGGACAACACGGGTCGGTCGCTTGATTTGGTTTCGGCGGTGAACACGACGGCGATTGGGGTGCGGCCGTTTTCGTACGATTTCAGGGACCAGAAGCCGCCGGTGGAGTTGAGTACGGCGCTGTTTGCGATGGAGAAGGGTGTGGACGGAAAGTCGATCACCTTTACTTATTCGGATGGCAAGGTGACGGCGCGGAAGAGCTTTTCCTTTAAAGATAAGAGCTATTTGGGCGAGGTGAAGAGCGAGGTTGTTTCGAACGGCGCATTGCTTTCGCACGGTTTAGTTTGGCGCGGTGGATTTGGCGACCCGAGCGTGGATAAGGCCTACGCGGCGCAGCTTTCGCTGCATCAGGAGGCTAACGAGAACTATCCGACGACGCTGGAGAGTGCGAAGGCGGAGAACGGGCCGATTGTGAACGCCGGTAACTACACTTTTGTTGGGATGGAAGACGCCTTCTTCGCGATGCTATTTTTGCCGAAGGCGGGGCAGACGGTGGAGATCAAAACGTTCACCGATAAGCTGCCGTGGCCGGCGGGGTCGAAGGACTTTCTTCCGTTTGTGGGGACCGGGGTGGGGTTGGCGGGGAAGAACGAGTTTAAGCTGTACGTGGGGCCGAAGGATCTAGAGATATTAAAGGCGACGGATCCGCGGATTGAGTCGGTGGTGGATTGGGGCTGGTTTGGGTGGATTGCGCGACCGCTGTTTGCGATGTTGCGTTGGGTGCATGCACATTCGTTCCAGAACTGGGGTTGGGCGATTGTTTTGGTTACGGTGTTAATCAACGTGGCGCTGGTGCCGCTGAAGCTGAGCAGCATGAAGAGCATGAAGAAGATGGCTCTTTTGCAGCCGCAGATTCAGGCGATTAACGATCGGTACAAAGGCGTGGGGATGAACGACCCCCGGGCGAATGAGAAGAACACCGAGACGATGGACTTGTACAAGAAGAACGGGGTGAATCCGGCGGGTGGCTGTGTGCCCCTGCTGTTGCAGTTCCCGTTTTTCATTGGTTTTTATAAAGTGTTGTCGGTGGCGACGGAGTTGCGCGGGGCCGAATGGCTTTGGGTGACGGACCTTTCGCGGCCGGAGACGTTGGCGCTGCGGGTATTGCCGCTCTTGATGTTGGGGTCGCAGATTTACTTGCAGAAGATGACGCCGACGACGGGTGGCGATCCGGCACAGCAGCGGGTGATGATGTTCATGATGCCGGTGATGATGGCGTTTCTGTTCTGGAATGCGTCGAGTGGTCTGGTGTTATACTGGCTTACCGGAAACGTCGTTGGCATTGTGCAGCAGATGTTCTTCAATAAGCTGACGCCGTCGACGGGTGTGACCGCGGCACCGATTGCGGCGAAGAAGAAAAAGTAAATCGACCTAACGCAGATGAGCAACGCACAGAAATACACGGTAGAAGCCTACGGGCCGCGCATCGAGCAGTTCCTGGGCGAGTTGATCGCGAAGGCTGGCTTGGAGATGGAGTTCGCAGTGAGTCCGGGGGCGAGTTTGCATCCGGAGATTGAGAACCCGGAGCTGATGGTGAAGTTCACCGGCCCGGACCTCGACATGCTGCTGGCGAACCGGGCGGAGTTGATGTTGGCGCTGGAGCATTTGACGCTGGAGTTGCTGCGGGTGCCGTCGGATGAGCATTCGCTTGTGTGTTTTGACGCAAATGACTATCGGCTGCTGCGGATGGAAGAGTTGCGGCTGAGCGCGTTGGCGGCGGCGGAGAAGGTGAAGAAATCGGGGGAAGCGTTCCGTTTTTCGCCGATGACTTCGCGGGAGCGTCGGATTGTCCATATGGCTTTGCGGGGCGAGACAGAGTTGACGAGCGAGAGCTTTGGGACGGGGCCGACGCGGCAGGTGGTGATTTACCTGGCAAGTGGACCGAAGCCGAATATTCCATTGCTGCCGCCGCCACCGCCTCGGCGGGCATTTGGGGCACCGGCGACGGAGCGGGCACCGCGGGATGATCGAGATCGGCGGGGGTCGCGTCCGCGGCGCGACGCGTAAGTTTTCGTGGTGGATACAATTGTTGCAATTGCGACGCCGCCGGGCCGGGGGGGGATTGGCGTTGTGCGGGTGTCGGGTGTCGGGGCACGGGGGATAGTGGAGCAGGTGCTGGGCGCTCCGCTGGGGGCGGTGCGGGTGGCGACGCTGCGGAAGATGGTGGACCCGGTGGTGGTGACTTACTTTGCGGGGCCGCAATCGTATACGGGTGAAGATGTGGTGGAGATTTCATGCCACGGGGCGCCGGTGATTTTACGGCATGTGGTGGAGCAGTGCGTGGGGGCGGGGGCCAGGTTAGCGAATCCGGGCGAATTTACGCTGCGGGCGATGGTGCATGGGCGGTTGGACTTGCCACAGGCGGAAGCGGTGCGGGATTTGATCAACGCGTCGACGTTGTACCAGGCGCGGGTGGCGGCGCGGCAGGTGGGCGGGTCGGTGGCGAAAGTGGTGCGGCCGATCAAGGAGATGTTGCTAGAGTTGATTGCGCTGTTGGAAGCGGGGATCGACTTTGCGGATGACGATGTGAGCGTGGCGCCGGATGCGGAGTTATTGCGTCGCTTGGGGCCGATTGCGGTGGAGGTGGAGCGGTTGGCGCGGAGCTTTGACTATGGGCGGTTGGTGCATGGGGGAGTGACGCTGGCGATTGTGGGTCGGCCGAACGTGGGGAAGAGCTCGCTGTTCAATCGGTTGTTGGACCAGGATCGGGCAATTGTGACTGATATTGCGGGTACGACGCGGGATTTGGTGGCGGAGACGGCGAGCTTGGGGGGCGTGCCGGTTCGTTTTGTGGATACGGCGGGGATTCGGGCGGGGGGCGACTTAGTGGAGGCGCTGGGGATTGAGCGGAGTTTGCAGGCGATGGCAGACGCGGATTTGACGATTGTGGTGGTGGATGGGAGTGTGGAGTTAGCGGCGGAGGATGAGCGGATCTTAGAAAAGGCCGAGGAGCAGGGTCGGCATTTGGTGGTGTTGAATAAGTCGGATTTGGAGGGGAAGGTGGAGCGGGAAGGGTTGCGGGTTTCGGCTAAGACGGGGGAGGGGGTGGAGGAGTTGCGGGCGGCGATTTTGGGGGCGATTGGCCATGCTTCGGCGGGGGAGCATGAATTTTCGTTTATTACGTCGCTGCGGCAGGCGGAGTTATTCCGCGCGAGTGGAGAGGCTTTGCGGAAGGCTGAGCAGGCGGTGGGGCAGCGGGTACCCCACGAGATGCTGCTTTTGGACCTTTATGAGGCGCTCTGGCCGCTGGATGCGGTGACGGGTGCGACGACGGCGGACGACATCCTAAACCGCATTTTTTCGACGTTTTGTATCGGAAAGTAAGCTATTCGGCGACGGCGACGGTTGCGGTGGTCGCTTTTTTGCGGGCGGCGCGCTTCTTTTCAGGGGGAGGCGTCCGGTTCGATTTGGTGAGGTTGGGCAGGACGATGGAGAGGACGAATTTCTTCTCGCCGAGATCGTCGAATTTGATCGTGATGTGCTCTTCGGTGCAGAGGACCACGCTGCCGAGGCCGAATTTGGGATGTTCTACTTGCGCGCCGAGGGCGAATGCGGGTTTAGCGGCCATATCGATGGACTCCTAAACGCTATGATAACACAGGGTTTTGAAACGAACCGAACCCTGGGAGCGTCGAGGTGAGTATGAGAGTTCTGATCCTGCTGGCAATGGGCGGCGCAATGTATGCGCAAGAGCGTTATGCGGTGGTGCTGGAGGAGCCGCCGATGGCGGTGGCCCGTACTGGGCGGGCGAAAGTACTAGAGTCGCAGAAGGCGGTTCGGGGTGATCTGAGCCGGATGAAGGTTCGGGAGATGGGGAGCACGGAGACGCTGGTTAATGCTGTCTTTGTGGAGGCGACGGCGGAGGAGGCTCGGGAGTTGGCGGGTCGACCGGGGGTGAAGTATGTGCAGCGGTTGCGGAAGTATAAGCGGTTGGATCAGGCGGCGTCGCAACTGGTGCAGGCGCAGGCGGCATGGAGCGCGTTGGGCGGGGTGGAGAATGCTGGGGCGGGGGTGAAGATCGGGATTTTGGATAGTGGGATTGATCAGACGCACCCGGCGTTTCAGGATGCCGGGTTGGCGATGCCGGCGGGCTTTCCGAAGTGTGTGGGGAGTGATTGCAATTACACGAGTAACAAGATAATAGCGGCGCGGAGCTTTGTGGATTCGCTCGTTTACTTATTTGAAAGCGACACGCGACCGGATGATTTGAGTCCGCGAGACCGTGTTGGACATGGAACGGCGGCGGCGATGTTGGCGGCGGGGAGGGCGATGCAGGGTCCAGGAGCGAGTGTTACGGGGATTGCTCCGAAGGCGTATTTGGGAAACTACAAGGTTTTCGGCTCGCCGGGCGTGAACGATTTTTCGGATGATTTGGCGATTATCCGGGGGTTGGAGGCGGCTTTGGCAGACGGGATGGACATTGTCAGTATGTCGTTGGGGCAGGCGGCGGTGTGGGCACCGAATGATCGGGGTTCGATTTGCGGCAAGACGGGGCAGATGGCCTGTGACGTCCAGGTGGAAGCGGTGGAGAACGCGATTCGTGCTGGGATGGTGGTGGTGGCGAGCGTGGGGAATGACGGAGATGTGGGTGGAAAGATTCCGACGTTGAATTCGATCTCGTCGCCGGGTTCGGCGCCTTCGGCGATTACGGTTGGGGCGACGACGAATAGCCGGATTTTGGTGCAGACGGTGCGGGTGGAGGGTGGGCCGGCGAACTTACAGCAGATTAATGCGCGATTTGGGACGGGTACGACGGTGTTGTCGGTGAACCCTTCGCCCATGGTGGACGTGGCGACTTTAGATGGAAATGGAAAGGCTTGCGAGGCGTTGGGGACTGGGGCATTGGCCGGCTCGATAGCGCTGATTTTGCGGGGAGATTGTTCGTTTTTGGCGAAGCTGACGAACGCGCAGCGGGCGGGAGCGTTGGGGGTGGTGGTGTATCAAGTGAGTAGCAACGGGGTGTTTGTGGCGACGGGGCTGGAGGGGACGTCGATTCCGCTGGTATTGATTGGGAATCGGGATGGTTTGGCGTTGAAGCAATATTTGACCACGGTGCCGCGGGCGCGAGTAGGCTTTGACGCGGCATTGCGGTCGGTGAATGCGACGGCTGATGACATGGCGATTTTCAGTTCGCAGGGGCCGTCGATTGGCGATGCGTTGATTAAGCCGGAGTTGGTGGCGGTGGGGACGGACGTGTATGTGGCGACGCAGAATTATGACCCGAATGGGGATATGTTCGATGTGTCGCGGTATCGGAGTGTGGAGGGGACGAGTTTTTCGGCACCGATAGTGGCGGGGGCGGTGGCGATGGTGAAGCAGCGGAATCCTGGGTTGGCTGCGGCGTGGTTGAAGTCGGCGGTGGTGAATACGGCAGATCCGCGGATTACGGATTTCGATTATCAGGAGCGGGCGATAGATGCGCGGGCGGTGGCGATGGGAGCGGGTAAGTTAGACGCGGGGAATGCTTTGAAGGCGACGGTGTTGGCGCAGCCAGCGACGTTGTCATTTGGCGAGTTGGTGACGGCGACGACTTTGCCGGTAACGCGGTCGTTGCGGTTGCGCAATGCGGGGTCGGCTGCGGCGAATGTTCGGCTGAGCGTGGTGCAGCGGGATACGGATGCGAATGGGCGGGTGACGGTGAACCCGAGTTCGGTGACGCTGGGGGCGAATCAGGAGGCGACGATTACGGTGCGTTTGGAAGGGACCAAGCCACGGGCGGGGATGTATGAGGGGATTATCCGGGTGGAAGGCGGAGGGACGCCGCTGCGGGTTCCTTACTTGTATGTTCAGGGCGATAACGTGGCGTTCAACGCGTTTGCGATGGGTGGGGATGGTTTTACGCGGGGGCCGGGCCGGGGGTTGATTTTGTTGGCGAAGTTTGTGGATCAGTATGGGACGCCGGTGTCGAACTTACGGGTGCGATTCCGGGCGGACGTGGGTGGCGGAGGGATTACGCAGGCTTCGCAATCAACGGATGAATTGGGAATTGCCGAGGCGCGGGTGACGGCAGGGGCGGCGTTGGGACAGCAGGTGTTTTCGGTGGAACCTCTGAATGGGGGAGATCCGCGGGTGGAGTTTGTGGGGACGGTGATTCAGGAGCCGGCGCTGCGGAGTGATGGGGTCGTAAATGCGGCGAGTGGGCAGTTAGGCCGAGGGTTGGCGCCTGGGTCGTACATATCGCTATTTGGGGCGTCGTTTACGGACCAGACGCGGGTGTTTGGGACGAACTATTTGCCGATTTCGTTGGCGAAGGTGAGTGTTGGTTTCGATGTGCCGGGGCAGACGCGGCGGAGCTTTCCGGGGGCGATTTCGTTTGTGAGTCCGGGGCAGGTGAATGTGCAGGTGCCTTGGGAGTTGGCGGGGCTGTCGCAGGTGCAGTTGAAGGTGAGCAATGGGGAGTACTCGAGTTCGCGGTTGACGGTCGCGTTGAACGAGGTTTCGCCGGCGTTTTTTGAGTATTCGGATGCGGTGAGCGGTCGGCAGTTGATTGCGGCGCTGGATCAGAATTTTGGGTTAGTGACCGGCGGGACGGCGGTGCCCCGGGGCGGGGTGGTGCAGCTTTACGCGAATGGATTGGGGCCGGTGGAGAACCAGCCGTTGACGGGGCAGGCGGCGTCTTCGACGGTTCTAGCGCCGTGCAAGATTGGAGCGCAGTTGACGATTGGGGGGCAGAATGCGACTGTACTATTTGCAGGTTTGGCTCCTGGTTTTGTGGGTTTGTATCAGGTGAATGCGACGGTGCCGATGGAGTCTCCGGTGGGGATTCAGCCGGTAGTGATTACGATGAATGGAGTGGCTTCGAAAGTGGCTTCGTTGCCGGTTAGGTAGGAGAACGATAACTATATGATGCGGTGGTGCCTGTTTTTGTTGGGTTCGGCGGTGGTTTATGGGCAGGTGGTGCCGAACCTGTACATAGTCGAGTTGACCGAGGAGGCGCGGTCGACGCGAGCGGTACGGCGGGCGGCGCAGGACCGGTTGGCCCAGCGAATGGGCACGCGGCATCTTGTGCGGGGCCGGGTGGAGTTGGTGGCGAATGCGATGGTGGTGGAGTCACCGGACCGGGCGGCGCTGGAAACGATGGCGGGTGTGCGGCGGGTGACGCCGGTGGTGCGGGCGCATACGAATTTGGATCGGGCGTTGAAGAGCCACGGGATTCCGCAGACTTGGGAGCGGCTGGCGGAACCGAGTCGGGCAGGGGCGGGGATGAAGATTGGGATTATTGATACGGGTGTGGACGCGAATCATCCGGGGTTTCAGGAAGGGGAGATGAAGGCTCCGGAGGGGTTTCCGCGGGTATCTAGTGAGTCGTTCCGGAAGGCGACGAATGGAAAGGTGATTGTGCAGCGGAGTTACGACGGGTTGAACGGGACGCCTGAATCGATCGTGGACGGAGCGGGGCACGGGACGGCGGTGGCGATGGTGGCGGCGGGGGGGCGGGTGAGGAGCCCGTATGGCGAGTTGGTGGGGGCGGCACCGGGAGCGTGGATTGGGGCGTATCGGGTATTTGGGGGGGCGACGGGGCTGACTGCGAATTCGGGTTCGTTTTTACGGGCGCTGGACGATGCGGTGGCGGATGGGATGGATGTGGTGAACATTAGCTTGGGATTTTCGCCGCCGTATCGGGAAGAGGTGGACCCGATATCGGACGCGGTGAAGCGGGCGGTGGCGATGGGGGTGATGGTGGTGAAGGCGGCGGGGAATGAGGGGCCGGATATAGGGTCAGTGGACGCGCCGGCGGTGGCGGGGTTTGGGATTTCGGTGGGGGCGATCTTGAACGAACGAATGTTGGGGCAGGGGGTTCGATTGGAGGGGATGGGTGATGTGTTCGCGGTGGCGTCGACGGGACCAAGGCCGCTGGCTCCGGTGCAGGGGAAGCTGGTGGACGTGAGCGGGGTGGATCCGAGTGGCCTAGCGTGCAACGCGTTGGCTGGGGAGTCGCTGCGGGGGGCGGTGGCGCTGATTTTGAGGGGGACGTGCACTTTCAATGTGAAGCTAAAGAACGCGGAGGCGGCGGGAGCGATTGGCGCGGTGGTTTATACGCACGCGATGGACCCGAATCCGTTTACGATGGCGTTGGGTGACGCGCTGTTGCCGGCGTTGATGGTGGGTTTTGAATCGGGGAAGATTTTGAAGCAGGCGGTGGCGGACGCACCGGAGTCGGTGGTAATAATGACTTTTTCGAACACTGTGTCGTTTGATCTGACTTCGCAGCCTCTATCGTCGTTTTCCGCGAGGGGCCCGACGCTGGAGGGGAGGATTTCGCCGGATGTGGTGGCGGTAGGCCAGTTCATTGCCACGGCGGCGGGGACGACGGAGCCGCGGGGAGGCGTGTTTAATGCAACGGGCTACGTGGTGACGCAGGGGACAAGTTTTTCAGCGCCGCTGGTGACGGGGGCGTATGCCGTTTTAAAGCAGGTGCGACCTGGGTTGACGGCGGGGCAGTATCGGTCGTTGCTGATCAACGGGAGTTCGGCGTTTTTGTCGGGGCGGTCGCCGCAGGCGATTGGAGCGGGGAAGATGGACGTGCTGAACTCGGCAACGGCACCGCTTGCGTTTCAGCCAGCGGTGTTGAACTTGGGCGCTGGTGGGGCATCGGGGCCGGGTTCGCAGACGGTGACGGTGGCGCACGTGGGGGGAGAGGCGGGGCGGTACAGGGTGACGGTGGAGGCGGGGAAGGGGGTCGTACCGACGGTGGAACCGACGGAGTTTGAGTTGTTCCCTGGGGGGACGACGACGTTCCAGTTGAACTGGGCGGGTGAGTTTGTGGCGGGGGAGAGTTTTGGAAGTTTGGTGGTGCGCGGGCCGGAGGGTCAGCCTGCGCCGCGGCTTCCGTATTGGTTTGGGGTTCCGTCGAAGCAGGCGGCAAACATTACGTTTTTGCCGTATCCTGCCGAGTTTGCCGATGTGGGTTCGACGGTGGAGTTGTGGCTGTTCACGACGGATAGTGTAGGGTTGGCGGCGGCAGAGCAGGAGGTGGTGGTGACGGTGAAAGAGGGCGGGGGAAGTGTTGTGAGTGTGCGGCGGCGGGAGGGGTTGGCCCCGGGATTGGTGCAGGTGACGGTGAAGATGGGTTCTCGGCCGGGAATTGACAACGTGTTTTTGGTGAAATGCGGGGAGGCACAGGCTTTGGCGTACATCGTTGGCCAGTGAGGACCGTCGGCTAGGTATAATGAAGTCGGTAGGTGGTAAATGGAAGTTGGTTCAATGGAAGCACTGAAGAAGAAATTGCAAGATGAGATTACGGCGCTTGAGTATGAGTTCCGTAATGAGTTGCCGAGGGAGATCCTTCGGGCGCGGGAGCTGGGAGACCTGAGCGAGAACGCGGAGTACCATGCGGCGAAAGAGCGGCAGGGAATGGTGAACGCCCGTCTAGGGCAGTTACAGCAGCGGTTGGCGGAGCTTTCGATGATCGATTTAACGAAGGTGCCGCGGGACCGGATTGGATTTGGTTCGACGGTATTGGTTTACGACATCGTGAAATCGGTAGAGATTGAGTACAAGCTGGTGACGAGCGAAGAGTCGGACGCGAAGAAGGGCATGGTTTCGACGAGTTCTCCGATTGGTCGTGGGCTGTTGAACCGGCGGGTGGGAGATGAGTTGAAGATTACGGTTCCGGGTGGCGGGCTGGAATATGAAGTGGTAAGGATCGTAACGATCCATGGGGACAAGCTGGAGGCCTAACGGGAATGACGATTACCCGCGCCGTCGGCGAAGCTTGCAATCAGGTAATTCTCCTGATTGTGCGAGGATTAGCGCTTTCGAAGATTCATCCGAACATGTTGACGTTTATCGGCTTGCTGATCAACGTGTACGCCGCGGTATTGTTGGGTCGGGGCGAATTTTTGGCGGGCGGGTTAGTGATTTTGGGAGCAGGGCTGTTCGACATGGTCGACGGTCGAGTGGCCCGGCATACCAATCAGGTGACGATGTTTGGCGGGTTCTTTGATTCGGTGCTGGATCGTTATTCTGATTTGGGACTGTTGATGGGCTTGCTTGTGTACTATGCATCGATTGACCGTTTTTTCTATGTGGTATTGACGGCGGTGGTGATGACGGGATCGGTGATGGTGAGCTACACCAGGGCTCGGGCGGAGAACACGATACCGCAGTGTAAGGTTGGCTTTGCGGAGCGGCCGGAGCGGGTGGTGTTGTTGATCATGGGGGCTGTGTTTGACCGGATGGCACCGGTGTTGTGGGTGATTGCGGTGTTGGCCAACCTGACGGTGATCCACCGGATGATCTACACCTTTCAAGAGGCCAAGCGGCTGGAAGAGGCTCAGTTGCGCCCGGCGGGGAAGGATAAGAGCGGCGCGGCGGTGGGTTAGTCTTCGAGAATCACGACTGCCATGGCCATGGTGGCGGTGTGGGTGAGGGAGACGTGTATTCTTCGAGTTCCGAGCCTCTGTGCGTGGACGGCGGCCTGGCCGGAGAGCCGTAGGGTGGGTCGGCCGGAGGGGAGGTTGGTGACCTCGACGTCGTGCCAGGAGACGCCCTGGGTGAGTCCGGTGCCGATTGCCTTCATGAGTGCCTCTTTGGCGGCGAAGCGGGCGGCGAGGCGTTCGAAGCGGTTGGCTTTGACGAGGCAGTAGGCGATTTCGTGAGGGGTGAAGACGCGTTGGAGGAAGCGGTCGCCGAAGCGGGCGTGGGCGTCGCGAATACGGGGGACTTCGGCGAGGTCGGTGCCGACAGAAAGGATCACGCTTTTATTGTGCCGTAAGTAGAATGGAAGGGTTGGGATATCTGCGCCGGAGGGACGATGGGGATTGTGTTGCGAGTGGATGGCTTGAGCTACAGCTATGCGAGTGGCTGGAAGGCGATTGACGGGATTGATTTCACTTTAGAAGAGGGTGAGACGGTGGCCCTGTTAGGGGCGAACGGATCGGGGAAGACGACGTTTCTGTTGCACTTGAATGGGTTGTTGCGAGGGGAGGGACGGATTGAGGTAGGTGGGGAATTGCTGACGAATGAGAGCGTCGGACGAATTAGGGAGTTGGTCGGGTTCATCTTCCAGGACTCGGATGATCAACTGTTTATGCCGACGGTGTGGGAGGATGTGGCGTTTGGGCTGCGCCAGCGGGGAGTGGGGATTGCAGAGGCACGGGAGCGGGCTGATGGGATGTTGCGGCGGTTAGGAATCGGCAAGTTGGCGGAGCGGGCACCGTATCAACTTAGTGCGGGGGAGAAGAAGAGGGTGGCGGTGGCGGGGGTATTGATACTTGACCCGGCGATTCTGGTGTTGGATGAGCCGACGACATTTTTGGACCCTCCGGGGCAACGGGAGTTCTTGGAGCTACTGCAAAGTCTGCCCCAAGCTAAAGTCGTAGCGACGCATGATATTGGATTTGCGGAAGGGATAGCGAGGCGGGCGGTATTTTTTGAAGGTGGACGCGCCCGCGATGACGGCCAAATCGGGGAGATTGTGGACCGCTACCGCTGGCGCGTGGTTGAGAGAAAGTAAGAGAGGAAAGCTACTTGTTTTGGGCAGCGCGGAAGGTTTCCCAGCGCTTTTTTTGAGCTTCCGCGATCCGCGTACGAGCCTCTTCGCTGAGGGTCCGCTTGCGTTTCTTCCCGGTGGAAGGCACGGCTTTGACTTTCTTGTCTTTATTGCCTGGAGCTGCGGCGGGCGCAGCGTCCGACTGTGGTGCAGAGACCCGACGTCCGCTTAGAACTTCGCGAACCTGACGAATCTGTTCTTCTACGCGCTGTTTTTGGAGCTCTAAACCTTCAAGAGCCGCTTGATAAAGCGCGATGTTGTCAACTAGGAGAGTTGTTTTAGCCATACTCTACCTATTACTGTCAACCTTAGACTTGCAATTGTCAAGAGTGTCGATTAACAGAGTCACGGGTCCGTCGTTGATGAGCGAGATCTTCATGTGCGCCTGGAATACTCCGGCCTGCAAAAAGGCACCTGATTTACTCGCTTGGTGTATGAAATATTCGTACAAATGTTTCGCCAAGTCGGGCGGGGCGGCGAGTTCGAAGCTCGGCCTGCGACCCTTTCTGGTATTGGCAAAAAGGGTGAATTGGGACGCGACGAGTAAGGCGCCGCCTACATCCAGAAGGTTACGGTTCATGCGCGAGTTTTCATCAGAAAAGATGCGGAGGTGGAGGATCTTGTCGAGCAAGTAGTCTGCTCCATTTGGGGTATCCCCCTTCCCTACCCCTAGGAATACCAATAAACCCGGACCGATAGAGCCAACGACGTGGCCGTCGACGGAGATTTCGGCCTTTAGAACCCTTTGGATCAACGCGCGCATGAAATTCAGTATGACGCGGTTGCTTGCGCCGTGAGGGGTCGGCAAGGCAAGATGGAATCCGTATGATCGAGACCTACGCTTACGCGCGCGCTGGATTGTTGGGCAATCCGAGCGATGGCTATTTTGGGAAAACAATATCTCTATTGGTGGGGAATTTTCGGGCTCGGGTGTTGCTGTATCCCAGTGCTCGGTTGGAGATCCGGGCTGCCAAGTCGGACCTTCCGGTGTTTGACAGCTTAGACGATCTGTATCGTTCCACCCGTTGGCGGGGCTACTACGGGGGAATTCGGATTGTCCAAGCTCTGATCATGCGGTTCCTTGAATACTGCAAGGAGCACGGTATTGAATTGCCGGAGCGGAATTTCACATTGGAGTATGAATCGTCGGTGCCGTTGCGGTTGGGGATGGGTGGGAGCAGCGCGATTATCACGGCGGCGCTGCGGGCGCTATTGATTTACTACGGTGTCGAGATTCCGTTACCGATTCAGGCGAACTTGGTGCTTGAGACTGAGACGAGGGAACTGGGAGTGAGTGCCGGGTTGCAAGACCGGGTGATTCAATCGTACGGTGGCGTAGTTTACATGGACTTTAATGAGGAGTTGATGAAGCGGCAGGGATATGGCCGATACGAGTCGCTGGACCCGGCGTTGCTGGATCGGGTTTACGTTGCCTACCGTACTTCGTTGAGCGAAGGCACGGAGCTATTCCATAACAACGTAAGGGAGAGATGGCAGCGGGGGGAGCCCGCGGTGGTGGAGGCGATGGCGACGTGGGCATCGTATGCGGAGCGTGGCCGGGAAGCGCTCTTGACGGGCGACCGAGCGACGTTGCATACGTTGATTGATGCTAATTTTGACTTGCGGACTAAGCTGTACAAGATAGGAGAGGGGAATCTGGAGATGATTGAGGGGGCGCGTCGTTGTGGGGTTTCGGCGAACTTTGCGGGGTCGGGGGGCGCGATTGTAGGTTTGTTTGAGACGGACGAGCAGTATGCGGAGCTGCATAGGACGCTGGGCGGGATCGGCGTGGCGGTGATCCGTCCGAGGATCGTATCAGGGCTCTAGGGGTTTTCACCGATAGTATTTCGGTCGCTTCCGACGCAAAATCAAAAAATGATCTACCGTCGCAAGCAGGGTTCGAAATCTGTGTCGAGGGGGGTGCCGAGTGGCTACTATCGTTTCGAGAACGTGCAGGGTGGGGGCACGCTGTTTGGGTTCGGGACGGGGGAGTTTGTGCGGCTTCGAGACGAGTATGGGGTGGAATGGAACGGGACGGCGGAGCCGCAGGGGGACAACGTGATCCGATACCGGTTCTGCAATCAGCAGGGCAAAACGATCTCCGGATTGTCCGATAGTTGTGGGATTTTGCTGCGCGACGAGCGGGGCAATGCGTGGCGAGGATTTATCGAATAGTCTGTTTACGGTAACCTAGAGGTTTTCGTATCCCCATGGCAAGTTCGAAACCGATTGAGTATAAAGATGCGGGCGTTGATATAGACGAGGCGGACCGCGCGGTAGCGTTGATCCGTTCGCACGCCCGCAAGACGTTCACGAAGTCTGTGAAGACGGATATTGGCTCCTTTGGGGCCGGATATCTATTGCAGGGCTGGAAGAAGCCGGTGCTGATCAGTTCAGCGGACGGGGTGGGAACGAAGCTGAAGGTAGCCTTCGTCACAGGACGGCACGACACGGTGGGCGAGGATTTAGTGAACCACTGTGTGAACGACATTGCGGTGCAGGGTGCGGTGCCGCTTTTTTTCCTCGACTATTTTGCGGTGGGGAAGTTGGAGGCGGTGATCGCCGGGGATGTCGTGAAGGGCATCGCACGGGGTTGCAAAGCCAATGGCTGTGCGTTAATTGGTGGGGAGACGGCGGAGATGCCGGGGATGTATCTTCCTGGTGAGTATGATCTAGCGGGATTCATCGTGGGTGCGGTGGAGAGCGATAAGATGCTCGACGGCAAGACGGTGGAGGCGGGCGACGTTTTGATTGGATTGCCTTCGACCGGATTGCACACGAATGGGTATTCGTTGGCTCGGAAGCTGCTTTTTGAAGTGGCGGGCTATCGGCCGGACCAGCGGGTGGACGTGTTGGGGATGACCGTTGCGGATGCGCTATTGAAGGTTCACCGGAGTTATCTGGCGGCGATTCAGGCGCTGGTGAAGGCCAAGATCTTAAAGGGTGCGGCACATATTACGGGTGGCGGCATCAGCGACAATACTCCGAGGATGCTACCGAAGGGCTTCGGGGCGGAGATTGATTTGCAGTCGTGGACGGTTCCTCCGTTGTTTGAGCACCTGCGGGAGTTGGGCAACATTCCGGACGAGGACTATCGGCGCACGTTTAACTTAGGTGTCGGCATGATCCTTTGCGTGAGCGCTAAACATGCGGCGAAAGCGGCAACGATATTAAGTGCGATGAAGGAGCCTAATTTCCGGATTGGTTCCGTGATTCCGGTGCGGCGGGGTGCCCGAGTCCGCTACGTATGACGCGGTTGGGGATTGTTCTCTCCGGCCGAGGCTCTAATTTTGAGGCGATTGCCGAGCAGATCGGGCAGGGGTCGCTTTCGGCAGAGATTGCGGTGGTGGTAGCCAATCGGGCGGATGCGCCGGGCTTAGAAGCGGCTCGTCGTCGTGGGTTGCAGGCGGTGGCGCTGCCCTCTCGCGGCGTGGAGCGGCCGGAGTATGACCGGAGTTTAATTGAAGTTTTGCGGGCGCACGACGTCGAATGGGTAGTTTTGGCCGGGTATATGCGCATTCTGACGGCCGAGTTTATTCGGGCGTTTCCAAAGCGCATTTTGAATATTCACCCTTCGCTGCTGCCGGCGTTTCCGGGGTTGGATGCGCAACACCAGGCGTTTGCTTACGGGGTGAAAGTGACGGGTTGTACCGTTCACTTCGTCGATGAACATCTCGACCACGGGCCGATTGTGATGCAGGCGACGGTGGCGGTGGAGGAAGGGGACACGGTGGAGACGGTTTCGGCTCGGATTCTGAGCGAAGAACACCGGCTCTATAGCGAGGCGTTGCGGTTATTGCTGGCTGGCGCGTGGGCGATTGAGGGGCGGAAGGTTATTCGTTTGGAGCGGATGACAGCAGGCGGTTGACGGCGTCGACTAGGGCCGAGTGTTGGAAGGGTTTGGCGAGGAAGGCGGTACCGGAGGCAAGGCGTCCGGATTGGACTTCGGCATCTTCGGTATAGCCCGAGATGAAGAGAATTCGGGTTCCAGGACGTTTTTGAGAGACCTGAGTGGCGAGGGCGCGGCCGCCCATACCGGGCATCATCATGTCGCTGACGAGAAGCTGGATGGGGGTGGGGTCGAATGCGAGGAGAGCGAGCGCGGCTTCGCCGGAGTGGGCTTCAACGACTTGAAATCCATTGCGTTCGAGCACCTTGCGGATGAGGGTACGAATGCCTTCATCGTCGTCGACGACGAAGATTCGTTGGACCGGTCCGGCTGGGGCGGGATCGTTTGCGAAGTGGAGTTGGAGGCTGGCACCTTGGGCGGTGGGCAGGATGCGCCAGGAGACGCCGGACTCGCCGAGGAGCGCGGGGATGGCGGAGAGGGCGCCATTGGACTGGCGGGCCGCTGGGCTGAGCAATTCCAGGTCCTCTCGCAAGCTGTGGGAGAAGCCGTGAATGAGGAGTGTGGTTGGGAGTTGGAGTTCGAGCTGGAGAGGGGGCTGGGCGTAGCGGGCGAGAGCGAGGAGTACTTGTTCCAGTTGGCCGCGGTCGGTGGTGACGGCGATGCGAGGCGTTTCGGCTCCGAGGGACAGGAGCGGTTCTCGGGCTGCTAGGCTGCGGAGAAAGGTTGCAAGGTCAAATGACGTTCTGACGGCCTTGGCCGGCGCGGCGAAGGCCTGGAGTTGACTGGACATGCCTTTGATGCGCTGGGTGGAACGGATGATTTCGCGCATGTCTTCGCGAAGCGGGCTACCGGTGGGCAGGGCGTCGAGGATTTGTTCTCCGTAGCCGGAGAGGACCATGAGGAGATTATTGGCTTCGTGAAGGACCCGGCCGGCCAGGCGGGCGGAGGCAGCGGTGGCGGCTTGATTAGCGGCTCGCTCTTCTAGTGCCGGGTCGGGGGGTGGAGGAGCGGGTGTCGCCGCGGTCCGTTGGACGAGGACGAGGTCGGAGGCTTCGTCGTCCCAGCGCTGGAGCCGGAATAGCTCCCAATCGTCATGGAGGCCGGGGGTGAGCGGGAGGCCAGGGAGGAGGCGAGCGACACCGAGGGCGGCGAGTTCGGCGGCTGCGACTTTGAAATGCCGCAGGAAGGCACGGTTGCCGGAGATGAATTGGCCATTGGCTTCAACCAGAGCGATTGGAGCGGGCAGCAGAGTCACGATATCCTCGTAGTAGCGGCGCTCAGACTCGAGTAGAGAGAGTAAGCGAGCGACCTCGCGAGACCGCCAGTGATAGGATTCCAATCTGTCCATGTGGAGTAGGGCTACTATAGTTTGCGGGAGCAAGTGCTCTGGCGCAACTGCTCATTCAGGGTACTTGCGGCTAGTTCGTTCTCGTACGGCAGGGTTGATCGGAGTTAGTGATGACGGAAGTTGAGGAGACCGAGAATCGAATGATTGCGAAACCACGGAAGGCTGTTTTCCCTGCCGCAGGATTGGGAACACGCTTTTTACCTGCTACCAAGGCGATGCCGAAGGAGATGTTGCCGCTGGTCGACAAGCCGCTCATCCAGTATGGGGTTGAAGAAGCGCTTCATTCCGGGATGTCGAACATCATCATTGTGACCGGTCGCGGTAAGAGCGCGATTGAAGACCATTTTGATGTCAGCTTCGAGCTGGAGCATTTGCTGGAGGCGCGGCAGAAGAAGGAGCTCCTGCATCAGGTACGAAGTATCTCCGACATGATCGATGTGAGCTACGTGCGGCAGAAGGAAGCTTTGGGTTTGGGGCACGCGGTTTTGCGGGCGAAGGAGCTTGTGGGGAACGAGCCGTTTGCGGTGGTGTTGTCGGACGACGTTATCGACGCCGAGATTCCTTGTCTTCGGCAGATGAGCGACATTTACGAGTTTTACGGAGCGTCGGTGGTGGCGCTGATGGAGGTTCCGCCGGAGAGCATCTCCAACTACGGGGTGGTGGACGCCGAACCGATCGATCATCAAGGGGTGAGCGGTCGGCTGTTTCGGATTCGAAACATGGTGGAGAAGCCGAAGCGTGAGGATGCTCCGTCCAATTTGGCGATTGTAGGTCGATACATATTGACGCCGGAGATTTTTAGTTCGATTGAATCGATTGAACCGGGTAAGGGCGGGGAGATTCAGTTGACGGATGCGTTGAAGCATTTGTTGCGGAGCCGACCGATTTACGGATTCAAGTTTGAAGGTAAGCGATTCGATGCCGGAGACAAGCTGGGCTTTCTGCAGGCGACCGTTGAGTTGGCATTGAAGCGTTACGATTTGGGTGCTGCGTTTCGGGAGTATCTGAAGAAGTTGCCGCTATGATCCAGGTACCCTTGACGTTACCGATACGGGCGGCCGATGGGGCGGCCCTGGCGGATTTGGTGTTTCAGGTGACGGGTCGGTCGCCGATGAGCGAGGCGGCTCGACATCAGTTGGCGGCTCGGTTGACGTCGGTGAGCTTTGCGAGTTTCGTGGTGAAACCGTGGTCGCTCGTGGCTGACCCGGGGGCGCCGCAGACTTTTTATGTCGCGATTGAGGGGAAAGATCCTTGGTTGTTGCATATTGCTTCGGCGAACTCTCCGGCGAGCGCTTTGTTTCCGAAGCCGATTTTGATTGGCCGGATGAGAACGCCGAGTGGGGTGGAGGTGGTGGTGAACGCGATCCCCTTCGGCCCGGGCGATGAGGCGGCGATCACGACGTATTTGGAATCACTGGACCGGGCGGTGAAGCCGCGGCCGCAGGGCACGCAATCGCTTTTTGTGGCGGCGGTGGGGAACCCGGACGGGGCGTTCGGTCAGTACCGGGCGGTGTTACGGAAGTATGGGCTGAACGTCGCGGCTTTGGAGGTTGAAAACACGCAGGAGGTGGCGTGGGGGGCGGTGCGGAACGGATGGCGGGAAGGGTATAGCGCGATGGGCGTGACGCGATTGGCGGCGGCGGATTTGGATGCGGTGCGGACGGCGCGGAGTGCGTCGAGTTTGATGGACATTAACTGGGATTTGGCGGGACCGGGATTGACATCTGGATTAACGACGGCGGAGGAGATTCGGGTTGGTTTACGGGCGCTGCGGGATGAGAACATCGCGGTTCAGGCGGTGACCGTGAACTTGGGGACGAAGCCGGGGGAGGCATATCCGGAGACGATGGAGGCACTGGGAGCGTATCTGGAGGGAACGCCGTGGGGTGAATTGGCGGGGCGGGTGGAATGGCAGGCGAAGGGGAAGCCGCTGACGGAGTTACGCGAGCGGGTGAAGGAGATGCAGGAGACGGCGCGGCAGTTTGGGGCGCTGCTACGGGTGATGGGTGATCCGGGGCACGGCGAGGGATTTTTGGAGGCGCTGGGGGCGGGCTGCGCGGGGAGGTTGTATTATCGGTTGCATCCGGAGCAACCGGTGGAACGGATTGCAGAGATGGCTGGATTGTTGCGAGGTTAGTGAGTATGGTTTCCCGTCGTTCGTTTCTGGCCGGATTGGCCGCTGGTCCTTTACTAGCACAGGGAGGGGCATTCCCCGTGAAGTTTGGCATCGATTTGTTCAGTTTGCGGTCGCAAGGGTGGAGCCCGTTCGAGCTTCTCGAGTACTGCGCGAAGCAGGGGGCGAAGGTGGTGCATTTCTCGGAAATCCGCTTTTTAGGCGGACTGGAGAAAAGTCATCTGGAGACGGTCCGGGACCATGCGCAGCGGTTCGGCATTGAAGTCGAGATTGGGATGCTTTCGATTTGCCCGACGGCGGTTCGTTTTGATCCGGCGCAGGGGACGGCGGAAGAGCAACTGACGAAGATGATTGAGGCGTCAAAGGTGGTGAATGCTCCGCTCGTGCGCTGCGTGCTGGGCGATTGGCGGGACCGGGCGAGCAAGACGCCGCTGGCGCAGAACATCGAGAATACGGTGAAGACTTTGCGGGCGGTGCGAAGCCGGGCGATGGATGCCGGGAAGCGGATTGCGGTGGAAAACCACGGTGGGGATCTACAGGCGCGCGAGTTGAAGATGCTGATTGAAGAAGCGGGGAAGGACGTGGTGGGGGCGTGTATTGATTCGGGTAATCCGACGTGGGCGATTGAGGATCCGCATGTGACGCTCGAGACGCTGGCGCCGTATGTGTTGACGAGCCATGTGCGGGATTCGGCGGTGTGGCGGACGCCGGAGGGTGCGGCGATGCAATGGACGCGGATGGGCGAAGGCAATGTGGACATGGGCGGGTGGGTGAAGAAGTTCGCGCAATTGTGTCCGGGCAAGGCGCTGTCACTCGAAATTATTGTGACGGGGACGCGGCCGTTTCCGTATCTCGATCCAAAGTTTTGGGACGCGTATCGGGGGATGCCGGCGTGGGAGTTTGCGCGATTTGCCGCGCTGGCGGAAAAGGGCAAGCCGATGCCGACGCGGACGCCGGTGCCGAAGGAACGGGCGGCGGCGCAGGAGCGGGAAGACTTGGAAGCATCGATTCAATGGCTGCGGGATCTGCGGTAGGCTAAGCGTAATGCTTCGCTTGATTCTCGTATCGTTGGCTCTGGCGCTAGTTGCGTCGGCACAGCTTGTGACGGCAGTTCGGGCCTCGCTGAGCGCGAAAGATTTTGCGGGCGGGGAGCGGGTGCTGCGAGCTTACCGGGACGCGAAGGGAGTTACGCCGGAGTATGTTGAAGCGTATTCCTGGTTAGGGCGGGGGGCGCAGGCGAACAAGCTTTGGGACAAGGCGGCGACGTATGCGGCGGAGACGCGGAAGTTGGTGGCGGCGGAGTTAAAGAAGCGGCCGCTGGACGCCGAGCCGAGTCTGCCGACCGCGCTGGGTGCGGCGATTGAGGTGGAGGGTCATACGCTAGCGGGGACAGGCCGTTTGAGCGAGGCGCTGGCGATGATGAACCAGGAGCTAAAGACGTATTACGGGACTTCGGTCCGGACGCGGATTCAGAAAAATATTCATCTGCTGAGTTTGGTGGGGAAACCGGCGCCGGCGCTGGACCTGCAGCGGTTCCTGAGTGGCCCTAAGATGAAGAGCTTGGAGCAGTTGAAGGGTAAGCCAGTGGTGTTGTTTTTCTGGGCTCACTGGTGTGCGGATTGCAAACAGGTGGGCCCGGTGCTGACGGCGCTGAAGAAGCAGCACCCGAGCCTGCAGCTTGTGGCTTTAACACAGACTTATGGCTATGTCGCCGGCGGGGAGGAGGTGGGCCCGGCGGTGGAGGTGCCGTACATGGAGAAGGTACGGGCGCAGTATTACCCGGATCTGTTGAACGTGCCTGCGCCACTGAGCAGCGAGAATTTCAAGCGATACGGGTCATCCACGTCGCCGACGCTCGTGCTGGTAGACAAAGCGGGGATTGTGCGGATGTACCATCCTGGCGCGATGACGGCGGCAGAGCTAACGCCGTTCGTCGAGAAGGTTCTCTAAGCGGGTTGGGAAGATGGGCGGGCGAACTGAGCTTGCCGGCCAGCCACAGAGGTGTTCGAGGGCTGGGCCGCAGATGCGCCCTTGACAAGGTCCCATGCCGCAACGGGTTTGGAGCTTGGCGGAGCGCCAGTCGCGCTGTTGCCAGACGGCTCCAAAGGGCACGTCCTCGCAGCGGCAGACGATTGTATCGGGCGCCGCGAGGTTGCTGAGTTCCGAGCGAAGGCGGAAGGCTTGGTCGATACGGCGATCAAAACGGAGTGCGCGGTCGCGGGCGGGGTAGAGGGGGCGGGCGCGTTCGAGGTCGAAGCCGGCGATTTGGCCTTCGAGAATGGACCGGTCGACGCTGCCAGCACCGGCCCAGTAGATGTGGGGAATCGTCGTGCGTTGCTTGGAGTCGGTGACGACTTGGCCCGCATCAATGGCGCAGCCGAGGAGGGCGGGGAGTTCGGTGTTAACGACGAGGCCGAAGCCGCAGGCGACGTAATCGCAGGGGATTTTGCCGTGGCCTTGGATGGTGATCGAACCGGCATCGGCGCGGATGGGCCAGGCGTCGGCACGATAGCGGAGCCCCCAGCCGAGTTGGGCGGCCTGGAACAGTTTGGCCGGTTCGCGCCAGAGTTCGCGGGTGAATTGAGCGATGCGAGAAAAGGGGGCCTGTTCGGCGATGAGAACGACCATGGCGCCGCGCTTGCGGAGGTAGGCACCGACGGCGAGCAGGAGCGGGCCGGTGCCGGTGATGACCACCCGCTTGCCAGCGATGGGCAGACCGCTTTTGACCATGGCTTGCAAACCGCCGGCACCGAGGATGTGCGGCAGGGTCCAGCCGGGGAAGGGGAGAAAACGCTCGCGAGTGCCGGTGGCTAGGATGAGGCGATCGGCGGCGGGAATTTGATTTGCCGAGTGAATCTGGACGCCGGTGCGGACGGTGATGCTGGGGTCGAGGAAGCGTTGATGAGCGGCCGGGACGCCGCCGCGCCAGATCTGCCCGCCGAGGGCGGGATTGTCGTCGAGGAGCGTGACTTGGTCGCCGACTTGGGCGGCGGCCCAGGCGGCGGCGAGGCCGGCGGGGCCACCTCCGATGACGAGGGTGCTAGGCATCGGTTACGACCTCCATGCCGGGGGTGCAGAGGGTTTGGCAACTGCGTTCGTGACGATGCCCGTTGAGCGTGACGCGGCATTCCATGCAGATGCCCATGCCGCAGAGGGGGCCGCGGAGTTCGCCGGAGACGGAGCGGCGGAAGCCTGGCTGGATGGTCATGACGGCTGCGGCGACGGTGGTTCCGGCGGCGACTTCAAGCGACCGGCCGTTGATCGTGATACGGATCATGCGAAGCGCTCCGGAAGATACGGCTCGGCAGGGATGGCTGAGGGTTGGCCTATGTAACGGTCGGCGAGGAGGCGGGCGGTGCCGAGGGAGGTGGTAATGCCGAGGCCTTCGTGGCCCGCCGCGACCCAGACGCGGTCCGAATACGGGCCAATGAGCGGGAGGCTGTCAGGGGTGGCGGCGCGGAAGCCGGTCCAGGTGCGGATGACTTGGAGGTCGACGAGACGGGGCATGTATTCGACGGCGCGGCGGAGCATGCGAGAGAGAAGTTCGGGGCGGATGTCGGCCGAGTCGTCGCCGTATTGGCGGGAACTGCCGATGAGGAGTTGGCCGCTGGAGCGGGGTTGGACGTTGAAGGCGACGCTTTCGTTCGAGTGGCCGTGGGCGCTTTTGAGATAGCCAAGTTCGATGAGTTGATGCTGCAGGAAGCCGGGGTAGCGATCGGTGATGGCGAGGTGGCCCTTGCGGGGTTTGACGGGGAGGCTGGGGAGCAGGCGAGTGATGCCGGTGCCGCAGGCGAGGATGGTGAGCCCGGCGGAGACCGGGGTGCCATCGGCGAGACGGGCGCCGTCGTCCGTTAGGGTTTCGATGGCGGTGTAGCGAACGGGGGAGAGTCGCAGGAGCCAGGCGGCGGCGCAAGGGGCGTACAGGACGCTATCTCCAGGGACGAGAAGGCCGCCGGCGAGGCCGGGGCGAAGTTCGGGTTCGGCTTCGTAGAGGGCTTGGGCGTCAAGGATTTCGCTGGCGGGGTAAAGGGCGTGTTTGCGGTGGACCTCGGCCATCTCCTCGGCGTCGGCGGCGACCCAGAGGGTTCCGCGGTGTTCGCGTTCGACATTGGGGGGAAGCGGGAGGGCGTCCCAGAGGTGGCGGGAGTATTCGGTGAGGGCCAGTTGGGCGGGGGAATCGTCCATAACGACGACATGGCCCATTCCGGCGGCTGTGGCACCGCCGCCGACAATCTCGGGCTCGACAACCAGACACTTGGCACCGGCCTCGCGGAGGGCCGCTGCAATCGCCGCGCCGACGATTCCAGCCCCGGCGATGAGCACGTCTGTCGTCAAGTTTGGAAGCCCCAGGCAAAGGGGTCTTGGGGGTCGATCAAAAGTTTGGCTTCGGCGGTGATGAAGGCGGTGCCCGTGATGGAGGGGAGAACGCGGTCGCCGTCCCAGGTGTAGGAGGCTTGGAACTGGCTGCCGATGATGCTTTCCTGAACCCAGATTTCGCCGGGGTCGAGGTGGCCGTCGGCGGCGAGGCAGGCGAGTTTGGCGCTCGAGCCGGTGCCGCAGGGGGAGCGATCGTAAGCCTTGCCGGGGCAGAGGACGAAGTTGCGATGGCCGTCGTAAAGTTCGACGTGATCGACCTCTGGGTAGCCTTGGGCGTTGACGGCTTGACGGACGGCCCAGGAGTAGGCGGTGAGGGTCTCGATGTCGGTGAGGCCGGGGTAGGGGGTGAGGAAGAACCAGTTGCCGCCCCAGGCGATGTCTCCGGAGACGGGGCCGTGGCCGGGGACATCGATCACGGCTTGAGCGGTGCGATAGCTGGGGACGTTGGCAATCGTGACCGAGCCGTCGGCATTGAGCGTCGCGGCAATTTCACCGACGGGCGTTTCGACGCGATGGCTGCCGGGGCCGATGCGACCAAGGTGCGCGAGGGTGACGATGAGGCCGATGGTGCCGTGGCCGCACATGCCGAGGTAGCCGACGTTGTTGAAAAAGATGACGCCGGCGGCGCAGGCGGGGTCAACCGGTTCGCAGAGAAGGGCACCGACGAGGACATCGGAGCCGCGGGGCTCATTGACGACGGCGGAACGGAAGCGGTCGTGCTGGTCCCGAAACGCCGCAAGGCGCTCGGCCATCGAGCCGGTGCCGAGGTCGGGCCCACCCGCAATGATGATGCGGGTGGGCTCGCCGCCGGTGTGGGAGTCTACAACCTCAATCGCGCGCATAGCCGCTGAGGTCGGGTCGCGTGGCGAGAGCGTGGCGGATTATGCCGAGCACCTCTTCGCGTTCGGCGCCGGTGATGGGAAGGCGGGGCGGACGAGTCAGCTCCGAGCCGAGGCCGACTTCGGCCATGCAGAGCTTGATGTACTGGACGAGTTTGATTTTGGTGTCGAGATGGAGGAGCGGAGTATACCACTGGTAGAGCTTGCGGGCTTCGGCCCAACGGCCACTCATAGCCAGTTGCCAAAGGACACGGTTTTCGTCGGGGAAGGCGTTGACGAGGCCGGAAATCCAGCCTTCCGCACCAAGCAGGGCGCTTTCCAGGACGAGGTCATCGACGCCGCTGAACAGGATAAAACGGTTGCCGACGGCGTTGCGGAGATCGGTGATGCGGCGGACGTTGTCCGACGATTCCTTGATGGCGACGATGGTGGGTTCCTCGGCGAGTTCGACGAAGGCGTCCGGCGGCATGTCGACGTAGTAGGCTGGCGGATTGTTATAGATCATGATCGGCAGGCCGCTGGCTTGGGCGACCGTGCGGAAGTGGGCGATGGCTTCGCGGCGATCGGCCTTGTAGATCATGGCCGGGAGCACCATAAGGCCGTCGAGGCCGAGGCGTTCGCAATCGCGGGCGAAACGCGCGGCGACCAGGGTCGTGTTCTCGGCAACGCCTGAAAGCACCGGGATGCGGCCCTTGACGACCGCGTTGAGTTCGCGGAGGATCAAGAGCTTTTCGTCGTATTCGTGAGCCGTGTTTTCGCCCACGCTGCCGAGGAGGACGACGCCGTGGATGCCGGAGGCGATCATCTTTTCGAGGTGCGCGGCGGTGGCTTCGAGGTCGACGGAGAAGTCGTCGCGATATTGAGTTGTCAGCGCCGGATAGACGCCGTGCCAGTTCACTTTCATAGATCTATTCATAGCCACTCCGCGTGGTTTTGGGTATCGAGTTCGAACGTGCCGTTCTGGGGCAGAGCCTCCATAGGGAGGCCGGACTGCCAGAGCGAGACTTGGAATTTCGCAAGGGCTTCGGGTTTGAATCCCAGGTCGGCGAGGTTGATGGAAAGCTCGAGGATACGACCGGCGACGAATTTGTCGTGGGCCGAGCGGATCTCGGTATCGTCTGATTTTACGCGAACTTCGAGATGGGCGAAGTCGGGGAGCGGGTCGAAATCGAGGCGGAGAAATAGCTGGGTGCCGTCGGTGCCGTAGAAGAGTTCGCTGAGGCCGACGCGGCCGCCGTGCATGGCCCCTTGGCGCTGGTCGACGCGGTATTCTCCGGCACCCATCCACTCAAAATAGCTACTGATTTCGCCGTCGATGGTGGGACGGATCGGGCCGGTGGCGCGCCGGTGGTGCTCGGCAATCGAAACCTTGAGAATTGGCCGGGAGAGCTCGTCGGGAGGAGTCTGTTCAAGGGCCCGATAGACATTGGCGAGATGGTCGCGGTAGAGCTGATCGAACTCGATGCGGTTGGCGGAATCGTGCTCGGGTCCGTACCACCAGCACCAGTCGCTACCTTCGGAAATCAGCAACTCTTCATAGGCTAAAGCCCGCTTTTCGGGCGACACGGTAGTGGCGTAGAGGTCGTACGCTTGGCGGGCGCGGAGGAGGTATTCCCAGGCCCGATTATCCTCTTCGGCTCCGATCCAGATATCGAAATTGGAGTTGATCCAGGAGCCGGGGAAGATGCGGTCAATAGTCTGAGCTGGGTGCCGGGCGATGCCTTCGCTGACGGTGACGGCGGACATATTCGGGTCAGCGTCGATGCGGGCGTAGAGATGGCGAAGGAAGTCGCGACCGCTTTCCGGGAAATATTCCCATGCGTTCTCGCCGTCGAGGATGATGGGAACGAGCGAGTCTCGCCCGCCGCAATTTTCGCGAATACGACCGAGGAAGTGGTCGGCGGCCTCTTCGGCACCCATTTTCGAATAAACGAAGCCGACTAGATCGCTGAGGTAGTGATCGCGGAAGAGGGCGTGCATCTGGCGGCCTTCGTGACGCCAGAGATAGGGACGATAGGTTTCAGCGGCACCGGCCGGGCCACCGAGGGTCCGCGACAAGACACCGTTATCGGTAGCGAACCATTTGAAGCCGGCGTCAGCGGCGAGCACCAGGGCTTCATCGGAGACGGAGCCTTCGGACGGCCAAAGGCCATCGGGGGTAATCTTTAGGCGCTTTTGCATGTAGTCGCGCGCGGTGCGCAACTGATGGCGAGCGTCTTCGGGGTAGCGGAAGCGGGTGGGGAGGGGGACGTGGGGGTGGGAGACGCTGGCGATGTCGGAGTCACAAAGCAGCGGCAGGATGGGGTGGTAGTAAGGAGTCGTCGAAACTTCGATTTGCCCGGTGGCGGCGAATTTTTCGTAGACGGGCAAAACGTGGCCGAGGATTTCCAGCTGCTTGCGGCCCATCAGCTTTTGGTCGGCCAGCGAGTAGCCGCGGCCCTTGGCGACGAGGGCCTTGATCTCGGGGTCGCTTGCGAGGAACAGTTCGTCGAACCAGGCGACTTGCGAGAGCACTTGGAGGTCGCGGTAATCCTGGGGGCCGAAGTAGCGGCCTGCCTTGAGGTGGCGTTCGTACAGCTCGCCGTAGCGCGGGTAGCGATAAACCATATGGGCTACGTTGGCTTGGAAGAAGTACTTGAGCAGGAACTGTTGATCGGGTTCGGTGAGCTCTTCGGCGGGCTTGAGGGCGAGGCGCAGGAAGCCGTCCTGCGCGGTGCCGGAGGCGTACTCGTCAAGCTGAGCGATCATGGACGGGACGACGTTAAAGGTTTGATGGACGCTGGGAAAGTCCGCCAGAATCTGCACCATGCCGTAGTAGTCCTTGAGCCCATGCATACGGGTCCAGGGGAGCTTATACTCCCCGGTGACCAGGTCCTTGTAGAAAGGCTGGTGCATGTGCCAAACGAAGCAGAGATCGATACGGGCCATTCGTTATCTTCCGAGGTAGCTACGGACAGGGACGGGGGGCGGAGTTTTTTTGATCGCCAGCCACAAGATTTCGTTCAACTCGTCGTCGTCGATTTCGTCGGCTTCGTCGAAGTCCATGCGGGACGACCGAGCGGCGAGGGTGCCTTGCCCGGGGTTACGTTCGTCGAGGGCGTAGCGGGGTTTTTCGGCGGTGTAGGCGGCGGTGTTCGGCGTGACCTGAAACGAGCCGACCATGGGCCGGGCACCAGCGTCGAACATCGTCAGGGGTCGGAGGCCCAAGATCAGCTCGATGGTTCGAAGCATGGAGGTGGTGTTGTAGAACGTGCTGTCGATCGCGCCGCGCTTAGTGTAGGGCGAAATGACAAAGGCCGGCGAGCGGTGGGAGTCGACGTGGTCGGGTCCGTTTTGGGCGTCGTCTTCAATGACAAAGATCGCCATTTTGTCCCAGAACTTGCTCTTGGTGAGGGCCTCGACGATGAGGCCGAGGGCGTAGTCGTTGTCGGCCATTTGGGCGAGCGGCGCGATTTTGCCGGCGGCCAGGCCGCTCGTATGATCGTTGCCGAGGCGAATCAGAGAGAAGTTGGGGAATTTGCCGTCTGCCTCCATGCGGGATAGGTCGGTGATAAAGGTTCTGGCGCGTTCGACGTCCGGATAGTCCAAATCGAAGCCGCGATAGTTGCGGTTGGTGTGCGGGATCAGGGAGGGGTCACGGAGGGACTTCACGTGGGGTGCGGAGGCGGTGACGTCCTTGAGCAGGGCGTTATCGACATAGTAGCCGTAGTTGCGCAGGGTGAGTCCTTTGGCGAGGACATTGTTCCAGATGTGCCCGGCGGGCGGGAGGGCTGCCGGTTCGCCGCCTTCATAGTCGTAATGCTTGCGACGACCGGCGTAGCTGTTGGGCCACATCTTCTGCACGTAGTCCGGGGCGATGGCGGCGGTGGTCCAGTTGTGGCCATCGGCGCTGACGTCGGCCGAGACATAGAAATTATCGAGTAGGACGAACTCGCGGGCGAGTTTGTGGTGGTTGGGGCTGACCTTCTCCGGGAAGAGGGTGAGCGAAGGATCGCCGTTGCCGCGGCCGAGGTCGCCAAGGACTTGGTCGTACGTTCGATTCTCTTTGACGATGTAGAGAACGTGTTTGATGAGCGAAGGGTCGCCGGCGCGGACGGGGATGATGGCGGTGGCGCTGTCGTTGTGAGCGAGCATCAGGCGACGGTCGTCGTAGGGCGTCGAGCGCCGTACTTGGGCGCTCCAACGGTCGAGTTGATCGTCATCGAAGGCGTCGATTACGGAGAGGGTGCCGCGTTGGAGTCGGCCAACGTACTGTACGGCGACGTTGCCTTCGTGGACAGGAGCGGCGCGTTGCGTGGGGTTGGGCCCATTGGGATTCGCGAAACTGCCGCCGCCGCGGCCATTGAAGACGAGGAGTTGGTTATCGATCACGCGGGCGGCGAGCGGGTACCAACCAGTTGGAATGAAGCCACGAACCCGGCTGCGGGCTTGGCTGATGTCGGCGACGGCGACGGCGTTCGCGTCGGAGCAGACGACGTAAAGATCCTTCTGATCGGGGCTGAGAGCGAGGGCGCTGGGGGTCATGCCGGCGGGTTGGTTGGGGGAAAGCGCGACGTTCAGCGACTCGATGGCGGTGGCGGTGTTGCTTTCACTGACGCCGACGACGGAGACGAGGTTGGTGTTGCTGTTCGTGACAAAAATGCGCCCCTTGAACTTGGGCGCATCGCCGTCGGCCCCTTCGGGTTGGCGGTCGCTCCAGACCATATCGGTCGGGTGCTGACCGGTACGAATTAGCCCGAGGCGGTTGCCGGTGTCAGCGGCGTAATGGCCGATGGCACCGTCGGCCCAATGCGACACGAAATAGCTTTTGCCGTCCGGATGGAATAGGATCCGATACGGACGGCGACCGGTTTTGAGTTTTTCGATGATGCGACCGGACTGCGGGTTGATGACGTGGAGAGCGTCGTGGAACAGGCCCGCGGCGTAGACCAGGCGGCCGTCCGGAGAGACGGCGATATCGCCGATGAAGTCGGTGTGCTTCCGCTCGGCGGCGGAGACGATAGGAATCGAACGGAGGAGTTTGAGCTGGCCGACGTTGTCGTCGAAACTGAGTTCATGGACCGCGGCCTGGCTGCCGCCGCCGACATAGACCATCTTCCCGTTCGGCGTGAACGCGAGGCCGAGCCAGGCGTCGGGCAGGGCGAGGCGGCTTTTCTCGGCGAGGGTTTTGGCGTCGAGGACGACGACCGACGGCGGGTTGTAACCGCCGTGGAGAACGAGTAGCCAACGCTTATCGGGGGACAAAGCGGAAGCCATCGGAAACGTGTCCATGGCTTGTTGGCGACCGGCGGCTTTCAGCACGGCCCCGCTGTTGAGAAGAAAAGAGCCATCGGGCCGCGGGCCGACGCGTTCGCCCATTTCAGCCTGGGAGACCAGGAGCACGGCGGCGAGCAGCGTGGCGCTGCCAGCCAATAGTAGTGTTTTCATTCGCTGTATCTCTGTACGATGGGAAGGCGGCGACCGAAGCCGAAGGCCTTGGTTGTGACTTTGAGTCCAGGGGCGGCTTGCTGCCGCTTGTACTCGGTGCGGTCCACCTTGCGGGTGACATCGCGAACGAGCGCGAGCGACAAGCTTAATTTTTCGGCAATGCGGGCCGGTGCCATCATCTTCTCGACGTAGAGTTCGAGGATGGCGTCGAGCACGGGGTATTCGGGCAGAGAGTCAGAGTCCTTCTGGTCGGGACGGAGTTCGGCCGAAGGAGGCTTGGTGAAGACGGATTCGGGGATGGCGTTGTTGAGGTGGCGGTTGGCGACGCGGCAGAGTTCGTACACCTTCATTTTGGCGATGTCGCTGATGACGGAGAGGCCGCCGCACATGTCGCCATAAAGGGTCGCGTAGCCGACGGCGGTTTCGCTCTTGTTGCCGGTGGAGAGGACAAGGGCACCGGTCTTGTTCGACAAGGCCATGAGAGTCATGCCGCGCAGGCGGGATTGCAGGTTCTCTTCGGTGAGGTCCGGAGCGGCCCCGGCGAAGGCGGGTTGGAGGGTTTCGATCATGGCGGCGTAGCCGGCGTTGATCGAAATGGTGGGGCATTGAATGCCGAGGACTTCGGCCATGGCTTTGGCGTCGGTCAGCGAATGGCCGCTTGAGTACGGCCCGGGCATGGCGACACCGGTGACGTTTTCCTTGCCCAGCGCCTCCACGGCGATGCAGGCGACAAGCGCGGAATCGATGCCGCCCGACAGGCCGAGCAGCGCCTTGCGGAAGCCGGTTTTGGCGAAGTAGTCGCGCGTACCCAGGACGAGAGCTTCGTAGACGGCCTCGATCTCTTCGGGGTGACTTGGACGTCGGTCACCGGTTCCCGTCTGGAAGTTAGCGAAAACGAGATCTTCCTTGAAGCTGGGCGCGGCGGCGATGATTTTGCCGGTTGCATCCATCGCGAAACTGGAGCCATCGAAGACGAGTTGGTCGTTGCCACCGACTTGGTTGACATAGACGAGGGGGAGCCCGTGGCGGCGAGCGGTGGCGGCGAAGATCTGTTCCCGCTGGGCGCGTTTTCCAATATGGTAAGGCGAGGCGTTGATAGTCAGAATGGCCTTGGCACCCGCGTGCGTGAGCTCCTGTACGGGGTCGCGCTGGTAAAGACGACGCTCCCAGAATGTCTGATCGTTCCAGGCGTCTTCACATATGGTGACGGCGACGGGAGTGACTCCCAGCGTGGCAAGCTCTTGGCTTTCGGCCGGGCGGAAGTAGCGCTGTTCGTCGAAGACGTCATAGTTTGGCAACAGCATTTTGTGCTGGCGGAAAACTACCTTGCCGCGTTGGAGCATGGCCGCGGTGTTCCAGACACGCTTGCCTTCGTTAAAGTCGGCTACTTCGGCCGTGCCGCAGAGAATCGCGATACGGAGAGGTGCCGATTCGACCGCGAGCCGGGTCAGCTCCGCTTGGGCCGCTTCGAGAAACGACGGGCGTTCGAGCAGGTCTTGCGGCGGGTATCCGGTCAGGGCGAGTTCCGGGAAGACGACCGCCTCCGCCCCTCCTTCGGCCGCGCGACGCGCATAGCGCATGATTAAGCTGGCGTTGCCGACCAAGTCGCCAACCGTTGTATTGATCTGCCCCAGGGCAATCCGCATTGAGACTTCTATTGTAGCGAGCCCTAGGCGGTGACTTTCTTCCGCCGGGGTTTCGGGTCAGTGGAAGGGTTGTCGAATTCGACACGCATGAGGGACGAAATGGAGCGGACCGGAACGAGAGCCTGGGAATCCTGGGGCGCGGAATGCCGCACCCGCTGGGCGATTTCCGAGTTCAGCGAGGAAACGAACTGCTCGATCTGGCGTTGCATCTCTTCCATCTTTTCGCGCATGTTGAGGATAATCTCTACTCCGGCCAAGTTAACCCCCAACTCGCGCGTGAGCTGAAGAATGACTTCGAGGCGCTCGACGTCCTCGTCCGTATAGAGACGCGTGTTCCCTTCGCTGCGAGAGGGCTTGAGAAGGCCTTCCCGCTCGTACATGCGAAGGGTCTGCGGGTGGAGGCTGTACTGTTCGGCGACCGCCGAGATCATATAAGCAGCTTTGCTTCGTTTCGCCATAAACTTCGCTCTTTAGTTATACCTTGGTCCAGAGTTCGCTCCGGGGGTCGGGTGGATACTGTTCGGCCAACTCACGCAAGAGTTCTCGGGTTCGCTCGTCGTTGGCGGGAGGTGCCTGTAGAAAAACCTCGACGATCTGATCGCCGCGGGTCTCTTTCCGCGCGCTGGCGACGCCCTTTTCGCGGAGGCGGAATTTCTGTCCGTTTTGGGTGCCTTGGGGGATTTTCAGAATCGCCCGCCCGTCGATAGTCGGCACCTCGATCTTCGCTCCAAGGACAGCCTCGGGTACCGTGATCGGCACTTTGATTTCGATCGTATCCCCGTCGCGTTTGAAAAACGCGTGGTCTTCGACGCGTACGGTGATGTAGAGATCGCCCGCTTCGCCGCCCATGCGACCAGCATTGCCTTTGGCTGCCACGCGCAGACGCGAGCCACTGGCTACGCCGGCCGGAAGCCGAACTTCGACCGAGTCCATGCGGGCGGTACATCCCTCGCCGCGGCAGGCGGGGCAAACGTTTCGCAGGCGGCCGGAGCCATTGCAGCGGGAGCAAGTAAGGTTGAATTTCATCGCGCCCGCGGTCTGGCTGACTTGGCCGGAGCCGTTGCAATCACCGCAAGTGGCCACCGCGCCGCCAGCCGAACCGGAGCCGTTGCAGGTGGTGCAGGCGTCCTGACGGGAGATGCTCAGGCGAACCTGCGTGCCGCGAATCGACTGCCAGAAATCGATATTGAGCGAGTATTCGAGATCGGCACCCTTTTCAGGCTGCTGTTGCTGAGCCGCCTCTCGCCCCCCGAAGAACTGCGAAAAAATGTCAGTAAAACGGCCGCCGGTGTCGGCACCAGCGGTTGGATGAGGTCGACGACCTCCCTGCTGGTTGATGAAGTCCGAAAAATCGAAGCCTTCGAAGCCCATGCCGGGTCCGCCCTGTGGCGGGGCTCCGCCTCCTGGAACGCCTGAATCGGAATAGAAACCGTACTGGTCGAACATCTGCCGCTTCTTCGGCTCGTTTAGAATGTCGTAGGCTTCCTGAACGGTTTTAAACTTGTCCTCAGCCGCCTTATCGCCGGGGTTCAGGTCAGGGTGATATTTGCGCGCTAAGCGACGATACGCCTTCCGGATCTCGTCGTCCGTGGCTTTCTTGGCGACCCCAAGGGTGCCGTAATAGTCTTTGCGTTCGGGCATATCGTAAACCGCCTCGGAGAGCGCTGGTCAGCGCCTCCCGAGAGCGACTCAATGATTCCTACTTCTTGTTTTTGTCCTCGACATCGATGAATTCGGCGTCGACCACCGAGTCCTTCGGTTGTTCCGGCTTGGCATCCGCTCCGGGAGCCGCGCCACCCTGGGCAGCTCCGGCACCGGACGGGGATTTGTACATCACTTCGGCCAGCTTGTGGCTCGCTTGCGTGAGCTTGTCGATCGCGGCGTTGATTTTGTCCGAGTCGCCTTCTTGTACGGCCTTCTTGGCCTCTTCAAGCGCTGCTTCCACGGACGCTGCTTCGGCCTCGCTGACCTTGTCCCGATGATCTTTCAGTGTCTTTTCAACGGAGAAGATCATGCCGTCAGCGCGATTTCTGGAATCGACACTGTCGCGGCGCTTCTGGTCGCCAGCGGCGTTCTCTTTCGCCTCGCGGACCATCTTCTCGACCTCTTCCTTGCTGAGGCCGGAAGAGCCGCTGATCGTGATTTTCTGCTCGTTGTGGGTCGCCTTGTCTTTGGCGGTGACGTGCAGAATTCCGTTGGCATCGATGTCAAAAGTGACCTCGACCTGCGGGACACCACGGGGAGCGGGAGGGATGTTGCCCAACTGGAAGACGCCCAGTTGCCGATTGTCGACCGCCATGGCACGGTCGCCCTGGCAAACCTTGATCTCGACCGAAGTCTGGTTGTCCGAAGCCGTCGAGAACGTTTCGCTCTTCCGCGTCGGAATCGTCGTGTTGCTCTCGATGAGCTTGGTAAAGACTCCTCCGAGCGTTTCGATGCCAAGCGAAAGCGGGGTGACATCGAGCAGGAGCACGTCCTTCACTTCGCCACCGAGAACTCCGCCCTGGACCGCCGCCCCGATCGCAACCACTTCGTCCGGGTTCACGGAACGGTTGGGTTCCTTGCCGAACATGTCGCGAACGATCTGGTGGATCTTCGGGATGCGCGTCGAGCCGCCGACCAGTACGACCTCGTCAATCTGCGAGGGAGAGAGCTTGGCGTTCTTCAGCGCACGTTCGCACGGAGCGAGAGTGCTGCGCAGGATGTCGTCGATCATCTGCTCGAACCGCGTCCGGGTGAGCTTCATCACCAGATGCTTCGGGCCGCTCGCGTCGGCAGTGATGAAGGGCAGATTGATCTCGGTCTCGAGGGTGGTGGAGAGCTCGATCTTGCCTTTCTCGGCCGCTTCCTTGAGTCGCTGCTTCGCCATGTTGTCGTTCAGAAGGTCGATGCCGTTTTCCTTCTTGAACTCAGCCACAATCCATTCCATGATCCGGTCGTCGATGTTATCGCCGCCAAGGTGGGAGTCGCCATCGGTAGACTTCACTTCGACGACGCCTTCGCCGACCTCCAGAATCGACACGTCAAAGGTGCCGCCGCCGAAGTCGAATACTGCGATGGTCTCGTTCTTCTTCTTGTCGAGTCCGTACGCCAGCGCCGCCGCAGTCGGCTCGTTGATGATGCGCATCACTTCGAGGCCCGCGATCTGGCCGGCATCTTTGGTGGCTTGGCGCTGCGCGTCGTTAAAGTAAGCGGGGACGGTAATTACCGCCTTGGTGACCTTCTCGCCGAGGTAGGATTCGGCGGCTTCTTTGAGCTTGGTCAAGATCATCGAGGAGATTTCCGGGGCGGAAAGCTTCTTGCCCTGGCTTTCCACTCGCGCGTCGCCGTTGTCGCCCGGCAGAACTTTATACGGAACCAGCTTCTTTTCGGCGTCGATTTCGTCGAAGCGACGGCCCATGAAGCGCTTAATCGAGTAAATGGTATTCTCGGGGTTGGTGACAGCCTGCCGCTTGGCCACTTGGCCCACAAGCCGCTCTCCGCCCTTGGTGAAACCAACCACTGAGGGGGTCGTCCGCGCACCTTCCTGGTTGGGGATTACTACAGGCGACCCCGCTTCCATCACTGCGACGACCGAGTTTGTAGTTCCTAAATCGATTCCGATAATTCTGCTCATGATTAGATTCCTTGCCTCTCCCCTTAGTCTACTACAAGTATTGAATCTGCGTGTCCTGCTGTCAACATTTATTGCTGCCGCAGGCATCCAACTCTCGGCCCAAGGACCGCTCGTCGCTGCCGCTTCGGATCTGGCACCGATTCTGTCGACTTATGCTAAAGCCCGGTTTACCTTCGGCTCGTCCGGTCAATTGGCCCGCCAAATCGAACACGGGGCCCCCTACGAACTTTTCCTGTCCGCAAACCGCGCGTATGCCCAGCAATTGGTGCTAGCGGGCAAGGCGAAGCCGGAAGATCTGCGCCCCTACGCCTCGGGCCGGCTGGCCCTATGGTCGAAGTCGGGACGATTCAAGCGTTTGGAAGATCTGCTCGATCCAGCCATCCGGCACATCGCGATCGCCAATCCCACTCACGCCCCGTACGGGCAAGCTGCCCGCCAAGCGCTCGAGAAATCAGGATTGTGGAGTCGCCTTGAGTCCAAACTCGTCTACGCCGAGTCCGTCCGACAGACGATACAGTTTGCCGAAAGTGGTAACGCGGATGCCACCTTGACAGCCTGGACCTTCGTGCACAACCGGGGCGGCGTACTGCTTTCTGAGGAACTGCATGCGCCGCTGACACAATACGGCGTGCCGGTAAGCAGTTCGGCCTCGGGCCGCCGTCTACTGGATTGGCTGGTCGGACCGGAGGGGCAGAAGTTGTTACAGGCGGGCGGCTTGTTCCCCCCGCCCTAGCGACGTCACCCGGGACGTAGCCTTTCATCTCGAAGACTTCGGCACTCTCCAAGAAGGCCCCTCCCGGGCCCACCAAAAGCGACCCTCCAGGGCGGTCCCATTTGCGCCAGTTTGAGTTGTCTCCTCCGACTTGTGACGCGCGGTCGTGCCGCGCGGGTGATTCTGATGCCGCTCACCTACTCAAAGGATGCCCCTTCGGCACTCGCAAAGGATGACCTGCACTCACGCAAAGTTGACCACCGAACAAGAGCTGAAGGGCACCGTTGCTGGCTGGTCCTGCCCTGGCACGCACTCGCCTCGGCGCTCACGAGTAACAGAACACGCGCGGCGCGTGATCGTGAGAGGCAGAAACTTTGTTTTCGGTCCGATCTGTCATCCTGTATTCAAGGCTGGGCAGGCAAGTTACGGCCGATAAGTGTTTGGTGCCTTTGTGCCCGTTCCCCAGTATGGTCTCGGTTTCAGCGTCGGAGTAATTGGTGGCGAACTGCCTTGGAAAAGGCTAAGCCCGACCCCGTTGGAGAGATGGTGTAGTAAAGCTAACCGAGCCGCTCCCAGCTTGATCACGGACGAGGAGGTTATGACATGGCAAAGCGAGAGCAGTCCACGTTTAAGCGGCACCGCGGCAAGAACTTGAACCGCAAAGATCGGCGGGAACTCCAGGCCGCGGCCTTTTTCCGACGATCCAGGGCTGGAGATCCTCCACCCGGACGCGGCTGGAGTTGACCTCGGCAAGGAGAGCCATTCTGTGGCGGTGTCGCCCGGACTCGATCCAGAACCTGTGCGGGAGTTTGGCTCCCGGACGGCGGATTTGGAGCGGATGGCCCAATGGCTGAAGTCGTGTGGAATAACGACCGTGACGATGCAGTCCGATTGCCGCCTGCGATGTTCTGAAAAATCACGGATTGGAAGTATTTCTGGTGAACGCCCGGGACTGTTTGGCGACAATTAGAAACGGTCGAAACGACAACTACCAAAGTCGACTTGCCTCCGGCGGAGGGTGCTCCCGTGGCTTCATGCCCACTGTCGGCGGGCTCGTAGCCCACCTGGGATGGCACAATGCGCTAAATCCTGGGGCTTGGGGCAAAGCCCCATCTCATCCAACGCCCAGCGGCATCTGTCGAATTCACATCAAAACACCTGCTGAAGGTGCTGCAAATGTAATTGCCGCTAGAAGCGGTTCCTAATTGTCGCCCATCACAGAGCCTCAGTGACGATGTCGTCAATGGATATTCCCGCGGCCACTCGCACCGTCGGAATCACCGCTATTGAAAGTGTACCGACGTGCCGCCATAGGTCTCCCAAATGATCAACCCATGGTCCAGCCCGGTCGCCGTAAACCGCGCCGGAAGCGTGAAATGCTGCACCAGCAGGCTCCCCGTCGGAATAGTAGCTGTAGCTGTTCTGGATACCGGTAATCCGCGGCTGTCCCACCGCGAATCCGGCGAAAAAGAGGCCATCGAGACAACCAGCTTCAGGCGTTTTCATGGCGCTCCCAGATCTCCCTAGCCCGCCATCCGTGATTCCGTAGGGATCCAAACCTCGCCTTCCACCAAACCGACTTGCCCCGGAAATCTCAAATAGGGCAAAAATACCCCGCTCACCGTGTCCCCTTCCGTCTGCCTTTTGCGCTATTCCGAACGAGCGTCTAACCCATCATGGCAAAACCAAAGAATCCCCCCAAGAAAGCTGTGGCCGACCAACCGGTCTCCATGGAAAGCCTTAAAAATTTCGTTCGCTCCCGCGGCGTCGACTATTTACGCGACCCGAACATCTCCTCCGTTGGCATCGGCTACAAGGTCAAAGACGGGAAAACGACGAACGAAATCAGCGTGCAATTCACGGTCCACCAAAAATCCCAGCCGGAAATGCTCGCGGCCATCGAAACCGAACTCATTCCCACCTCGTTCGAAATCGATGGCATCACCGTCCCAACCGATGTTCTCGAACGGACCTATGAAACAAGCCATCAACTCGTCCCGGAGGCGGCCGCCAGCAGTCGCAAAAAGCGTCTCAATCCTATCGTCCCAGGCGTCAGTGTCGCCAATACAAAGGTGTCAGCCGGCACCATCGGCTGCATCGTCTTCGACCAGCACAATGGCACGCCCTACATACTCAGCAACTGGCACGTTCTGAACGGCCCCTCTGGCGCGCTCGGCGACGACATCGTCCAGCCCGGCCCCGCCGACGACAACCGCGTCCAACTCAATCGCATGGGCAAACTCGTCCGCTCCCACTTGGGTCACGCTGGCGACTGCGCCGTCGCCTCCATTGAGGATCGCCAAAGCCAACCCGAAATCCTCGACCTCGGCATCAAACCGGAACAACTCGCCGAAGCCGAACTGGGTGACAAAGTAATCAAAAGCGGGCGTACGACCGGTGTCACTCACGGCATCGTCCGCCGCGTCTTGACCATCGCCAAAATCAACTACGGCGGAATCACCGGGGAACAGGAAATCGGCTGCTTCGAGATCGGCGTCGATCCCAACCATCGCCCTCCCGACGGTGAAATCAGCAAGGGCGGCGATTCCGGTTCTGTCTGGATGATCAAAGGAACCAACGGAAAAGCCAGCAAAATCTTCGCCGGTTTGCATTTTGCCGGTGAGGACACCACCAATCCGGACGAACACGCCCTCGCCTGCTATCCAAAGTCCGTGTTCGAAAAGCTGGAAATCTCGCTCTCGCCCGTCCCCGCCGCACCCGGACCCGATCCCGGTCAGCCCGACACCATCGGCGGATACAACCCCAACTTCCTCTCCAAGCGCGTCCCTCTTCCGGACCTCACGCAAGAGACCCTCCAGGACGCCTTTCAGAAAAACGGCTCTCCGGTGATTGCCTATACTCACTTCTCTCTCGCCATGAGTAAGGCGCGGCGATTCTGCCGCTGGGTGGCTTGGAATATTGATGGTGCCAGTCTCAAGAGTCTGAGCCGCCGGGGCATTCCGTTCGTGCTCGATCCCAACCTCCCTGCCGCCGTGCAAGTCGGCGACGACCTCTACCGGGGAAACCGCCTCGACCGCGGCCACATCGCACGCCGCGCCGACCTCCTCTGGGGACCGCTCGCCGACGCCAAAAAGGCCAATGTCGATTCGTTCTTCTTCACAAACATTACCCCCCAGATGGACGATTTCAATCAAAGCTCCCAGGGTGGTGTCTGGGGCCGCTTGGAGGATGCGATCTTTGCCGATGTCGATGTCGACGATCTGAAGGTGAGCGTATTCGGAGGACCCGTCTTCCGCGGTGACGACCGCGTCTTCCGCCAGATCGGCATTCCCCGCGAGTTCTGGAAAATCATCACCTATGTTGAAACCGGCAAGCTCAAATGCAAAGGCTTCCTGTTGACCCAGAACCTCAACGCGCTCGAGACCCTTGATCTGGACGCGTTTAAGGTTTTCGAAATCGCACTCGGCGAAATCGAACAGCGAACCGGCGTCCGTTTCGCGTCTGTCTTGAAGACCGCTGACAGCTTCGGCGAAGCCTTAACCGCCCGTCCGGAAGTCTTCGACGATCGCCAACCCATCGCCCGAATCGAAAGCATCGTCTGGTAACCAACTCACGGCGCTCCTTTCTACCCGCCGCCCGCCGCCTGTCGGGTAGAAAGGAGCGTTTCCGGTCACCCAACCTCCCAGCCGTAATTGATTAGCGGCCTCCATCTCAATAGAATCAATGGTTTCCGTAGCGCCCTGCGAGCCTTTAGAGCGATACCCGCCTTACTGGAGGCGTTCTGGAAATCCGAACTACCGGCCCCGTATTGGGCGGACTGCAAACTACGTTTGTCCCAGCTCAAGGCCCCGTCAATGCATGCCTTGTCGTCGATCTCGCCGAGGCTCTCTCCCCCTTCCTCTCTCCCGACATTGCTCCGGATCTCTTCAGACGTCGCGGATTTGCCCTCTGTTACGTCAAGACTTGCTATAGCATGATTCCGGGGGCCCTCCGCAGCACAAAGTCCCAAAACTCCCGGAAATTGGCCCAAGTCGGGAGGCGAAAGGTCCCGAAACCCGCTAATCAAGTACTCCCAGCCGCTTGCACCGGTGAGCCCTGTCACTTCTCTTTAGCGCGGACCACATACCCAAAGTGGATCGACGAATCCACCGAGTACAGGCGTGTCGTTTCCGCTTCCAATCGCAGCGCCCGAATCACCAACTCCGCGCCGGTCCCTTTCACGACGATCTCGGTGCTCCCGTCCCGCGAAATAGGTGCCGTGGCTAGCCCGAAGGGAGGCAATTGAACGTAACTTGTGGCCGTGCAGATCACCTTCGTCTGGTCATCCACGACCGTCCAACTCCCTCGCGAGTAACAGATGTCGACTTCAGCCGCCTCGCCGCTCGAGTTCAGCAGAAGCACGAGCCGTCCAGGCATCTCCTCCACCGGGCTCTCGATCTGCGGATTGCGCGTCGGAAACGACACCGTCTGGACAGTCGTCCGCAGCTTGTCCCCGGCCACGCACTCCGTCTTCCCGCTCACCGCGACCACCGGTCGATCCGAGCCAATCGGCAGCTCCTCCGAAACCCGAATCCATCCCATCGCCGTTTCCGCCCCCGCCTCTCGCAACTGCAAGCTGAGCCGTTGCTTGGGCGCGAGCCTTACAACGGTCGATTCCCTTCCTTCCAGCCCCATCAGCGCACCGCTTTCTTTGTGCCCTTCGACGGTGATAGAAACCGGCTTAGCCCCCAGGTTCCGTAGGTCAATTGTAGACCAGCACTGTTGACCGTACGCTAACGGGGCAAGCACAGAAACGACATTGCGATGCGGGGGCGGTGCCGCCGCCAAAACGCTAGCCAGTAGACTAATCCAGGCCACCGCGCGACATAGTAGGAATATACGGAGACTCTGCACAGGGAAGTGTGTCGCCGCACTCCCGTTCCTCTCAAGCGTCCCTCATCGTCGACGAAAAAGGCAGGTAGAAGAGAGAAGCACCCGCTTACCCATCGAGAAATGATTCTTCGCATTTCGGTCACGTCTCCGATTGAACTGACTGGCTCGCCCTTACGGGCTTTGTAGAGTTGAGCTATTCACCGTGTCGTTTTCTTGACGCCACGCCGAGGCTGATAAGGCCCCGGTTCCGACTGTCACCAGTTCGGAAGCTCCCTCCGCCAGATGAGTTGAACAAGCCTTAACGGGGCTTTCACCCGAATACACTATGGCCTGGACCCCTCATGCAGGATTTTCACCCGCTTGGACTATTTCGGCCTTCGCCGGTCTTGAACTCACTTCCCAAGGTGCCAACCTTGGATTTCAAATTCACCGGCCCGAAGGTCTGTCTCCGTCGCCCCCCTTTCTAGGAGCGCCAAAAACGTCGCTATCGGATAGAACACGGGGATTGCTTCCAAACGAAAGAGGAGTTGGCACTCCTCTACAGATTTGGACATTACTCCCGTGAGCCTCCGTCGCACTGGACGAGCCATTCTCATGGCATCCAGCGCTACGGGTTCAGCTCTCAAAGCTTCTCGCCCTCGGTAGAGGGCAGGGAAGCTAGGGTCAGTTGGTTAGACCGACTCCTTTTCCCCGGTTTGGCAACCGGATACTCCAGGTGAGCTGCACCCACATCTACAGTGCCAGCAAGGTGTTTACTCTTCCGGCGATCTGTTGCGAGATCCTGTCTCGCACTGGATCGTTATTGAGGGCGGGCAGGGAAGTGGAGCCAACTCTTTCTGGATGTGGACAGGCATTATCTGGTACGACAGAAGGAGCCCATGGAAGAGAAGACCCCAAGCACCCAAACCTACGCCGCCCTGTTGGCGAGCATCAAGGAGCGCATCCAGAGCGCCCAGGTTCGGGCGGCTGTTGCCGTCAACCAGGAACTGGTCCTGCTCTACTGGCGCATCGGTAAGGAAATCCTTGCGCGGCAAAGTGCTGAAGGTTGGGGCAAGAACATCATTCCTCGTCTAGCCAAGGATCTCGCGGCCCAGTTCCCTGAAATGAAGGGGCTCTCGCCCCGGAACCTTGGCTACATGAAGGCTTTTGCCGAGGCGTGGCCGGAGGAATCAATTTTGCAACAAGCTGTTGCAAAATTGCCGTGGGGGCACAATGTGCGCCTTCTCGACCACGTGAAGGACCCTGAGGAGCGACTCTGGTACGCCCGGGCCGCCAACGAGAACGGCTGGAGCCGGAACATGCTGGTGCTTCATATTGAGGGCAAGCTCTTTCAGCGCCAAGGGAAGGCCGTCACCAATTTTCAACGGACCCTGCCGTCTCCCCAATCCGATCTTGCACAACAGCTACTCAAAGACCCATACAACTTTGATTTCCTCACCCTGTCTAAGGACGCCCACGAAAGGGAGCTTGAGGCCGGGCTTGTGGAGCACATCCGAAAGTTTCTCTTGGAGTTGGGCGTTGGATTCTCGTTCGTTGGAAGCCAGTACCCGCTGGAAATCGCTGGCGAGGATTACAGGCTCGACCTGCTCTTCTACCACCTGAAGCTTCGTTGCTTCATCGTCATCGATCTAAAAGGCGGGGCGTTCAAGCCGGAGTACACGGGGAAGATGAACTTTTATCTCGCCGCCGTAGACGATATGCTGAAGCACCCGACTGACCAGCCAAGCATCGGCCTGATTCTTTGCAGGACGAAGAAGGAACTTGTGGTTGAATACGCGCTCCGCGGTACGACAACGCCCATGGGCATCTCAGAGTTCACGCACCTGGAGAAGCTGCCAGATGAATTCAAGGGCAGCTTGCCTACCATCGAAGAGATCGAAGCCGAACTTGGAACGGAGGAAGAACAGAAACCGTAGAAACCCCACCAGGCGGGCAAAAAGTGCTTGAAACCAATCCGCGTGGAAGTACAACCGGAGCGTGTCAACAACCTTGAGACACAAGTTAGGTTAATTTAGCGAGTTTGTTCGTCCGAGGTTTTCGGTTTGTTGATCCAGACTTGGGTTGGCAGTTCGAGGGCTTTGGGGGCGTTATGGACGAATCGTTCGGGA
>JANXMS010000457.1 GCA_025354525.1 Acidobacteriota bacterium
GGTGGCGGCGGCAGCGGGCCTAGCGTACATTCAGAACTTTCGCAAGGCTGGGGATGGTCGACCGCTTACGTTATAGCCGGCATCTCCTCGACGGGATTTCTCCGCCGGGCACCGAGGGCTTCTCCAGTTTCCACATCATCCTTCACACCATGTCGCCGCTGATACCCCGCCGGTGAGAGCTGCCGCATCGGACCCGCTTCGGCCAGCTTTTCTGCTTTCGCGCGTTATCGACCGTCTGAGCCACCGGAATTTCGTGTAACGAGGCTACGTCTGCGTTCACTTTACATTGCAACCTGGTGCGTCGCGCATACTCCTTTCTGAGCATGTTGTCGGAGGGCTCCACCGTCTTGTTCTCACGCCACGGTGCCTCCCAAGCTACGAGGCCTGAGTCTGTTGGCCTCGGTCGGTCTTTCACCGGCTGGACGATGTGTCCTTGTCTGGACACGCCGATCTGCCATCGGTCCTTGTAGATGGCGGCAATCGTGGTCGGCCCGAATTGGCGCTGGTTGGTTAACAGATCAATCTCGCGTTGATTCTTTTCGTCCCAAACCACCACCCGCCGTAAAAGATGGGGACAGTCTTTGATCGCTTGCTGTCCAGTGAGTCGAATCGTTTGGTCGGAGCGAATGTTGTGTGGCAACGGCCCGATGATCGATTCGGTCACCTCATAGACGGCCTTGTCTTTGAGCCGAGTCACGAAGAACACCCCCTGCCCTGTCCATTTGCCAAACAGGGCGTAGTCGTTGTAGCCCCGATCCATCGCCACAATCGAACCGGCGTTGAGGTCCAGGGACTGCGCCACGCGGACATCGCTTTGTTTGGCTTCCGTGATGAGAACGTAGGAGGGAAGGTAGTCATCGTGGTCCAACAGCACGTGGGCTTTGACGCCTCCTTTGGCGCGGCGGTATTTGGCCCACGGATACAGTTCTAAGCACAGCGAGATGGTGGTTGAGTCCAACGAAAGGAGTTTGTTCTTAAAACGGAATTTGGACTTGCGAGTACCGAGGCCTTGTTGGCCGCGAAAACGATTCAGTGAGGTGTAGAACAGGTCCTCGAACAGCGCCGCCGGGCGGTGTTCCTTGGCATAGGCCAGAGTGGATTTGTTCGGAGCGCGCTGGGCGCCCAGATGGACGAGCTTCCCCTCGCTGCAGGCCAATCCGTTGCAAATCTCGCGCAAAGAGTCGGCATGCGCCAACTGGCAAAACGTCATGGACACGAACTGGGTCCAACAGGTGAAGCCTTTGGTAGCATGTTCCGCGTTGTGCTTCTTGACGAGACTGGCGAATTCAGCTCTCGGGAAATGATGGAGAAGTTGATTGAACAGACTGGCGACCTATACCATGAAAACGCCCTCCTAAAGGCGCGTGAGAGAACCGATGGCGACCGATTCACTTCACTACCTTCACACAGGAGGGCCTTGCCAGCCTATTGCCGGAAACCAGGGCGCCTATCAAAGTGGCGCTTACTCTACCGCTCGACCCCGTCGGGCTCGCCCAAATCAGATCCGAGGAGAGAGTAAGTGCTGTTTTGGACAGTAGTGGGACAAGATGCCTGTTTCTGGGATGTCGATGACTTACGGAACCGATTCGATTGTGCCGGATTCGGCGAATACGGGGACGGCGTGGGCGAGCGGGAACAAGAGCTTTTTGAATGCCGTGAACGTATTCGCCGACGGTACGGACTGCCGGTGGCGGTTCAACGGGGTGACCACGGCGGCGACGCAGCCGTTTATCCTGGACAACCCTCGGGTCGAGAACTTGTGGCAGTATTTGAAACGCCGATACAACTATCGGACGGGCATCGTGACGACAGCGGCAGTGACGGACGCGACTCCCGCGGTGCAGGGTCCTATTCCGGCTTTCGGCAGACGCGGCTCGAGATCGCGCGGCAATATCGCGAGAACCCGATGTTGAACGGAGCTCCGGCATTTGATGTGATTTTTGGGGGCGGCGCGGATCCGTTTACGGCAGAGGGTCGGCCGGACAAGCGGAACTTGATTGGCGAGTTGCAGGCATTGGGCTATCGGTATGTGAAGACAGCAACAGAGTTAAAAGGGCTGCATCACGGGCAGCCGACGATTGGATTATTCAAGGGGTCGGCTATGCCGGCGCCGGGTTCGAACGGAATCACGACTGCGGCGGACGTGAACATGGACGTCGCTTACGACAAGCTTAAAATGGAACGTCCGGCATCGGAGCCAGTGGCGAATTTGGGGACCTTTACGGATCAGCCGATGTTGGAGTTGATGACCGAGAAAGCGATTGAAATTTTGTCTTCGAGCTTCTCGCAATCGCCGTTCATTTTGATGGTGGAAGCTACCTCGATTGACAAGCAGTCGCATCCGAATCAAGCGGCGGGTACGATTTGGGACACGATTGAAATGGATAAAGCAGGGGGCGTAGCGCGGGCGTGGGCGGCGAAGCGGACAGCGAAAGGCACGCTCGTTGTCGTAACGGCAGACCATGACCAATCGATGCACATCATCCTATAATCGGCAGTTGAACCGTCTTTCCGTGGCGGTTGGCGTTGGAAATGATTGATACTGAACGGGATGAGCGATTTCGCCCCCTGTTTAGCCTTTCACCCGGAAGGTGAACCGTCCGCTGACCTCGCCGACTTCCCC
>JANXMS010000530.1 GCA_025354525.1 Acidobacteriota bacterium
GCCCCAATCATCGAGAAGGGCTTGGCTATAGCAAGTCTTGACTTAACAGAGGGCAAATCCGCGACGTCTGAAGAGATCCGGAGCAATGTCGGGAGAGAGGAAGGGGGAGAGAGGCTCGGCGAGATCGACGACAAGCGCGTGCATGGACGGGGCCCTGAGCTGGGACAAACGTAGTTTGCCGTCCGCCCAATACGGGGCCGGTAGTTCGGGTTTCCAGAACGTCTTTATTAAGGCGGGTATCGCTCTAGTTATCGCCAGCGCACGTGTCCGAAGTTGTAAGTGAGGCCGACGCCGTAACGGTGGTCGGGCAGGCCTTGGGTAATAGAGTAGTGTTGGCCGTAAACGTTGGCCGAGAGTCGGCTGGAGATTTCGTATTCAACGCCTTCGAAAACGGATAGATACGACGGCTGCGCAGTGGAGCGCTCCCACTGGACGCTGGCGTAAGCGGTGATGTGGCGGCTGAGGCGGCGGCCGAATCCGGCAATCGCGTCCGCGGTGCCGGCCGGATTCGAGGCGGAGGCGGCGGTGGCCCCGGTCCAGCCGAAGGAGCCGGAGACCGAATTTTTGCCGAAGTCGTAGCGGACGATCAAGTTGGCTCCGAGGCGAGCGCCGGAGTCGTTGCGCAGAAGGAACGTGGCTTGGGGGGCGACCGCGATATCGAGATGGGGTCCGTTGTAAAGGACCGTCGTCGCGGTGGCGGTGAGGTGGTCGGAGAAGTGGGCGATGCCGTTCTCGCGGGCGATGGCGTCGAAGCCGAGGCTGTATTCGGTGCGGCCGGAGGTGTACTTCCATGTCTGGGGTTGGAAGTAGGAGTTTGGGCCGAAGGTATTATTCCATTCGACTTCGAGGGTGCCGGGTTCGGAGATGAGCGGATTGACGAAGAGGCGCTGCCGGAGGGCAATGGAAGACGCTCGGCGGCCGCGACCGGCGACTGGGGAGGCTAGGAGGAGGGCGAGGATGAGGATTCGGAGTAGCATTATTTAGGGTGGACAGCGGGGGGCGGGAAGCGGCGCTTGGTGGCCTGTTCGAAGCTGTAGCTGAGTTCGAGAAGTCGCGGTTCGGAGCAGGCGGTGCCGGTAAAGCTAACGGCAAGCGGGGCGGGCTTAGGGTCGAAGCCGTCGGGCGCGGCTGGGGTGAGGACGTTGGGGACTTCGCCGAAGGGAACCATAATCGTTGGGTAACCCGGTTTGGCGGCGATGCCGGCGCCAGCGCCGCCGGGGAACAAGAGAGCGTCGAGCTTGTTGGCCGTCATCGCGAAGTCGATGCCTTCAGTAGCGCTGAGTTGTATGTCCTTGGCGCGGTCGGCTTCGTAGCGGGCACGGTCGGCGACGAGGTCCATTTCGTCGGAGATATCGAGGTTGGACTGGCCGTATTTCAAGGAACCAGCGGGGCTATGGGCCAGGTTCCATTCGCGGAGTTCGGTGAGGGTTTTGACGGGGGCGGTGGGTCCCAGGCTGGCGAGCCAAGCGTTAAAATCGCGCTTCATGCCGTACTTGAAGACGACGGAGCAGTCGGCGTCTTTTCCCTTCGCGCCGTTGACGCCGCTGCAGGTGCCCCATCGCTGGAAGGTACGGGCGGTGACGCTGGGGAGATCAACGGGATCGACGATGATGGCGCCTTCCTTGACGAGGACGGCGATGGCTTCGGCCATGACTTGATCGGCGGCGGGTTCCTGGCGCTCATAGAAGGACGCGCGAGGAATGCCGATGCGGGCACCTTTGAGGCCGTCGCGACGGAGGAACTTTGTGTAGTCGTTCTTGGCGGGCGGGGTGCAGCGTTTCGTGGCGGGGTCGTTGGGGTCGAGGCTTTCGAGAACGCCGAGGAGGACGGCGGTATCGGCGACGGACTTGGCCATGGGCCCGGCGGTGTCCTGGTCGGCGGTGATGGGGATGATGCCGTAGCGGGAGATGCGGCCGACGGTGGGTTTAATGGCGGCGAGACGGTTTTGGTTGGCGGGGGAGAGGATGGAGCCGGAAGTTTCGGTGCCGATGTTAGCGGCCCAGAAGTTGGCGGCGGTGCCGATGCCGGAAGAGGAGCCGCCGGTCATGAGGACGGGTCGGCCGTCGGCGGTGGGGCGGGGGTCGCGGCGGGGGTCGTAGGGGTTGAAGCCGTAGCTGCCGACGGCGTTGTAGTTGGTGGGCATGGGTGTGGGACCGCCGGCGATCCAATTGGCGAGTTCGGTCATGCCGGTTTTGGCGATGATGATGGCACCAGCGGCGCGGAGGTTTTTGGTGACGGTGGCTTCGTAAGGGGGGGTAAAACCGGTGAAGGCGAGTGCGCCGCCGGTGGTGGGCATGTTCGTTGTGTGGATGTTGTCTTTGAGGGCGATGGGGATGCCATGGAGGGGGCCCCGGAGGCGGCCTTGCTTGCGTTCAAGGTCGAGTTGGTCGGCTTCGGCGAGGGCGCGGGGGTTGACGGTGAGAGAGGCGTGGAGGAGGTCTTCGTAAGTGGCGATGCGTTCAAGATACTGCTGGACTAACTGCCGCGAGGTGACCTTCTTCTTGCGAAGGGCTTCCTGCATCTGGGGGATGGTGGCTTCGACGACTGAGAATTTGGTTGGGCGCTGAGCGAAGGCGGGGGGCAGCGAGAGGAGGATGAGGGCAGCAAGCAAACGAGAGAGCATTAGCCATAGGCTAGCAGGCTGGAGTTGGGTTGGCGTCGCGAGCGCCTCCATTTGCATCGCGTGGCGTTCCCCGTGGCGGAGCATCAGGCGGTCGACGTCGCCGAAATTGGGGCGGAGAAACCAAGCATAAGGGACACCAAATGGAGGTGGCGCCAGGAAAGCGGGGCGGGCTGCAGAATCGACTGGCGGAGTTCGGCCTGGGAGGACGGGACGGCGGCGGGCGACGAAGTGGGACGTGGATTGGCGAGCGCCTTGGTCAGGAAGCGAGCCAGAACCGGGGGGCTGCAATTGCCGTCCGAAGGCGGAGGTAGTCCTGGTTGAGGATCGCCATGGAGGCGAGAATCTGGTTTGGCTCCAGCGACTGGGAGGAGGCTGGTGCGGGTGGCCGCCGACAAGTTTGGCTTGGGTTGTGATTGGGACGTCCAGCGGATAAGGATGCTCTCGACGACTTCATCAAGGGGGAGGTCGATTTGAGTAAAGACGGCGTAGGCGTCGGCGAGGACGAAGGAGGGTTGGACACCGGTGGGGCCGCGTTCGAAGAGGGCGAGTAGGAGGGCATCTTTGCTGGGGAAATGGGAATAGAGGAGGCCGATGGCGGGGGACGGCGAACAGGACGAGGGCGGCGTCGAGGAGGCGGGTGGCGAGACGGAGAGCGGCGTTCTGGATTTGGTCCGGGGCACCGTGTATTGTAGACGCAGGGATCGTTCCATAAAAAAGAATAGTCGCTGTAAGGAAATTGAAGTCCTGTCGCCATGAAAAATTCATTTCTGACTGGGAAGCTCGTTGCCATGAACTTCCGAATTCTCTTCGCGGGGCTGGCCTTGCTCGCTCCGAATTTTTGCCTAGCCCAAGGGCCGGCGGTCGGGCCGGACCCGGCGGTTTTGGCCCGTTTGCTCGAACGGCATCGGCCGCAGGCAATGGCGTTTGAATTTGCGGCCATCGGCGACCAGCAGTACGGCCCGGTGGGCGAACGGCAGTGGCCGGCGCTGCAAGCGTCGATCAACACCTCCGGGGTCCCTTTCACGATCCACGTCAGCGACATCAAGAGTGGCGACACGCTCTGCAACAACGCGATGTTTACCAATCGTCTGGAAGCGTTCAATAACTTCGAAATGCCGATGATGCTCACCCCGGGCGACAACGAATGGACCGATTGCCACCGCGAGAACAACGGCTCGTTCGATCCGATCGAGCGCTTGGACTACCTGAGGAACACGTTCTACCGGGATAACCAGAGCTTGGGCAAGCGCAAGATGATGGTGAGTCGCCAGAGTGAGGACCCTCGTTTCAATAAGTACGTGGAGAACCAGATGTGGGCGGTCGGCGACGTGTTGTTTGCCATGGTCCACATCGTCGGGAGCAACAACAACTTAGGTCGCAATGCGGCGAACGACCGGGAGTACCGCGAGCGGACCGATGCCAATTTCAATTGGCTCAAGACCGTCTACAGCGTGGCGCGGGACAACGATTTTGCTGGACTGGTTATTATGACGCAAGCCAATCCGGGATGGAGCGGGACGCCGGTTCGGGTGTCGGCGCTGCTGTCGGGGATGCAGGAATCTTTCTTCGTCATCGAAGACGAGACGATCGTGTTCGGTCGGCCGGTGCTGATGATCATGGGTGACTCCCACGTTTTCCGGATCGATAAGCCGATTGTGGGATCGAAGGCCGGACAGCCGATTGAAAACTTCACGCGGTTGGAAGTGCCAGGATCGAACTTGGCGCATTGGGTGCGGGTGCGGGTGGATTCGCGGCGGCGGTCGATGTTCGCGTTTGAGCCGGAGTACGTGCCGGCGAACAAGGCGGCGCAGAGGCGGCCGTAAGTGGTTAGTTACTGGGAGGGTCGCCTGCGGTGGGCGATCTTCCCGACTTAGAGCGATACCCGTCTTAATGGAGGCGTTCTGGAAATCCGAACTACCGGCCCCGTCAATGCATGCGCTTGTCGTCGATCTCGCCGAGGCTCTATTCCCCTTTCTCTCTCCCGACATTGCTCCGGATCTCTTCAGACGTCGCGGATTTGCCCTCTGTTAAGTCAAGACTTGCTATAGGCTAGCAGGACTGCGGAGGCGTGGCGAGAAGGTGCCAGGTGTTTAAGCGGCTTTCGAGATATTGAGGGGAGAGGCCGGGGACGGTCTGGAACTCCTGGAGCACGTCGCTACGGAGTTGGTAGGAGGCGGAGCCGCGTCGGGTGATTTGGGAGAAGAGCCAGTCGTCAGGAAATCCGGCCCAATCGTCGGCAATGGAAAAGAGATTGGGTTCGACGATGGGGGCGACCGCCGCTGGCAACGTAGCCGAGCTGAACGAGCGTAGAGATGGTGAACTGATGCTGCACGTTAAGGTTGTAGTTCATCACGTAGGGGATGCGGTGATTCTGGTCGATGGCGTAGGGCCGAACGGCGGGCGAGGTTGCGCGCGGCCGAATATGGATTGGTTCAGAGTAAAATCAACGCTCGAAAGCGCGATGGAATAAATCGGCGATGAGCCGCCCGGGTTGGCATGGACACCGGCGGAGTCGCCGGTCGATGAAGTGGGTTGCGGCGATGCGCTGGCCGGAGGTCAACGGGAGATGGGTGAGTTTCGTGTTCTGCTTGGAGGCGGACCGCGGCTGGGCTTTGCGTTGGAAGGGGACGTCATGCTCCTTGAGCCAGGCGCGGATGACGCGGCACCGATGCGGCGATAGAATTCGACGGCTAGGCCCCCGAGGCCTTCGACGGTTATGCCGCCGAGGTGGCGGCTGGTGGCGGCGATGATGCCGGCGGCATGCAGAAGGCGAGGAGCAACTCGCGACGGTTCATAGCGTTTCGGCGGTGACTTGGGCGCGGAGGTTTGCGACTCCGGCGGTGTAGCGGGAGTCGGCGACGGAGAAGGCAAGGGCGTCTTCCATCCAGTCATGCCAGACGCCGTCGGGGTCGTGGGAGGCGGCGGTGAGGGTGTATTCCTGCGGGGAGAGGAGACACGGAAACTGGAAGGCGACGCGGATGGTTTGGCCCGCGACCACCGGTCCGAGGGCAAGTTTTTCGAGTTCGGTGTTCGTGCCGTAAACTTCGAAGCCGATGCGGGTGCGGATCATAATACCGACGACGGGTTGGTCGACGGCGGCGTTAAACTTGACCGTGACGCAGAATGTGGCGACCTCGCCGGATTGGATAACGATGGAGGCTTGGCCGTTCTGGCCGAAGGTTTCGAGAGCGAGAATTTCCGCGCGGCCGTCTCCGCGGCGGAGGGAGGGGAGGAGGTGCCCCGGGATAGTCTCGCCCCAGGCTCGATGGCGCGCGGCGAGGTGGTGCTGATATTTGGGGAGGATTTCGCGATGATCGCCGCGGGCTTGCAGCCGCCCTTCGTGGATCCACCAGACTTCGTCGGCGAGGGCGGCGACGAGGTCGAGTTCATGGGAGGCGAAAAAGATGATGGTGCCTTGGCGGCGGAGGCGTTCGAGACCGAGGGCGGCGCGGGTGCGGACGAGGGCGTCGCAGGTGGCAAGACTGTGGTCGAGCGCGAGAACAGGGACGGGGCCTAGGTTAAGCGCTTCGGCCGGGGCTAGGTAGCGGCCAGCGTTGGTGGTGAGCACCTCTCCCGAGTCGGGGAGGACGGTGCCGCTGGCGAGTTGGAGGATCTGTCGTTGGCCGCTGCCGTCTTCACCGATGAGGGCAATGATCGCGCCGTCGGGTGCGGTGGCGGTAAGCTGGTGGAGAGGCGCCAGGGAGGCTTCGTGGAAGTGAATGGCCATCGTACATAGGATAGCGTTGCTCGTGATGGGAAGTGGGTTGCTGCTGGGGGAGACGGTGCTGCACCAGCCGCTGCGGAATCCTGCGACGGTGCAAGGGACGTATGTGTTGGCCGACGATTTTGCGGGCGAGGCGGCGATCGTGCTGGACGGCGTGGAGGGGGTGACGCTGCGAGATTTTGTTGTGCGGGGGAATCGGGGGAAGTTGGCGCAGCGCCAGGGGCTGCCGCCGTATGACCGGACGTTTGCGAGCTGGTTTGGGGCGGGAGGGGTGCTCGTGCGGGGCGGGGGGCGGGTGGTGATTGAGCGAGCGAGGTTTGAAGAGATGGCTGGGTTTGCCGTGTTGGCGACCGGGGTGCGAGGCGTCGTGGTGCGGGAAGTTACTGTCGTTGATAGTGGCTCGTTGCAGGCGAACGGACGCAATAATACGACGGGTGGCGTGTTACTTGAGGACGGGACGACCGATTGGAATATTAGTAAGTGTGTTTTTGAAAGAGTAAGGGGGAACGCCGTGTGGACGCATTCCCGCTATACGGCGCCGCGGAATGAGCGGGGGCGGGTGGCGGGGAACCGGTTTCAAGACATTGGGCGGGATGCGGTGCAGGTTGGGCATGCGGTGGGCGTGGTGGTGGAAGGGAACGAGGGGGTGCGGATTGGGTATCCGAAGGAGGTGGTGGATGTCGAAGGCGGGGGGACGCCGGTGGGGATCGACACGGCGGGAAACGTGGAAGGGTCGAGTTACGTGCGGAATACCTTTCGCGATGTGAATGGTAAGTGTCTGGACTTAGACGGATTCCATCACGGAGTAGTGGAAGGGAATCGATGTTATGAGCTGGCGCATTTTGGGATCGTGATGAATAATACGAATCCGGACATGCAGAGCGTGGGGATTCGGATCATCGGGAATTGGATTGAGGGGGCGCCGTGGGGCGGGATTTTTGTGATCGGGTCGGGACATGTGATTGAGAAAAATGTGTTGCGAGGGTTGGAGCGGTCGCGGTGTAGTGAGGTAGAGAAGGCGGGTTGTGTGTTTTTGGCCGCGGAGCCGGAGATGTTACGGACGGGGATCTACTTGGGAGAACGGGCGGAGCGGGGGGCGGTGACGCGAGGGAACCGGATCGTCGACAATGAGATTTCCGGTTGGCGGATGGATCGCGCCTGTATTGGGTATGGTCCGGCGGTGAAACGGAGTGAGAATACGGTGCGGGGCAACCGGTGCCGACATGAAGCAGGGAGCCGATGAGCGAACAAGTTGTCGAACAGATGCGAGCCGACTGGAACGCACGCGCGACCGAAGATGCGAACTACTACGTGGCATTTGGGCGGCGAGACCAGGACGAGGAGGGGTTTGACGCGACCGGCGACGAGATTGTCCACGGACTGAAGTGGGAGATGCGACGGTTGCCGGAAGGGAACTTGCGCGCTCGCCGGGCGCTGGAGATTGGCTGCGGGCCGGGGCGGTTGATGAAGCCGATGAGTGCGTTGTTTGGCGAGATCCATGGCGTCGATATCTCGGACCAGATGGTGGAGCGGGCGCGGGCGCGTTTGCAGGGGATTCCGCATGCGCATGTGCATGTCGCGCTGCGGTCGAATCTAGAGATGTTCGCTGATGACTCCTTTGACTTTGTGTATTCGTACGCGGTGTTTCAGCATATTCCGAGCCGGGATGTGGTGTTGGGGTATCTGGCCGAGGCGCGGCGGGTGTTGCGGGATGGGGGCTTGTTACGATGCCAGATCAACGGCTTGCCCGAGACCGCGGTGCGCTATGACACCTGGAGCGGGGTACGGATTAGCGCTAGTGAATTAGAAACTTTCTGTCGGGCCCATGATTTCCAGATGCTGGCGCTTGAGGGGGTTTCGACGCAGTACATGTGGGTGACGCTGCGGAAGCGGGCGGCGGGGTGGTACGAGCGGGCGACAAAGCCGGAGGAGTTTGTGACCATTCGGCGGATTACGAACGCCGAGACCTCGGAGCCGTTTGCCCCTGCGCGCGGGAGATACGCCGCGTTGGCGTTGTGGGTGAATAATCTGCCGTCCGCCTGTGATTTGTTGAATTTCCAGGTGACGGTGGGCGGGGAGCGGGGGCGGTTGACTTACATTGGACCTCCGGAGCGGGACGGGTTGACCCAGGTGAACTTGCGTCTACCTTGGGATGTGGGGACAGGCTTGCAGCTCGTGCAGTTGGGGTGGTGCGGGGAATCGATTGGGTTGCCGAAGAAGGTGCGGATCGTGCCGCCCCCGGCGATGGTGCCGCGACTGATTGCGCTGAGCGACGGGGTAAACTTGGTGAGTGGAACTCGGGTAGAGACGCGAAGTGTCAAACTGACGCTAGAAGAGGTGACCCGACCGGAAGAGTTTGCGGCGACGATTGGCGGGGTGCCGGTGGAGGACGTTGAGTTCTTTTGCACAGACCCGCTGCCGCCCCGCTTCGAGGTGAACTTCCGGATTCCGAATGAAGTGAGGATGGGGAGTCATTTGCTCGATATGCGGCTAGGCCGACGCCGCCTGGGTGTCGTCAGCCTGGATGTCGTGAGCGAAAAAGACTATTCGAAGTAGCCTTTGGCGAGTTCCGGTTTGGCGTCAATAGCTTGGCGCCAATAGCCTTTGGCCTCTTCGGTGCGACCCTGCGCCTTGAGGGCGTGGCCAAGATTGAGGAGCGCTTCGGCGAACTCGGGCTTCTCGGCGAGGGCTTCATTGTAGAGGCGAATGGCGTCGTCCAACTGCCCGGATTTCTGGAGCAAGAGTCCGGTGTTGTAGAACAGTTCGGGCGAGCGTTCGCCGAGGTCGATTAGGCGGGCCTGGTAGTCGAGCGCTTGGCCGAAGTCTTGTTGTTCGACGGCGATCGCCGCCAAGCCGCGCAGGGCGTCGACCGAGTCGGCTTTTAGGGTGAGGAGCCGGTTGAAAGTGAGGGTGGCGGTGTCCAAGCTGCCAGTTTTCCATTGGGCAAGGCCGAGGTTGACGAGCGCTTCGGCCCAATCGCTCTTTTTCCGCAGGGCGGCCTCGAAGGCCTCAATGCTGCCCCGATAGTCAGTCCGCTCGAGGCGAAGGTAGCCGAGACGGAACCACGCTTCATCCCAATCCTGATTTTTGGCGAGCAGCTTTTGATACATCTTTTCCGCGTCTTCCTTTTGGCCGTTCAACTCCTGGACAGTGGCGAGGTTGAAGAGCACTTCTGGAATATCGGGAGTGATGCGGAGCGCCTTTTCATAGGCTTCTCGGGCACCGGCGAGATCGTTTAGTTCCTGCTTGACGATGCCGAGGTTGATGAACCCTTGCTTGGCATCGGGCCGAATCCGGACGGCTTCGGTATAACCCCGCAGCGCCTGTTCGTATTTTTTCAGTTTCTGGCAAGCAACGCCAAAATTGAACCAACGCTCGAAGTGGTCGGGCGTAAGTTCGACCAGCTTCTGGCACAGTTTGGCGGCGGCTTCAAAGTCTCCTCGGTTAAAGGCAACCGTGGCCAAACCTTCCATTGCAGCCAGGGAATACGGTCGGAACGAGAGCAGTTGTTCGGCACAGCGCTGCACCGCTTCGTCATCTTTCCGCGTCAAGGCGATAGCGAGCAGGTTCGTGAGAGCCTCTTCCGATTTCGGGTTGCGCTTCAGAATATCCTGATAAAGCACGGTCGCTTCATCGAACCGCCACAGCAACTGTAGCGCCACGGCTTTGCCGAACCAAGCGGTCTCGTCGGTCGACTTCACCTTCAAATATTCGTCAAAAGCCACCAGAGCGGGTTCCGGCTTTTCCAGATGCAACTGACAGATGCCGAGGCCGAGCTTCGCTTCGACGCGTTGCGGGTCGAGATCCTGCGCTTCGACGAAACGATCCGCGGCGTCTTCCCATTTGCCCAGTTTCTCCAGACACACGGCAAGATTGTAGACGGCCGCCGAATGGCCGGGCGAGAGTTCGAGCAGCCGACTGTAACTCTTGGCCGCATCCTCAAACTGCTCCAATTCACAGAGCAGATGGCCGCGGGCGGCCAGGAGTTCCGGGTGATCCGGCGAAAGACTCAGGGCGACGTCCAGTTCCCTCAGCGCTTCGCGCGTGCGCCCCTCCATATGTAGGGCAACGGTGCGGGCTAGCGACGCGCCGGGTCCGGAATTTGGGATCGACTGGGGGACGGCGGGCCGGGAGCTGTTTGACAAGGGGCGATTGGTGCTCATGGACGAATGGTTCCTGCTTTAGTAATCGGATGCGGAACGAGAAAAGAACATAGCTTGCCGAAAAAATCGCGTTGATGGGTCAATTCGATCCGGTAAATTCGCGGTTGATCTCCGTCGCCGCTGAATAGGCCGATGCCGCCGAAAGGGTGCGTCCCGTCGGTAAAGACGTCTATCGCCTGATCCTGAAGGCTCGTGGCGAAGGTGTTTCCCGAGACTTCCATGCGGATTCTTACCGTAGTTGCGGTACCCAGTCTGGATTGAATGGGCATTGTTTGACGTCGGGTGGCGCGGCCGTCTTTCACCGTCCAGCGCTCGAAACTGAGCTGTTGGCTGGGGCCGCTGCCGGAAACGTTGAGCCGAGCAGCGACATAGTTGCGAAGGTTTGTGGCCCGCACCATCCACGAAATCGACCGGCGTTCGAAGGCGGCAGTGAGGTCGAAGGTGTAGTCGACCATCGGAATGGATGGCTGGTAGATGGCCATGCGACCGGGCCGGACCACGCCGCCCTTATCATAGGCCCACGAGCGAGCCCAGTTCCCCTCTCCTTCCCAAAGCCCAAGCCCGGCGCTGAAATCCTCTTTCATATGAATGCTCGCTCGGCTAGCGATGCGCTCCTCAAAGGCACCAAAATTCAGGCTCACGTTCGTCTGGGCCGCTTTTTCGGGAAAACTGGCGGCGGCATCGGACTTAGGGATTGCACTGACGGCGCTGATGGCCGAAGGGACGGAGATGGCGACCGGCTGGGTGGGCCAAAGCCAGAAGCCGAGGATGAGCGGCAGGCCGAAGGCGAGCCATTTCAGGTCCGCCGGCGCGAGCTTCCAAAATCGTTTCGCACAGTCAAAGGTCTGTTTCTGCAGACCATTTCGAACATCGTTAAGCGCGATCGTTCGCGTCGAGTTTTTCTCTTTGAGCGAGATCCGGGGAAGTGCGGTCGTCGGCCACAGGGGTCTGCCGCGCCAAGTACACGGATCGATAGCCGGGGCCACCGCGAGTGGTTTTCGAGGACCGGGGACCAAGTGCGCGAGCGAAAACAGATGGAAGCGAAGTTTTGTACTTTGATGTTGGTGGCGGGTCGCCGAATGGGGAATGAGGACAATCGGAGTTCCGGGCAGCGGGATGATGGAGCCGGCCGAAATGTGGACCGAAGCCATAGCCGGAGGCGGGCGCAAAGGGAAAAGTTCGGGGGGAGGCGCGCCGGGCGGGACCAAGTTCAAGGGACGGTCGAGCAGCGTGATCGTGATGGTCGGAGCTTCGGGTAGCGAATCGACCGAGCCCAATGCCAAGTTTCGCGGAACGGAGGCATTCACGGGGACTAGGCCGACCGCTTCGGCAACTCGGGCGGGCTGAAAGCGCGTGGCGGGGCGTTCGAGGATCGTGGGCGCAATCGGGGCAACCATCACGGGAGCCAATCGCGTCAGCGACGGGGCGGTCTGGAGAGGTGCCATCGGCAGCAGCGACTTGGCGAAGGACCAGACCAATGGAATCGAAGGAGGGGCGGGGAAGTGGGTTTGGCCGTTCGTGGGAGCGGCCTCAGTCGCCGAGTGGGCGAGAAACGGCCTCTGCTGGCGTGGCGGAAGGGTGATTGCCCGC
>JANXMS010000021.1 GCA_025354525.1 Acidobacteriota bacterium
CTCGGCGAGATCGACGACAAGCGCATGCATTGACGGGGCCTTGAGCTGGGACAAACGTAGTTTGCAGTCCGCCCAATACGGGGCCGGTAATTCGGGTTTCCAGAACGCCTCCATTAAGGCGGGTATCGCTCTAGTCTAAAAATATTTTGCTCGCCGCCTCGCCTGCCAGAGAAAACAGATCATACTCACTCGTCGCCCTACCTGCCCCCGGCTCCACAGACCCCGCCGACAGCCTCGAAATGGTCTCAGTCGTCCACCGGGACCTCGCCCAAGTCCGCGCCGTAGCCGCCCGCCATCCCGGCCTCGTCCGAGCCACCATCGACGGCGGCTTCGCCTCCAGAATCACCGCCAACTTCGCCGCCGGCACTAACTTCTGGCACCGGCCCGCCGTCTCCAGCAGCGCCTCATCAAACCCCAATCAAAAACAGAACCGGCACTTTCAACTCCCCCAACCGTCCCGTCACATCAAAACCCTTCAAACTCCCCGTCGCGAAAAACTCCGTCGGCCCCTACATCGGCTCATCAATCGTCCGATTCCGCATCGATTCCGCACATTGCGGGTCCGACGGCCGCCAAAGCGGCGAGCTGCGAAGGAACCTCACCTAACGCTGCGCCGCGCCCGCGCGACCCATAATCGGCCACACATCAACAATCTGGTTTCCCTTCGCAACATAGTACCGATCATAACAGTTGGTGCTCATGTCTAAGTTACTGCAGTAAATCTCCACCCGGTCACCGACTTTAGTCTCTCCGCCCCCATCACTCCACCGCAACAGCCCATACTCCGCCCCCTGCTTATCCACCTTCATCCACGGCCTACCCTTCACCTCGTCCGTCAACTGGATCATCGCTTTGTTCCCGTAGTCGATCGCCGCCTGGCCCTTATGATGCATACTATCCACCGTCGTCAACACGCTCATCGAATTCTCAAAATCGGTATAAACCGCGTTATCGGACTTCCCGCCCACCGCTCGATACAAAGAGTCCATAAATACGTAACTGCCGCACTCCAGCTCCGTCAGCCCCAACTCCTTATCGATGTTGTAGGTGCCGGTCGAACCACCGCTTACAATTCCCGCCGGCAACCCGGCCTTCTTCGCCAGCGCCACCGTCTCGTTAACCCCGCTCAGATCCTCCGCCGACTTCCTCTGCCGCGCCGCCCAACCCTTCGTATGCGAAGCGCCCCCCGAATAAGCCATCCAGCCCTCAAAACTCATCTGATGCGAGGCGCTCACCCGCTGGGCCAACTCCACCGCCGGCCGGCCATTCGCAATCCCCTGCCGCGTCATACCCGCAAACACCGACACCACCACCCGGCACTTAACCTTCGCCGCCGCAGCCGCCTCTTCCACCTTCGCAATCACGGCCACATCGTCCACAACAAACAGAAAGCTCGGATCCGCCTTGCTCAACTGCACCGCGCGAAGAACGTTGTTATCGCTCGCCGGTTGCTTTGTCCAAAGCACGCCCCGAATGCCACCCCGCGACATCAACTCACTCTCTGCAATCGTCGCCGCCGTCACGCCAATCGCCCCTAAAGCCATCTGGCGCTTCGCAATGTCGACACTTTTGTGCACCTTCACATGCGGCCGCAGTTGAATCCCTGTCGCCTTGCCATAGACGGCCATGGTCTTTAAATTCTTCTCGAATAACTCGATGTCGACCACCATACACGGCGTCGGCAAAACATCCTTCGTCATATCGCGAAAGTCTTTTTTCGCAATCCTTTGTTCGAACTCTGCATACGGAAACCGCTTCGCATTCCCGAACGCCGTGCTCGCCGCCGCCGCTAGAGCCATGAACGTACGCCGTGTAGTCATGCAGTTTATGTTACTCAACTTCTACCAAAGTCTCAACACCGTCTTACCCGCCTTTCTCCCGCCCTGCCCCAATCCCGTTCAACGTGAAATCATCCATGCGCCTCTTCCGCCTCACCCTCCTCGCCGCCCTCCCGCTCCTCCCGCAACAACTTTAAAGTCTCCTTCCTCCTCCCAGGCCGCAAGTCCGCTATCTTCTCCACCCATACCTCCGGCGAAAGCGCCTTCGATTTCGGCGCCTTCCGTCCCGAATCCTACGACCTCACCGTCGAAGCCCCCGGATTCCCCAGATCACTCCAAACCAGAATCAAAGTCGACCCCGCCCGCGAAACCAACCTCCCCGCCATCACTCTCTCCATCACCACCGCCACCCAAAAGCAGGTCGAAAACCTCCCCGTCCGTGACCGCCAAATCGTCAGCCTTTTCGCCCTTCAACCGGGCGTCACATCCAACAAGCTCTTCATCACAGTCGTCAATGGCCTTCGCCCCTCCTATCACCTCCGTCACCAACCGAGTCCGCACCAGGTAGGCGGCGAGGAGCTGCTGGATCTCGATGGAGGTGCGGCGCGGAGCGCGGGGTTTGGGCCTCACACTACGAAACCAGATTTGCGGGACGACGTAAACCATGGCGTTGGTCGTTTATAAATAGGTAAAGCGCCACACAAGCCCGATATTCGCTGTTTCCGCGGGTTAACTGCGAACGTCAGGCTAGAATATTTAGCACGTCTTGGTGCAAAGTCGGCGTCAAATGCCGATGCTGCGGCTCGGCGACGCGGACGTCAAAAATGCTCTACAGCAAGTCTTGACTTAATAGAGGCCATATCCGCGACGTCTGAAGAGATCAGGAGCAATGTCGGGAGAGAGGAAGGGGGAGCGAGCCTCGGCGAGATCGACTACAAGCCCATGCATTGACGGAGCCCTGAGCTGGGACAAACGTAGTTTGACGTCCGCCCAATACGGGGCCGGCAGTTCGGGTTTCCAGAACGCCTCCATTAAGACGGGTATCGCTATAAAACCGCTCTACCGCCGACCAAAAGCGCCAGCAGACGCGACAACGAAGACGATGCATACGTCTTCGTTGTCTCACCTCTTCGCGACAGCAAACAGTTCCGGCTTGGTCGCCGCTAGAATGTTCAGCAAGTCTCGGCGCACCGTCGGCGTCAAGTGCCGGTACTGCGGCTCGGCGACGCGGCCGTCGAGAATGCTCCGCAACCGCTCCACCGCCGACTCCCGCAGCGGCAGAGGCAGTTGGTTGAAGGCGTCGCCGTAGATCATGTAGCTGAGCGGGTAGCGGAAGATCCGCGTGCGTAAATCGAACTGGCGGAGAGAACGCCCTTGCCGGTCGCGCGGGCCTTGCGCCGCAAACGTTTCGGTGAACCGAGAAGACCCCGTGATCGGGCTCGGCAGCGGCATCTCCTCAACAAACACCATATAATCGACTAACTCCTCAGCCGCTTGACGAATCCGCCGCAGCGTCGATTCGCTTCGGTAGTCGGCCGGATCCTTGAAAATCTCGTTCATCGCATCCTGATGATGCAGCGCATGGCGAATCTCAAACCCGGCACGAGTGAGCAGGTTGGTCATGTGCGTTTGATGCTCCAGCACGAGTAATGCAACCACGTCGCTGTGCGGAGTCAAATACTGATCGGGATCAAATCGATTGGGGATCGGCACCAGTTCCGCACTATCTCGATTCTTCGTCACCGAGTTACCCATATGCTTCATGGCACCGGTATCACCCGTCACATACCAGCCGCCCCACCGCTCTTTGAAGTCACTTCGGTGATCACTAATGTAAGTGCCGTGTTGAAACGCCGGCATCCCGCTATGTTCAGCCGAAACGCTACGGACAACGATTCCGGGAATGCCCAAAGTCGCTGACGACTGATGACACTGCAAGCACGCATCCCGGCGCTCCAAGCGAGGAACCCCGATCTCGTCCTGATCGAGCGAATAGAAGATCACTCCTTGCTTCGGGTCTTGTACCGCCAACTCCACCACGTCGCCGCCTTGCACATAGCCCACCGACAACGTGTCGTTATAGTACAGCGCCCGCGGCGTGCGCGGAGCGATACGCGGTGCCTGGAAGCTCGTTTTCGAAAACACTAAAACTTGCGACTCCCGCGATACCTGTAACTCCTTCAACACAGCCGGTAGGTAACCAAACTGCGGATCAAACGCTAACTTCGTTTGTCCGGAAGCCAGCCGTCGATTCAGCCGAACCGCGGAATTGTCGACCGGACCCTTGTAATAGTTGATGGCGGGATGCTCCAGCGGAGCAACAAACGAGCCACCAAGTCCGAAAAGTGTAAGTCCAACTAACTTAGAAAGCCACATTGATCAGGGAACCTGTCTGTTCTATCGGACAGAGCGGGCGAACCGGCCCCGTGCTCTGCAGCAATTCGCCCAAGTTCGTATACCGAAAAGCGTTTTCCGTTTCTCGAATCGCGTCGTCCAACCGACGATGGAGCGGGCAAAGGTTGGCTCCGTGGCCGGACAATCCCAACGGGCATCGCTCGATCCGCTTAATCGGATCGACGGCATTAATCACGTCCAGAAGCGAAAGCTTCTCCGGCGCTTGCTCCAACTGGTAGCCGCCGTGGCGCCCTCGAATCGCCCTCACCACGCCCGCCCGACATAACGCCTGCATCACCTTTGCCAGGTAATCATTTGGCATTTTCGTGCGTTCGGCAATCTTCTGAACGGCATGGGGACGCTCCCAGTCTTCGGCCAAGGCCGCGACCGCTCGAAGTGCGTACTCTACCGTGTGCGAGAACATCCGACCTCAGATTAGCTCAATCGGACATCTTTGTCCAGCTTAAATCCTGATACCGTATTGTCCATGCGTAAATTCGTAATTTCACTGGCGGTGTTGGCTATGACGATCCCCGCGGGCGCCCAGCTCGCCACGAAGAAAGCTTTGACCTTGGCAGCGGCCAAAACGATTGCGGCGGCGGCGGAAGTCGAAGCCAAGAAGAACAACTGGAACGTCGTCATCAGTATCGTCGACGACGGCGCCAACTTGCTCTACCTCCAACGCATGGACGGCACCCAAATCGGCAGCACCGACATCGCTCAGATGAAGGCCAGGACGGCAATCCGCATGAAGCGGCCCACGAAAGTGCTTGAGGACACCGTGCTGGGCGGCCGCAACACCATGCTCAAACTGCCGGACGTCCTCCCTGTCGAAGGCGGCCTACCGCTCACAATCGACGGCGTGATGATCGGTGCAATCGGCGTCAGTGGGGTCACCTCCGCACAGGACGGCCAGATCGCCGCCGCGGGTGCTAAGGCCCTTGAAGGGATGAAGTAACTACTTCGTCAGCGTGGCGCGGCGGTTCATTCCTTTGAAGGGAAACCGTCGCGTTAGCTCCGCGAAATTTACTGTCAGGCCGAGTCCCGGCCCGGTGGGCAGGCTTACCGCTCCATCCTTGGGCACCGGGTAGGTGCCGCCGCAAACCTCCTGATAAAGCGAATCGTCGTCGCCCTCCCACTCTTCCAAAAAGAAGTTCCGGCAGCCCGCCATCGCATGCAGCGACGCGACGTGCCCCACCGGCCCGCTGCACTGGTGCGGCGCGATTTCGACGCCAAAGGTCTCCGCTAACTGAGCGATCTTACGGATCTCCGTAATGCCGCCGGCATGCATCACATCGGGCTGCACAATCGCCGCGCCCTTGTGCTCCAGCAGTTGCCGGAACTCCGACCGCAGCAGCAGCCCTTCGCCGGTTGCAATCGGAATCGGCGACTGGGCCACCACTTGGCCGAGCATCGCGGGGTTCTCGCGCAACGTTGGTTCTTCGAGGAACATCGGCTGCAGCGGGGCCAACGCCCGGGCGAGATCGATCGTCGTCCGCAGGTTGAAGGTTTCAGCAAGCTCCAGGCCGATCTCCAACTGACTGCCAACCGCCACCCGCACAGCCTCCACTTCGGCCACCGTCTGGGCGATTCGGGTCCGATCATCCCCGGCCAATGGCACCGTCCATTTCACGGCGCGCCACCCGCGCCGCCGCGTCTCCACCGCCCACTCGCGGAACGCCCCAGGCGTCCGTTCCTTCAGCGACGCCGACCAATGCGTATAGTAGAGCGGCAGCGGATTGTGAATCGCCCCGCCCAACAGCCGCGATACCGGCACGCCGAGCCGTTTGCCTTCGAGGTCCCACAGGGCAATGTCGACGGCCGAAAGCGCGGTCAATTCCGCCGCTCCGTGCCGCCAGCGCGACAGGCCATAGTAGTTCCGATTCCAATGCTGCTCGGCACCTTGCGGGTCCAAACCCACCATGGTCGGCTCCAGCCACCGCAGAGCCGCCTCGGCCAGATCCGCGCGCGTTTCCAGCGTCGCTTCGCCAATTCCAGTCAGCCCAGAGTCAGTATGGATGACCAGGAACACCAGATCCCGCCAGCGCACCGTGCACTTATGAATTTCAAACTTCGTGATTTTGCAGGGTGCCGGGGCACCGAAGGCAGCTAGTGACGGAAGAGCCAAAAGATGGCGACGCGAAAGCGACATCCCCGCATCATATCCGGTCGTGATACCGTCGCATCATGCACCTCCGTATTGTTGGTTTGCTTCTCTCCCTGGCAGGGTTTCTCTTCACCGCCGAAACCGGCGCGGGCACAGGCTCCCCCATTTTTGAACTTGTTCAAAAAGGCACGGTCGAAGGCAACAAAATTGAGTTCGTCGTCACCGCCGACCAAGGCAAACTGCAGTATTCGGGCACCATCGAGAGCGCGACGCAGAGGAGCGGTAAAGCCGACTATCCCGAAATCGGCAACGCTACCAGGAAAGCTACCAAGGACAAATGAACCCCGAAGAACGCCAACTCCGCATCCAACTCGCAGCCTCCTACCGCATCGTCGACCACTTTGGCTGGAGCGAACTCATTTGGACCCATAACACCGTCCGCGTTCCCGGCCCCGAACATCACTTTCTCATCAATCCCTACGGGCTCCGCTTCGACGAAGTGACGGCCTCGAACCTTGTCAAGGTGGACTTGCACGGCAACATCATCGGCGACCCTGATCAGGAGATTAACCCCGCCGGTTTCGTCATTCACAGCGCGATCCATATGGCCCGCCCTGATGTCAGCTGTGTCATGCACACCCACACGCTCGCTGGCATGGCCGTCGCCGCGCTCGCCGATGGTTTGCTGCCCATCAGCATGTACGCCCTCGGCTACTTCGACCGCGTGGCCTATCACGATTTCGAAGGGCCCAGCCTCGATCTTGACGAACGCGAACGCCTCGCCGCCAACCTCGGTGACAAGAACGTTTTGATCATGAAGACCCACGGCTTGCTCGCTTGCGGTGCTTCGGTCGCGCAAGCCTTTGTCCGCCTCTTCCGGCTGGAACGCGCCTGCCAAGTGCAGCTTGCGGCTCAAGCCACCGGCGCTAAACTCGCCATCCCGTCCCGTGAGGTCTGCGAGCTCAGCGCCCAACGCAGCGACGATTTCCTAGTGGCCGAAGGCGACACCGGTTATAGCAAAAACCCCAACCCCGAGTTCGCCGCCATGGCGCGCCTCATGGACCGTAAGGATCCATCGTATAGACTGTAAAGACCATGAAATTCCTATTGCTCATTCTGCTCGCCCTGCCGCTGGCAGCCGCCAATAAACGCGAGGCCGAAGTCGACTCCGTAATGGCCCAACTGGCCGACAACATGCGGAAGCCAGACGCCGCCGCTCTCGGCAAACTCCTCGGCGACCATCTCGTATACAGCCATTCGAACGGTCGCCTCGAGAACAAGCAAGATGTCATCGACGCTTTGGCCGTGAAGAAAACCACCGTCTACGGCTCAGTCGTCCTCGGGAAAGATCGCCAAATTGCCTTCTACGACGACACCGCGGTCGTTCGCCAGGAGACTACCGTGAAACTCCTCGGCGCTGAACCGCGAACGCTCACGTTGAGCATCCTCTACGTCTGGTCGAAGGGCAAAAAGGGATGGCAACTCGTCGCCCGCCAAGCCACTCGTCTCGCCGAAGTCAAGGGTTAAGCCGTCGCAACCGGATGTTCCGTAACGCCATCGCAGTGTGGTGATGCTGAATCGTGATGGGCCCTTCCGGAGGGCCCGATTCAGACTCGTACTCGACTACTTTCACCTCGTTCAACCAGTGCTCCCGATGCCGACCTTGCACGACGATCCTGCTCTCGTTGAACTCGCCTAACGACTTCAGCACGGCACCCCGCGGAGCGATCTGATTATAGAGCGCTCCGCTCCGCTCCACTGGAAACCGGATCGCGCCGGGATCGCCGCCATCGTCGGCGATCTGATATTCATGGCCAATGCCGTCCGCACCTTGGTCTCCTTTCATGAGATAGAACAGGTGGTACTTGATCCCGGAATTCCCCTTCGCCGCCGCCTTCCATTCGAAGCGCAATTCGAAGGAACGAAAAGTATCTCGACTTTGCAGACTTCGACCATCCCGCCCCGGAACCGTTTGCAGCAGACCGTCCTCCACCTTCCACGTCGGCGGGAACGGCCCGCCACCCACCTCTCGTGAGGCCTCCGTCGAACTGCCATCGAACAGCGTCACCCAACCATCGGCCCCGGCCGGATCGTGTTTTGCTGACGGCTCAATCCCGATATACGGCACCTCAAACCGTAGACTGTGAAACCGCAAGCTCATCACTTGCCATCGTCCCTCTCGCCGCACAAACGTCAAATAGAGCCGTCCCGCGTGGTCGCCACCCGGAAGCTGAATCGTACGGAAAAACCCGTCCGCCACGGCCACATCCTCAGTCGCCACCCGCAGCACCCGAGCCAGCGCCGTCACCTCAAACGTCCCCTTATTCGGGCCGCACACCTCGGCCCGAGGTCGTAGCCGAGCCACGAATTCTGGCTTCATATTATGGCCGACGGCGCTGAAGTCTTTCGTCACCACCGCCCGCGCCGCCGCCTCGTCGCAGTCGTTCACGGCCACCAGATATCGCCGCAGCGCATCCTGCATCGCCGCCTGATCCTGAGCCCCCGGCTCCACCGCGCTCACCACCAAACACCACAACACCAGCACGCCAAGCAGCCTCACCGCCGTCCCCCCGCCCACTCAATCGCCTGCCGCACTAACTGCCGATAGTTCGCGTCCTGATGCGCCTGACGGCCATGCCCCAACTGCACAAACACCACCCGGCTCTTCTCAAACGGACTCACCCAAACCAGCGGCCCATCCGACGTTTTCTCCGTCGTCGAAGCCAGCACGTTCACCTTGTCCGAAATCCACATCCCCTTGTAGGTCTCATCAAAAATCGTGAAGTCCTGCAACCCCGCCGTCACCGGATGCGCCCCAATAATTTTCACCGGGATCGTCACATCATGCTGGTAGGTCGACGTCGACAGATACCTTCCCCCGGCCACGTTTTCATACCACCAAGGCCAATCCACATAGCCACAAATCGCATGATGCAAAATCACAATCCCCTTCCCCGACTCCGCGAACGTCCGCAGCCGATCCCGCTGTTCCGGCGTCGAAACCGGGATCATGTCGTAGAGCACCAACACGTCCACGCGCTTCATCAAATTCCCTTCAAACGCTCGCGGATGCGGCTCCACGTCAACCTTCAACTCCGGCATCGCTTCGAACATCGTGTAGAACGAAGGCTCATGCGAATGCCCTCCGGTCACCAGCCGCACCCGCAAAGGCTCCGCCGCACTCACCGTCGCAACCCAAACCAGCATCCCAAGAATGATTCTCATTGTTTCGGCACCAGAATCTGATCGATCCCTTCTCGAATTCCATACCGCGGTCCAAGCCGCTTATAATCCACCCCTTGCCGACCGTTAAAGTCCCACGAAATCGCTCCGTCCTTCAACGTCAATTCGCAGAACAAACGCTGCGTCGAAGCCACCCGTCCTCCGCTGTTGTCGTAGTAACCAAACTCGCCTTCCATCAATCGCAGGCCCGCCACATCGGCCACCGCGCCCACCGTCAAGTGCCCCAACTCCGGCCTTTGAATCACCTCGGCCGGCGTCCACGTCGAAGCCCGGATCACCTCACGCAGCGGCATCCCCAACGCCATCATCTTCGACATCAGAGTCGGCATATCCATGAACGCGCCGTTCATACTCGTCGTATGCAGATCCGACGAAATCGTATCGGGATAGAACCCATTCGCCATCGCCGCCGCCGCGCTCCGCAGCACGAAACTTCCGCCCCCGTGTCCCACGTCAAACCGCACGCCCCGTTTCCGCGCCGCGAGTAAATACGGATAAATTTTCCCCTGGTCATCCACCCAAGGCACCGGCCCACGATACGCGTGTGTCGCGATATCGCCAGCGCGCAAGTGCTCGGCAACCAACTGGTAGAAAGGTCGCTGCGGCAGGAAGTAGCCAAAGTCCACCATTACCGGTACCTTCGCCAACCTCCCCGCCTCCACGGCCGAGTCAACGCTATCCCAGTCGGGCCGCTGATAGTGCGCTGACTTCACCCCCACCACCGTCTCCGGATACTTCGCCTTCAACTTGGCAACCGCGGCCGGGTCAAAATCCCCCTGCTCGGTTAAATCACTAACCATCCCGAAGCCCGCGATATTGATCATCGCCAGCACCCGCGTCTTCGCCCGATCAATCACGGTCAACTTGAAGTGCTCGAAATTCCGCCACCCGGCTGACCCGGCGTCCACCATCGTGGTCACGCCGCTCCGAAAGCTAAAGCCATCCGGCGGCACGCTGTTATCGCCCGCCCACGATCCCGGATTGCTCGCCGTAAAGTAGGCGTGAACATGAATGTCGATCAGCCCGGGGGTAATCAACAGCCCTTTCACGTCCAGCACTTTCCGGGCCCGTCCGGCCGCGATCGACGGTTCAATCGCCGCAATCTTCCCAGCCTTGATCGCCACATCGCGCGGACCATCCAAACCGCTCTTCGGGTCCATCACCCGTCCGCCTTGTAGAAGAAGGTCAAACTCCTGTGGAAAGGCTGCGGCAGCGACAACAAAGCCAACAACAAGGACGCGAATCATAGGTAAAAGTCTATCGCGGTTCTGGCTTGCGCCGGCCCGGGTTCCGATAAAAGTCTGGCCTAATCGAAACGCCGCTGGGCTCACCGGAGATTCCGTTGCCGCCTAGTACGATCAGTCGCCCCTGTGTATCGGTGCGCAGTTGGCCGAGTTCGACATTCACGTAGATGGAGTGCCACCCAATCCGGTCGTATTGAAGGTTCCGGAAAAAGGCCGTACTGGTCTGATTCGTCCCGACTACGCTTCGAGCTCCCCCGTCAATCAACATTCCGGCATTCCCCGCCGCAATCGTAGGGCGAGTCGGGGCAGTCGGCGGACTCAATGGACGTTGGTACTTGATTAGCGGGTTCCGGGATCATTCGCCTCCCGCTTTGGGTCAGTTTCCTGGCGTTTTTGGAGTTTGTGCCGCAACGAGCCCCTCACAATCATGCCACAGGCGTCGCGCGACGCTACCGAAACGATTGATTCTATTGAAGCGGAGGCCGCTAATCAATTACCATGATATCGAAACGACGCAAGGCGATCCGAATCAGCAGTCGGGCGTTCTGCATGGCTGCTGCCCTGGGAGTATGTGCATTTATTGCCGCCCCAACAGCTCGCGCAATCACGATCACGCAAAACACTGCAAGCGTGAGCACCAGTACCTTTATTCCAGGCAATTCTCTGACGACTCCAAGCGGGGGCCCATGGGATAACATCACCTCCATTTGGTTCTCAAACGCGCCAGGCACAACTCCAATCGCGTTTGGCACGCCATCAAATGTAAGCGCCGCAACTGCAGAGTTCCTCGGGCAGTCTCAGAGTATTGCAGCGGAACTTTATATCTTCGATCCTGCTCTTCAACTCCAATCGAGCACCCGGTATTTTTTCTATTCCATCGGCAGCGGGTCGGTCTCGGGGAACAGCGATGTTGCAGGCGAGAACCTGTACTTCACAGGGAGTTCCATCGTTGCATTCCAGAGTAAGTTTGCGGATGCGAATTATCGCTTGTCAGGAAATGCCGTCGTTGCAGTTCCCGAACCCTCCACCTTTATCCTGTTCTTGACTAGTGTTGGGTTAGCCCTAGGCGTCTCCGGCTGGAACACTCGGCTATAGCAAGTCTTGACTTAACAGAGGGCCAATCCGCGACGTCTGAAGAGATCCGGAGCAATGTCGGGAGAGAGGAAGGGGGATAGAGCCTCGGCGAGATCGACGACAAGCGCATG